>NZ_AP018365.1:6390000-6760625 GCF_016756395.1 Streptomyces sp. SN-593
AAGCGTACCGCCGAAGTCGTGTCATTCGTACATGAGGGCCAACGCCCGTACGGATGGGTAGGGGAGCGTCGTGTGCCGGGTGAAGCCGCCGTGTAAGCGAGTGGTGGATGGTTCACGAGTGAGAATGCAGGCATGAGTAGCGATACAAGAGTGGGAAACTCTTGCGCCGATTGACTAAGGGTTCCTGGGTCAAGTTGATCTGCCCAGGGTAAGTCGGGACCTAAGGCGAGGCCGACAGGCGTAGTCGATGGACAACCGGTTGATATTCCGGTACCCGCTTTGAAGCGCCCAGTACTGAACCGAGCGATGCTAAGGCCGTGAAGCCGCCTCTGATCTCTTCGGAGTGAGGGGGAGTGGTGGAGCCGCTGAACCGGACTTGTAGTAGGTAAGTGATGGGGTGACGCAGGAAGGTAGTCCAGCCCGGGCGGTGGTTGTCCCGGGGTAAGGGTGTAGGACGTTGTCCAGGTAAATCCGGGCA
Organism: Streptomyces sp. SN-593; assembly: GCF_016756395.1. NCBI lineage: Bacteria > Bacillati > Actinomycetota > Actinomycetes > Kitasatosporales > Streptomycetaceae > Actinacidiphila > Actinacidiphila reveromycinica. The sequence continues at coordinate 6,390,479 of NZ_AP018365.1, forward strand.
GCTTTGAGTCTGAGACCTGATGCCGAGCCGATTGTGGTGAAGTGGATGATCCTATGCTGTCGAGAAAAGCCTCTAGCGAGTTTCAAGGCGGCCCGTACCCTAAACCGACTCAGGTGGTCTGGTAGAGAATACCGAGGCGTTCGGGTGAACTATGGTTAAGGAACTCGGCAAAATGCCCCCGTAACTTCGGGAGAAGGGGGGCCACTTCTGGTGATCATCTTTACGGTGTGAGCTGGGGGTGGCCGCAGAGACCAGCGAGAAGCGACTGTTTACTAAAAACACAGGTCCGTGCGAAGCCGTAAGGCGATGTATACGGACTGACGCCTGCCCGGTGCTGGAACGTTAAGGGGACCGGTTAGTCACATTTCGGTGTGGCGAAGCTGAGAACTTAAGCGCCAGTAAACGGCGGTGGTAACTATAACCATCCTAAGGTAGCGAAATTCCTTGTCGGGTAAGTTCCGACCTGCACGAATGGCGTAACGACTTCTCGACTGTCTCAACCATAGGCCCGGTGAAATTGCACTACGAGTAAAGATGCTCGTTTCGCGCAGCAGGACGGAAAGACCCCGGGACCTTTACTATAGCTTGATATTGGTGTTCGGTTCGGCTTGTGTAGGATAGGTGGGAGACTTTGATCATCGAGCGCCAGCTTGGTGGGAGTCGTCGTTGAAATACCACTCTGGTCGTGCTGGATGTCTAACCTCGGTCCGTGATCCGGATCAGGGACAGTGTCTGGTGGGTAGTTTAACTGGGGCGGTTGCCTCCTAAAGGGTAACGGAGGCGCCCAAAGGTTCCCTCAGCCTGGTTGGCAATCAGGTGTTGAGTGTAAGTGCACAAGGGAGCTTGACTGTGAGACTGACGGGTCGAGCAGGTACGAAAGTAGGGACTAGTGATCCGGCGGTGGCTTGTGGAAGCGCCGTCGCTCAACGGATAAAAGGTACCCCGGGGATAACAGGCTGATCTTCCCCAAGAGTCCATATCGACGGGATGGTTTGGCACCTCGATGTCGGCTCGTCGCATCCTGGGGCTGGAGTCGGTCCCAAGGGTTGGGCTGTTCGCCCATTAAAGCGGTACGCGAGCTGGGTTTAGAACGTCGTGAGACAGTTCGGTCCCTATCCGCTGCGCGCGTTGGAGTCTTGAGAAGGGCTGTCCCTAGTACGAGAGGACCGGGACGGACGAACCTCTGGTGTGCCAGTTGTTCTGCCAAGGGCATGGCTGGTTGGCTACGTTCGGGAGGGATAACCGCTGAAAGCATCTAAGCGGGAAGCCTGCTTCGAGATGAGGGCTCCCACCCACTTGATGGGGTAAGGCTCCCAGTAGACGACTGGGTTGATAGGCCGGATGTGGAAGCCTCGTGAGGGGTGGAGCTGACCGGTACTAATAGGCCGAGGGCTTGTCCATGTGTGCTCGCGTCCACTGTGTGGTTCTGAAACAACCAGCTACCCACATGCCATTGCCTGGTGAGAACCGGGCGGGGTGTGTGGTGTGTGGAGAGTTTCATAGTGTTTCGGTGGTCATAGCGTTAGGGAAACGCCCGGTCACATTCCGAACCCGGAAGCTAAGCCTTTCAGCGCCGATGGTACTGCAGGGGGGACCCTGTGGGAGAGTAGGACACCGCCGAACAAATTTTGAGAAAAGGCCCCAACCCCCGAGGCTTGTCCCGGGGGTTGGGGCTTTTTTGCTGCTCGTTACCCTCATGTTCACGTCCCCACGGGAACCTGGGCTCCCCGACAGGCGGAGGTGTGGAGACGTGCAGCAGATGACGACTGCCGGACGGCGGCCCGGTATCGCTTGCGAGATGACGGCGACCGTGGTGCGGGACACCCTCAACGCGCTCGGCATCGGCCGCGGTGACGAGGTCATCGTGCCGTCGTACGGTCCCGGTGCGCCCGCCGACGGGACCCGGCTGGCCGGCGCGACCCCCGTGTTCGCCGACATCGACGCCCGGACCTACTGCGTGGACCCTGCCTCGGTGGCCGACCGTGTCACCGCGCGGACCGCTGCCCTGGTTCCGGTGAACCTCTTCGGCCACCCGGCGGCCCTGGACCGGCTGGCGGACCTCGCGCTCCGGCACGGGCTCGCCGTGGTCGAGGAGGCGCCCCATGGCGAGGACCTGGGCGCCGTCGCCCGCCGCCGGGCCCACGCGCGGTTCCTCGACTCGGCGCTCACCGGGGTCGTGGTGCCGTACACCGAGCCGGGCGCGCACCACCTCTACCAGCGGTACACCGTCCGGGTACCGGGCAACGGCCGGCCGGACCGGGACGCGTACCTGCGGGCGCTGGTCGAGCGCGGGGTACCGGCGACCGTGGCCGTCCCGGTGCCCGTGCACCGGATGCCGGCGCACCGTGCGGCCCGGCCGGCCGAGCTGCCGCAGACCGAGCGGGTGGCCGCCGACAGCCTGTCGCTGCCGCTCCACCCGGGCATGACACAGCGCGAGTTGACCCACTTGGCGACGGTCTGCAACCGGCTCGGCGGGGTCGTCTGACCGCCGTTTTCGTACAAGGGCGCTGATGGGCTAGGATCTTCCCATCGACGCGCCCCAATAGCTCAGTCGGTAGAGCGTCTCCATGGTAAGGAGAAGGTCTACGGTTCGATTCCGTATTGGGGCTCCGTGGAAAAGGCCCCCGCCGTGACGGCGGGGGCCTTTTCGCTGTTCTGGAGCTGTGCTGCGACCGTAGCCGCCGCCCCGGCGACCGGCCCCGGCGCTGCGGGACGGGGCGGGACGGCGTGGTGCGGGTACGAAGTGGTTCAGGGCGTCGGCAGTGCCGGCACCCGCATGGCGAGGATCGCCATGTCGTCGGAGGGCGCGTCGGCCGCGAAACGCTCCACGGCGCGCTGGATGCGCGCGGCGACCGCGCCGGCGGTCAGGCCCGTACACGTGGCCAGCACGTCGGCCAGTCCGTCGTCGCCGAGCATCCGACTTCCCTCGCGTCGCTCGGTCACGCCGTCGGTGACGCAGAGCAGGACGTCGCCCGGGTCGAGCGTGACGGACTGCTCGAAGAGGTCGAGGTCCTCCATGACACCGAGCAGCGGCTGCGGTTCTGCGGCCGGCTCCACGGTGCCGTCCGGACGCAGGCGCAGCGGCAGCGGGTGCCCGGCGCAGACCATGCGCAGCTCGGCGCTGCCGTCCTCCCGCGGCCACAACTCGCCGTAGAGGAGGGTGAGGAAGCGGCTGCGGGCGCCCTCGTCGAGGATGGCGGCGTTGAGCAGTTCGAGGACCGAGGGGCCGCCGAAGCCCTCGCGGGCGAGCAGCCGCAGCGCGTGCCGGGCCAGGCCGGTGACGGCGGCCGCCTCCGGGCCGGTGCCGCAGACGTCGCCGATGGCGAAGCCCCAGCAGCCCTCGCGGATCGGGAAGAGGTCGTAGAAGTCGCCGCCGACCTCGTTGCCCTCGCCGGCCGCGCGGTAGACGACCTCGACCTCGACGCCGGGGATGTCCGGCAGCTCGGGCGGCAGCAGGCTGCGCTGGAGGGCCTGGCTGATCGCGGTGCGCTCGCTGTAGAGGCGGGCGTTGTCCAGGGCAAGGGCGGCGCGGCGGGAGAGGTCCTCGGCGAGTTCGAGGATCTCCTGGCGGAAGCGCTCGTCGCTGGGCTTGCCGAGGGTGAGCATGCCGATGACGCGGTTGCGGGCGACCAGCGGCAGCACGACCGTTTCTCCACCGACCGCGGCGGCGGTGGCCAGGGCGACACCGGGGGTGCTGGCGGGGCGTGTGCCGGCCGCGGCGCCGACGCCGAGGCTGCGCAGGGAGGCGCGCAGCGCGCTGGAGTGCGCGGCGTCGGAGGGGGCGGTCCAGATCCGGGCGCCGGGGGTGGGGTCGGGCTCGGGCGGCCTGACCTGCTGGAGCAGGGCCTTGATGCCGTCGATGCGGTCCTCGTCCTCGTGCAGCACGAAGGCGAGTTCGGGTTCCGCCTGCTCGGCGATGGTGTAGACGGCGCACCAGCTCGCGAGGGTGGGCACGGTCATCTGGGCCATGAGGGCCAGGGTCTGGTCGCGTTCGAGGGTACCGGCGAGCAGGTCGGAGGCTTCGACGAGGAAGGAGAGCGAGCCGCGGCGGAGGCGCTCGAGTTCGGTGAGGCGGGCGCTCTCGACGGCCAGGGCGATCCGGTCGGCGGCGAACTGGAGGCGCAGGGCCTCCTGGTTGTTGTAGCGGCCGGGCGCTTCGGCGGCGACGCCGAGGGACCCGGTCAGGCGGCCCTCGACCTTGAGCGGGACGGTGACGACGGAGCGCATGCCGGTGCCGGACAGCAGCGGTACGGCACCGGGCACGGCGGTGAGGTCCTCGTGGACGGCGGGCATGCGGGCGCTGCCGTAGCGGCCGGTGCCGGCCTCGACGGGGACGCGGGCGAAGCGCTGGCGGGCGGAGGGCAGGCCGGTGGAGGCGCGGACCTCCAGCTCGGTCTCGTCGTCGGTGGCGAGCAGCAGGTAGGCGGCGTCGCCGTCGAGCATGTCGCGGGCGCGTTCCACGGTGCGCTGGAGGAGGCCGTCGAGGTCGTCGGGGGCGGGGGAGCCGATGAAGACCTCGAACGCGTCGGTGGCCTTGCCGCGCTGGGAGGCGTGGGGGTCGGTGCCGTTGGTGCCGCGGTGGGGCGACTGGAGGACCGCGCGTTCCTCGGCGCGCACCAGCAGGCAGACGGTGGACGGTTCGCCCGCGGTGTCGCGGACCCGCAGGTGGGAGCCGTAGACGGGCAGGACCCTGCCGCCGGAGTCGCGCAGGCCGTAGGTGCCCTCCCAGCGGGAGTGCTGGAGGGCGTCGGCGAGGCCGATGCCGGTGCCGGGGGTCTGCGGCCAGGCGGCGAGGTCGGCGAGGGACTTGCCGACGACGTCGGCGGCGGTGTGGCCGAAGAGGTCGGTGGCGTCGTCGTTCCACCGGGTGATGACGCCGGCGCTGTCGACCTGGACGACGGCGACGCGCACGCTCTCGTCGGCGACCGGCAGGTCCGCGGTGGGCAGGACCGGGCCGACGGAGCGGGTGCCGGTGGGGCGCTGGGGCAGTTCGAGCTGGAACCAGACGTACTTTCCTGCCGCGGAGTACTCCACGCCCCAGCGGCTGGCCAGGGCGGAGCAGAGCAGCAGGCCGCGGCCGCCCTCGTTGTCGGCCTCGCGGAACTGGCGGCCCCGGGTCTGCATCGGGACTTCGCGCTCGGGGTAGTGGTCGGCGACCTCGACGCGGACCGCGGTGTCGTACCGCAGGCACTGCACGTCGGCGGCGGTGCCGGCGTGCACCACCGCGTTGGTGACCAGCTCGCTGGTCAGGACGACGGCGTCGTCCACCACGTCCGCGAAGCCCCAGCCGTGCAGGGTGTCGCGGACGAAGGCGCGGGCGATCGCGACCGACCGTCCCACCGGTTCGAAGGTGGCCGCTGCCCGCGCCGTGATCACCGATCTCCTCATGGTTCGTGTCCGCGCGGGCGCGCCGCCCGCTGCTGCCGGTGCGTCGCCGTGCTGCTGGAACGTCACTCGGCGGCTCCCCTGCGTGTGCGCCCGTCGGGAGGGGGGACCTCCCGGCTACGGCGGCACCGTTCACGTTACCTACCCACACCGACCGTGTGTGCGCCGGTTACCCGTGTTTCCACCCCGATCGTGGTCGCAGTTCCCCGGATGCTGCCGAACTGTTATGGGTGGGGTGGGCCGTAGTGAAACACTGGGCATGTTCTGAAGGTTGCAAGCTTGCTCATCTGCGGGTCGGTCGACCCTCCGGGAGGAACACGGTGGAGTCTGGCGCATCGGCGCGGGGCACGGTCACGCGTACGAAGAACGGGCGATCCCGTGGCAGCGGGACCGTCGAGGTCGACACGGCCGCGCTCACCAAGCTGCTCGGGGCGTTGTCCGCGATGCGGGACGGGAACTTCCGCAAGCGGTTGCCGGTGTCGGGCGACGGGCCGCTGGCGGAGATCGCGGTCGTCTTCAACGAGGTCGCCGACCGTAACCAGCACCTCACCGGGGAGCTGGCCCGGGTGCGCCGGGTGGTCGGCCGGGACGGCAAGCTGACCGAGCGGTTGGAGTCGGGCCCGTCGGAGGGTTCGTGGGCGGCGGCGATCGAGGCGTCGAACGCGCTGGTGGACGACCTGGTGCGGCCGGTGTCGGAGGTCGGCCGGGTGCTGTCGGCGGTCGCCGAGGGCGATCTCGAACAGCGGATGGACCTGCGGGCTCAGAACGCGGACGGGTCGGCGCACCCGCTGCGCGGCGAGTTCCTGAAGGTGGGACGCACGGTCAACGGGCTGGTGGACCAGTTGTCGGCGTTCACCGACGAGGTGACGCGGGTCGCCAGCGAGGTGGGCACCGAGGGCAAGCTCGGCGGGCAGGCGAAGGTCCGGGGGGTGTCCGGGTCCTGGAAGGACCTGACGGACTCGGTCAACACCATGGCGTACCGGCTGACGGCGCAGGTGCGGGACATCGCGCTGGTGACGACGGCGGTGGCGAAGGGGGACCTGTCCCGCAAGGTGACGGTCCACGTCGCGGGGGAGATGCTGGAGCTGAAGAACACCGTCAACACGATGGTGGACCAGCTCAGCTCGTTCTCCTCCGAGGTGACCCGGGTGGCCCGGGAGGTGGGCACCGAGGGCGAGCTGGGCGGCCAGGCGCAGGTGCCGGGCGTGGCGGGGGTGTGGAAGGACCTCACGGACTCCGTCAACCTGATGGCGGGGAACCTGACGGCGCAGGTGCGGGACATCGCCCAGGTGACGATGGCCGTGGCGAACGGCGACCTGACGCAGAAGATCACCATCGGCGCGCGCGGCGAGGTCGCGCAGCTCGCGGAGACGATCAACGCGATGACGGAGACGCTGCGCACGTTCGCCGACGAGGTGACGCGGGTCGCGGGGGAGATCGGCGCGGAGGGCCAGCTCGGCGGGCAGGCGCAGGTGCCGGGCGTGGCGGGGACCTGGAAGGACCTGACGGACTCGGTCAACACGGCGTTCCGGAACCTGACGGCGCAGGTGCGGGACATCGCGCAGGTGACCACGGCGGTGGCCGGCGGTGACCTGTCGCAGAAGGTGACCGTGGACGTCTCCGGCGAGATGCTGGAGCTGAAGAACACCGTGAACACCATGGTGGACCAGCTTTCGGCGTTCGGCGACGAGGTGACGCGGGTCGCGCGCGAGGTCGGCGTCGAGGGCCAGCTCGGCGGGCAGGCGCAGGTCTCCGGCGCGGCGGGGACCTGGAAGGACCTGACGGACTCCGTCAACAACGCGTTCCGGAACCTGACCGCCCAGGTCCGCAACATCGCCCAGGTGACGACCGCCGTCGCCAACGGTGACCTGTCGCAGAAGGTCACGGTGGACGTCTCCGGCGAGATGCTGGAGCTGAAGAACACCGTGAACACCATGGTGGACCAGCTCAGCTCGTTCTCGCAGCAGGTCACGCGGATGGCGCGGGACGTGGGCACCGAGGGCCGGCTGGGCGGCCAGGCCCGGGTGGACGGGGTGTCGGGCACGTGGAAGGACCTGACGGACTCCGTCAACTTCATGGCCGGCAACCTCACCTCGCAGGTGCGGCAGATCGCCCAGGTGACGACGGCGGTGGCGCGCGGTGACCTGTCGCAGAAGATCGACGTGGACGCGCGGGGCGAGATCCTGGAGTTGAAGAACACCATCAACACGATGGTGGACCAGCTTTCGTCGTTCGCGGAGCAGGTCACCAGGGTGGCCCGCGAGGTGGGCACGGACGGGCGGCTGGGCGGCCAGGCGCAGGTGCCGGGTGTGGCCGGCGTGTGGCGTGACCTGACGGACTCGGTGAACTTCATGGCCGGCAACCTGACCGGCCAGGTCCGCAACATCGCCCAGGTCGCCACGGCGGTGGCGCGCGGCGACCTGTCGCAGAAGATCGACGTGGACGCCAAGGGCGAGATCCTGGAGCTGAAGAGCACCCTGAACACGATGGTGGACCAGCTTTCGTCGTTCGCGGAGCAGGTCACCAGGGTGGCCCGCGAGGTGGGCACGGAGGGCATCCTCGGCGGCCAGGCGGAGGTCAAGGGCGTCAGCGGTACGTGGAAGGACCTCACGCAGTCCGTCAACTTCATGGCGAACAACCTCACCTCCCAGGTGCGCAACATCGCCGACGTGACGTCGGCGGTGGCGGCGGGCGACCTGTCGCGCAAGATCACCGTGGACGCGAAGGGCGAGATCCTCGCGCTGGTGACGACCGTGAACACGATGGTGGACACGCTGTCGGCGTTCGGTGACGAGGTCACCCGGGTGGCGCGGGAGGTGGGCACGGAGGGCCAGCTCGGCGGTCAGGCGCGGGTGCGCGACGCGTCGGGCATCTGGAAGGACCTCACCGACTCGGTGAACGGCATGGCGTCGAACCTCACCTCGCAGGTGCGGTCGATCTCCTCGGTGGCCACCGCCGTCGCCAACGGCGACCTGACGAAGAAGATCGACGTGGACGCCCGGGGCGAGATCCTGGAGCTGAAGAACACCATCAACACGATGGTGGACACGCTGTCGGCGTTCGGTGACGAGGTCACCCGGGTGGCGCGGGAGGTGGGCACCGAGGGCATCCTCGGCGGCCAGGCGCGGGTGCCGGGGGTGGCCGGCACCTGGAAGGACCTGACCGAGTCCGTCAACGGCATGGCGTCCAACCTGACCGGCCAGGTGCGGCAGATCGCGCAGGTGACGACGGCGGTCGCGCGCGGCGACCTGTCCAAGAAGATCGACGTGGACGCGCGCGGCGAGATCCTGGAGCTGAAGACCACGATCAACACCATGGTCGGGCAGCTTTCGGCGTTCGGTGACGAGGTGACGCGGGTCGCCCGCGAGGTGGGTACCGAGGGACGGCTGGGCGGCCAGGCGCGGGTGCCGGGCGTGTCGGGGATCTGGAAGGACCTCACCGAGTCGGTGAACCTGATGGCCAACAACCTGACGTCCCAGGTGCGCAACATCGCGCAGGTCGCCACCGCGGTGACCCGCGGCGACCTGAACCTGCGGATCGACGTGGACGCGGCCGGGGAGATCCTGGAGCTGCAGGACTACATCAACACGATGATCGTCCGGCTGCGCGAGACGACGCTCGCGAACAAGGAGCAGGACTGGCTCAAGGGCAACCTGGCCCGGATCTCCGGTCTGATGCAGGGCCGGCGCGACCTGCGGGACGTGGCCGCGCTCATCATGAGCGAGCTGACCCCGGTGGTGTCCGCGCAGCACGGCGCGTTCTTCCTCGCCCAGGACACCGCGGAGTCCGGCGAGGAGTACGAACTCGCGCTCGTCGGCAGCTACGGCTTCTCGCGGCGCACCATGTCGTCGGTGTTCCTGCCGGGGGAGGGGCTGATCGGGCAGGCGGCGGTGGAGAAGCGCTCGATCCTGATCGAGCAGGCGCCGCCGGGCTACCTGAAGATCGTGTCGGGGCTGGGCGAGGCCCCGCCGGCCCACGTGATCGTGCTGCCGGTGCTCTTCGAGGGCCGGGTGCTCGGCGTGATCGAGCTGGCGGCGTTCCAGCCGTTCACGCAGATCCAGAAGGACTTCCTGGACCAGATCACCGACATCATCGCGATCAGCGTCAACACCATCTCGGTGAACACCAAGACCGAGGGGCTGCTCAAGCAGTCCCAGGAGCTGACCGAGCAACTCCAGGAGCGCTCGGACGAGTTGGAGAACCGGCAGCGCGCCCTCCAGATGTCCAACGCGGAGCTGGAGGAGAAGGCCGAGCTGCTGGCGCGGCAGAACCGCGACATCGAGGTGAAGAACACCGAGATCGAGGAGGCGCGGCAGGTCCTGGAGGAGAGGGCCGAGCAGCTCGCGGTGTCGATGCGCTACAAGTCCGAGTTCCTGGCGAACATGTCGCACGAGCTGCGCACGCCGCTGAACTCGCTGCTGATCCTCGCCAAGCTGCTGGCCGACAACGCCGACTCCAACCTGTCGCCGAAGCAGGTCGAGTTCGCCGAGACCATCCACGGCGCCGGTTCCGACCTGCTGGAGCTCATCAACGACATCCTGGACCTGACGAAGGTCGAGGCCGGCAAGATGGACGTCTCGCCGACCCGGATCGCGCTGGTGCAACTGGTGGACTACGTGGAGGCGACGTTCCGGCCGCTGACGGCGGAGAAGGGCCTGGACTTCTCGGTGCGGGTCTCCCCGGAGCTGCCGGCCACCCTGCACACCGACGAGCAGCGGCTGCTCCAGGTGCTGCGCAACCTGCTGTCGAACGCGGTGAAGTTCACCGACTCCGGGTCGGTGGAGCTGATGATCCGGCCGGCCGGCCCGGACGCGCCGCAGTCGATCCGGGAGCAGTTGCTGGAGGCGGGGACGCTGCGCGACCCCGACCAGCCGCTGATCGCGTTCTCGGTGTCCGACACCGGGATCGGGATCGCGGCGAGCAAGATGCTGGTGATCTTCGAGGCGTTCAAGCAGGCCGACGGCACCACCAGCCGCAAGTACGGCGGCACCGGCCTCGGGTTGTCGATCAGCCGGGAGATCGCCCGGCTGCTGGGCGGTGAGATCCACGCCGACAGCCAGCCCGGCCGCGGTTCGACCTTCACCCTGTACCTGCCGCTCAGCCTCGGTGACACGCTGCCGGTGCAGCCGCAGGTGGCGATCGAGGGGGGCGAGGACGCGGAGGCCGAGCAGCGGTCCCAGGGGCGTACCCGCGGCCCGGGCAGCAGCCTGGCGAGGCTGCGCCGCCGCTCGGCGCAGACCGCGCCCGGCCCGTCCCGGCCGGAGGCGGGCGGGAACGGGGCGGGCGGCGGCGCGGGCGCCTTCTCCGCCGCGGCGGACGACCGGGGCGGCCGAGGGGGCCAGGGTGCCCCTGCAAGGGGCTCTGAGGGCCCTGGGAGCGACTCCGGGACGGCGGGGCGGGAAACGGCGCACGGGGAGGCGTACCCGGCCTTCACCGGCGGTTTCAGCGGCGAGAAGGTCCTGATCGTCGACGACGACATCCGCAACGTCTTCGCGCTCACCAGCGTGCTGGAGCAGTACGGCCTGACCGTGCTGTACGCGGAGAACGGGCGCGAGGGCATCGACGTCCTGGAGCAGTACGACGACATCGCCGTGGTGCTGATGGACATCATGATGCCGGAGATGGACGGCTACGCCACGACCGCGGCGATCCGCAAGATGCCGCAGTTCGCGGGGCTGCCGATCATCGCGCTCACCGCGAAGGCGATGAAGGGCGACCGGGAGAAGGCGATCGACTCCGGCGCGTCGGACTACGTGACCAAGCCGGTGGACACCGATCACCTGCTGGCGCTCATGGCCGACTGGATGCACGCGCGGTGAGCGCCGCGAGGACCGCCCCGACGGCCGCCGCGATGATCGGTTCGACGGCCGAACCTGCCCGAAGATGGCCGATTATTTTGCCGACTTGAGTGTCGGGTGAGGTGTGAGCCGCTCCGGATCTGGGAACCTTACGGTCTCCGCCTGCGTTTCCGGTATGTGGTGGGTGACGTGACGGTGACAGGGTGTGGCGACCGGCAGGGTGCGGCTACCATGACCGGCACAAGGACGGGCGGCGGGACATTGCTGCCCCCGGGGGCGGCGACCGGCGCTTCCGTCGGCATTGCGAGTCGGGGAGGCCCCAAGCCGGGGCGAGGAGGGCGTGGCGTGGTGCAAAAGGCCAAGATCCTCCTGGTCGATGACCGGCCGGAGAATCTGCTGGCGCTGGAGGCGATCCTCTCGGCGCTGGACCAGACCCTGGTCCGTGCATCGTCAGGGGAGGAAGCGCTCAAGGCGCTGCTGACCGACGACTTCGCGGTGATCCTGCTCGATGTCCAGATGCCGGGCATGGACGGGTTCGAGACCGCGGCACACATCAAGCGGCGGGAGCGCACCCGGGACATCCCGATCATCTTCCTCACCGCGATCAACCACGGCCCGCACCACACCTTCCGGGGCTACGCGGCGGGCGCGGTGGACTACATCTCCAAGCCCTTCGACCCATGGGTGCTGCGCGCCAAGGTCTCGGTGTTCGTGGACCTGTACATGAAGAACTGCCAGTTGCGCGAGCAGGCGGCGCTGCTGCGGCTCCAGTTGGAGCAGGGCGCGCCGTCGGGCGCCTCGGTCGACGGCGCGGGAGCCGTCGGCGCCAAGGAGTCCGTCGGCCTGCTCGCCGAACTGTCCGCGCGCCTGGCCGCAGTGGAGGAGCAGGCCGAGGCGCTCGGCAAGCAGCTCGACGGCAGCGCGGACGCCGCGGCGGTGGCCACCGCCGCGCACCTGGAGCGCAAACTCACCGGGTTGCGGCGGGCGTTGGACGCGCTCGAACCCGGCGACGCGGGCGGCGGCGGCGAGCTGGGCAGGCAGCAGAGCGGTTCCGAGTGACCGCGGGCGGCACGCCGGGACGTCCGGCCCGCCGCCCGCGACCCGAGCGGCACGCTCCCCACCGGGGGTGCCCCCGGCCCATGACGCGGCGTCAACCCGGCGCCCCGTGCGGTCCGACACGAACGGGCGTATCCCCGAGCAGGCGTGTCCCTCGATCACAAGGGCGGTAACCTCGGCCCATGGCCCCCCGTACGTCCGGCACCGCCAAGAAAGCCGCGGCGCGGCCTCCGGCCAAGAAGGCCGCGGCGAAGAAGCCCGCGGCCAAGAGCGCTGCCGCCCGACCGCCCGCCAGGAAGGCCGCGGCGGCCCGACCCGCACCCGCGCCGTCCCCGACCGGCGGCCTGTACCGGATGGTGCGCGCGACCTGGCTGGGCATCGCCCACGGCGTCGGCGCCGTCTTCCGCGGCATAGGGCGCGGTGCGCGCGGCCTCGACCCCGCCCACCGCAAGGACGGCCTGGCGCTGCTGCTGCTCGGCGTGACCCTGGTGGTCGCCGCCGGCACCTGGTCCAACCTCGACGGTCCGGTCGGCGACCTGGTCGCGCTGCTGGTCACCGGTGCCTTCGGCCGGTTGGACCTGCTGGTGCCGTTCCTGGTCGGCGCGGTCGCGGTGCGGCTGATGCGGCACCCCGAGCAGCCCGAGGCCAACGGCCGGATCGTGATCGGCCTGTCCGCGCTCGTGCTCGGGGTGCTCGGCCTGATCGACATCGGCTGCGGCGCGCCGACCCGCGCCGACGGCGCCCAGGCGCTGCGCAACGCCGGCGGCCTGATCGGCTGGGCCGCCGGTGCGCCCCTGCACTACACGGTCGGGTCCGTGCTCGCCGCGGCGCTGCTCCTGCTGATCACCGTCTTCGGGCTGCTGGTGGTGACCGCCACCCCGGTCAACGCCATCCCGCAGCGGCTGCGGGCGGCCGGCGCCAGGGTCGGCCTGTACGCGCCCCCGCCCGACCCCGAGGCCGTCCCGCTGGAGGACTTCTTCGACGAGGACACGGACCCCGCGTCCTCGCGCTCGGCGGCGGACGGGGACGACTCCCCGGTCCGCCGGGTGTCCGCCCGCCCGGCCACGCCCCGCGTCGGCCGGGGAGCCGACCTCGACCCGTACGACATGGAGCGTGACGGCGAAGGCTCCTCGGCCATGGGCGGCACCGGTCAGGGCGAGCAGGACAAGCCGCGCCGCAGGTCCCGCAAGCGCGCCGAGCCGGCGACCGCGGCCCGGGGCGACGACCTCGGCCTCGACCCGGTGGACGTGGCGGCCGCGGCGGCCGCCGCCCTCGACGGCGCGGTCCTGCACGGCGTGCAGCCGTCCCCGCTGGTCGCGGACCTCACCAGCAAGCTGAAGAAGCCCGTGCCCGCCGCCCGGGCCGACGACACCGGGGCCCAGGACACCGCCGGCACCGGCTCCGTACCCGACCTGACGAAGCCCGCGGCCGCTTCCGGGGCCGAACCGCCGCTGCCGCCGCGCGCCGAGCAGTTGCAGCTCTCCGGCGACATCACCTACGCCCTGCCCTCCCTCGACCTGCTGGAGCGCGGCGGCCCCGGCCGCACCCGCAGCGCCGCCAACGACGCGGTCGTCGCCTCGCTGACGCAGGTGTTCAAGGAGTTCAAGGTCGACGCCGTCGTCACCGGCTTCACCCGCGGCCCGACGGTCACCCGGTACGAAGTGGAGCTGGGCGCCGCGGTGAAGGTGGAGCGGATCACCGCGCTCGCCAAGAACATCGCGTACTCCGTGGCCAGCCCCGACGTGCGGATCATCAGCCCGATCCCCGGCAAGTCCGCGGTCGGCATCGAGATCCCCAACAGCGACCGCGAGATGGTCAACGTCGGCGACCTGCTGCGCTCGGCGGACGCGGCGGGCGAGGACCACCCGATGACCGTCGCGCTCGGCAAGGACGTCGAGGGCGGCTACGTGGTGGCCAACCTCACCAAGATGCCGCACATCCTGGTCGCCGGGGCCACCGGCTCCGGCAAGTCGTCGTGCATCAACTGCCTGATCACCTCGGTGATGTGCCGCGCCACCCCGGACGAGGTGCGGATGGTGCTGGTCGACCCCAAGCGGGTCGAGCTGACCGCCTACGAGGGCATCCCGCACCTGATCACGCCGATCATCACCAACCCCAAGCGCGCCGCCGAGGCGTTGCAGTGGGTGGTCCGCGAGATGGACCTGCGCTACGACGACCTCGCCGCGTACGGTTTCCGGCACATCGACGACTTCAACGCCGCGGTGCGCTCGGGCAAGGCGAAGACCCCCGAGGGCAGCGAGCGCGAGCTGACCCCGTACCCCTACCTGCTGGTGATCGTGGACGAGCTGGCCGACCTGATGATGGTCGCGCCGCGCGACGTGGAGGACTCCATCGTCCGGATCACCCAGCTCGCCCGCGCTGCCGGCATCCACCTGGTGCTGGCCACGCAGCGCCCGAGCGTGGACGTCGTCACCGGCCTGATCAAGGCCAACGTGCCCTCCCGGCTCGCCTTCGCCACATCTTCCCTCGCCGACAGTCGGGTCATCCTCGACCAGCCCGGCGCCGAGAAGCTCATCGGCAAGGGCGACGGGCTGTTCCTGCCGATGGGCGCGAACAAGCCGATCCGCATGCAGGGCGCCTTCGTCACCGAGGACGAGATCGCCAAGGTGGTGGAGCACTGCAAGGCGCAGCTCACCCCGACCTACCGCAGCGACGTCACCGTCGGCAGCGGCCCGAAGAAGGAGATCGACGAGGAGATCGGCGACGATCTGGACCTGCTGTGCCAGGCGGCCGAGCTGGTCGTCTCCACGCAGTTCGGCTCGACCTCGATGCTCCAGCGCAAACTGCGGGTGGGCTTCGCGAAGGCCGGACGGCTGATGGACCTGATGGAGTCCCGCGGGATCGTCGGCCCGAGCGAGGGCTCCAAGGCCCGCGACGTGCTGGTCAAGGGCGACGAGCTGGACGGGGTGCTGGCGGTGATCCGCGGCGACGCGCCGTCCTGAGCGGCGGCGGCGCGCCTGCCGGTGCTCGGCTTCCCCGGCGCTGCGCGGTGTGTCGGCCCGCCGGCGGGGGAACCCGCCCCGGCTACCGGCGGATGCACCCGCACGTGCGTACCATTCGTCACACAAGTGGAGTCGTGCCACGTGTGATCCCCGTCGAGTCGGGGCACGTTCAAGGGCAACCGTTTCTCCGGCAACCGTTTCCCCGGTCCACGCGTCAGGTTGTACAGGCCGGACGACCGTCGCCCCACGGCCATCACCACGTGCCGTGGGGTCGGCCGAAACCCCCGGTCCGCTGCCCCCGGTGTTTCGTACCGCCCCTAGACTGACCTTCCAGCAGGCCGCTGCACGCTCGAAAGGCGCCCTCGTGTCCATCGGCAACCCGCCCCCCGCCGACCGTCCTTCGGTCGGCCGCGCCCTGGCCCAGGCCCGTACCGAGGCGGGGCTGACCGTTGACGAGGTCAGCACCACCACCCGGGTGCGGGTACCGATCCTCCAGGCGATCGAGCAGGACGACTTCTCCCGCTGTGGCGGCGACGTCTACGCGCGCGGCCACATCCGGGCCATCGCCCGCGCCGTGGGCCTGGACCCCGACCCGCTGGTCGAGCAGTACGCCGCCGACCACGACGCCGACGCCGCGGCCGCGCCGGTCGCGCCGCTGTACGAGGCGGAGCGGATCAAGTCCGAGCCGCGCCGGCCGAACTGGACCGCCGCCATGGTCGCCGCGATCGTGGCCGTGATCGGCTTCGTCGGCTACACCGCGGTCAGCGGCAGCGGTGGCGACGGCGGCAAGCCCACCGCCCGGTCCGGCTCCAGCGCCACGCCCTCGCCCAGCGCGTCCACGACCACGGCCTCGCCGCAGGGCAACGGCGCTCCCACCGCGCCGCAGCCGACCGACACCAGCAGTGCCATCGCCGCGGCCCCGCCCGGGAAGGTCACGGTCAAGGTCACCGCCGACGGGGGCGCGAGCTGGATCCAGGCCACCGACGGCAACGGCAAGCAGCTCTTCCAGGCGTCCTTGGAGGAGGGCCAGTCCAAGACCTGGACCGACGACAAGAAGATCAAGCTGATCGTGGGCAACGCGGGCGCGGTCCAGCTCTTCGTCAACGGCAAGGACCTCGGGCCGGCGGGCGACAAGGGCCAGGTCGTACGCCTGACGTACACGCCGGGCGACCCGACGCAGGGCTAGGGCCCGGCCGGCGGATCGTGCCGGCCCCGGCCCCCCGGCCGGGGGCCGGGGCCGCCCTGCGGGAGCCTCGGTGGACGCCCGTTCGCCCGACCGCGCGGCGAAGCCCGCGACAGGCCACCGGGTAGGCTGGTGCGCATGCCCGAACCCCGTACCGTCGCTCTTGTCACGCTCGGATGCGCCCGCAATGAGGTGGACTCGGAAGAGCTCGCCGGCCGGCTGGCGGCGGACGGCTGGCGGCTCGTCGAGGACGCCTCCGACGCCGATGTGGCCGTGGTGAACACGTGCGGCTTCGTCGACGCCGCCAAGAAGGACTCGGTCGACGCCCTGCTGGAGGCGAACGACCTCAAGGCCCAGGGCCGCACCCAGGCCGTCGTGGCGGTGGGCTGCATGGCCGAGCGGTACGGCAAGGACCTGGCCGAGGCGCTGCCGGAGGCCGACGGCGTCCTCGGCTTCGACGACTACGCCGACATCTCCGACCGGCTGCGCACCATCCTGTCCGGCGGCATCCACGCCTCGCACACCCCGCGTGACCGGCGCAAGCTGCTCCCGGTGAGCCCGGCGGAGCGGCAGGGCGCGGTGTCCGGGACGGCCGGCGGGGGCGCGCGGGCGGGGGTGGCGCTGCCCGGGCACGGGCAGGGCGCGGCCGTCGCGCCGGGTGAGTCCGCGGCCGGCAGAGGCAGCGCCGGCGCGCAGGCGACCGCCGGCGCGACCGCCGGCGCGGAAGCCGTTTCGGGGGCCGTTGCGGAGCCGGACCCGGCCTGGCAGGTACCCGACCTGCCGGAGGGCGTCGCGCCCGCGTCGGGGCCGCGCGCGCCGCTGCGCCGGCGGCTGGACTCGGGCCCGGTCGCGTCGGTGAAGCTCGCCTCCGGCTGCGACCGCCGCTGCACCTTCTGCGCGATCCCGTCCTTCCGCGGCTCGTTCATCTCCCGGCGCCCGTCCGACGTGCTCGGGGAGACCCGCTGGCTGGCCGGGCAGGGCGTCAAGGAGGTCATGCTCGTCAGCGAGAACAACACCTCCTACGGCAAGGACCTGGGCGACATCCGCCTGCTGGAGACGCTGCTGCCGGAGCTGGCCGCCGTCGACGGCGTGGAGCGGGTGCGGATCAGCTACCTCCAACCCGCCGAGATGCGGCCCGGGCTCATCGACGTGATGACCGGCACCCCGGGCGTGGTGCCGTACTTCGACCTGTCCTTCCAGCACTCCGCGCCGGGTGTGCTGCGCGCCATGCGCCGCTTCGGCGACACCGAGCGGTTCCTCGAACTGCTGCACACGATCCGGTCGAAGGCGCCCGAGGCCGGCGTCCGCTCCAACTTCATCGTCGGCTTCCCGGGCGAGAGCGAGGAGGACCTCGCGGAGCTGGAGCGCTTCCTCGGTGCGGCCCGCCTCGACGCCATCGGCGTGTTCGGCTACTCCGACGAGGAGGGCACGGAGGCCGCCACCTTCGAGGACAAGCTCGACGAGGACGTGGTCGCCGCCCGCCTCGCGCGGGTCTCCCGGCTGGCCGAGGAGCTGACCGCGCAGCGCGCGGAGGAGCGGCTCGGCGCGACGGTCCGGGTGCTGGTCGAGTCCTTCGACGAGGAGACCGGCGAGACCACCGGGCGCGCCGACCACCAGGCGCCTGAGACCGACGGCCAGGTCGTCCTGCTGCCCCCCGGCGGGAACGCCCCCGGCGCGGCGGCCGTTGGGGATTCCGGCGGGGCGTGGCGGCCCGCGCCCGGGACGTTCGTGACCGCGAAGGTGACGGGCACCGAGGGCGTGGACCTGATCGCCGAAGTGCTGCCCGAACTGGCGGGCGCGCCCGGAGGCCAGGGCGCGGAGTGTTCCGAGGGAGTGGGCAGATGAGCGGAGGCGCCGAGCCCACACCGCCGCCGCTCGGGGCGGCCGCCGCGGCGCATCCCGCCGCAGCGGCTGGCGCCGGTGGCCGCGGCGGCGGGCGGAGCGGGGTCTCCACCGGATCGCGGATCGCCGAGGTGCCGACCGGTCCGGCGGGCGGTGAGGCGGCCGGTGAGGTGGGCGCCGAGGCGGGGCGCGTCGGCGGCCAGGCCGGTCTGTGGAACATCGCCAACCTGTTGACGATGACCCGTCTCGTGCTGGTTCCCGGGTTCCTGCTGCTGCTCGTCCACGACGGCGGCGGCGACCCCGCCTGGCGCTCCTTCGCCTGGGCCGCCTTCGCGATCGCGATGATCACCGACCTCTTCGACGGCGAACTGGCCCGGCGCTACGGCCTCGTGACGGACTTCGGCAAGATCGCGGACCCGATCGCGGACAAGGCGATCATGGGCGCGGCCCTGGTCGGGCTGTCAGCCCTGGGTGACCTGCCGTGGTGGGTCACCGGCGTCATCCTTTTCCGTGAACTCGGGATCACCCTCCTGCGCTTCTGGGTGATCCGGCACGGGGTCATCCCGGCGAGCCGCGGCGGCAAGCTCAAGACGCTCACGCAGGGCGTCGCGGTCGGGATGTACGTCCTGGTGCTGACCGGGCCGCTGGCCAGCATCCGGGCCTGGATCATGGCGGTCGCCGTGGTGCTGACGGTGGCGACCGGCGTGGACTACGTGCGCCAGGCCGTCGTCCTGCGCAGGGCCGGGCTGGCGGCGGAAGCGGAAGCGGCGGCCGCGGCCCGGGAGGAGTCCGCGTCCGGCGAGGGTTCCGAAGGCGCGCCGGGCGTGGCCGCGCGGGGCGGGGCGCAGAGGGTCGTTCCCGGGACGGGTGCGGGTGCGGGTGCCGCGACCGCCGACGGCGCGGAGGCCGGGGCGGGGGAGGAGGCCGGGGCCGCGGCGGGCACGGGGTCGGTGGCCGAGGCCGGGTCCGTGGCGGAGGCCGACACGGCGCCCGCGCCCGCTCCGGCGCCGACCGCCGAGCGCGAGCGTCGGCAGGGCGTGTGAGCGCCGAGCACCCGGGCGGATCGGCGGGCGTCGGCGGCGGAACGCCGCCCGCGGGGTCGCCCGGGGCCCAGGAAGCGGCTGAGGCGGCGCGTGAGGCGCTGCGGCTGCTCGTGGGGCGCGCGGCGACGGTCGCGGTGGCGGAGTCGCTCACAGGCGGGCTGGTGGCCGCCGAGCTGGCCGCCGTACCGGGGGCCTCGCAGGCGTTCCGCGGCTCGGTCACGGCGTACGCGACCGATCTGAAGCACCGGCTCCTCGGGGTCGACGCCGCCCTGCTCGCCGAGCGCGGCGCCGTGGACGCCGACGTGGCACGGGAGATGGCCGAGGGCGTACGCGACCGGCTCCGCGCGGACTGGGGGGTCTCGACCACCGGCGTCGCGGGCCCGACCCCGCAGGACGGCCGACCGGTCGGCACCGTCTTCGTCGCCGTTGCGGGGCCGTCGGGCACCGTGGTGGCCCCGCTCCTGCTCGCCGGCGACCGTAGCGCGATCCGGCGGGCCTCGGTGGCGGCTGTCCTGGAACTGCTCACCGCCGAACTCCGGAGGAGTACGGTTGCGGGTCCGGAGTCCACCGCGGCCCCGGCCGAAGGACAGCAGGACGGTAAGGGCCGAACGGCCACACGTAACGGTCCCGGTACGACTACCGGCGGCCAAGGGTAGGGAAGAAGACGGGGGGAAGGGATGTTTGCAGCCCTGAGTGAACACGTCTTCGCTCCCCGCACGGGCGGTGCCCGAGGCGGTACGGTGGGGCGAGAAGGATGCGGATTCGCGGTCCGAGGAGGGAGCCACCGATGATCCTGCTCCGTCGCCTGCTCGGTGACGTGCTGCGTCGGCAGCGCCAGCGCCAGGGCCGCACTCTGCGTGAGGTCTCGTCATCGGCCCGGGTGTCCTTGGGCTATCTCTCCGAGGTCGAGCGGGGGCAGAAAGAGGCGTCCTCCGAGCTGCTCTCGGCGATCTGCGACGCCCTGGACGTGCCGATGTCCGAGGTGATGCGCGAGGTCAGCGACGACCTGTCGCTGGCGGAGCTGGCGCAGTCCTCGGCCGCCGAGGCCCCGGCCGCGCCGATGAGGCCCCTGCTGGGTGCTGTCACGTCGGTCACCTCCGTCACGGCCGTGCCGTCCGCACCGGACGAACGGATCACCATCAAGGCGCCCAAGAAGTCCGCGGAGGCCGTGGACGTGGTCGCCGCGTGATCTCGTGCGTCGGCGTGGCACCGCCGCGCCGCCGCAGCCTTGCCGGCCCTGCCCGGGACGACCCGTCCCGTGGCGGGGCCGTCGCGTTCTCTCGCCCCGCGCCCGCCGGCGGCTGCTGGCGTCGTCCGCTTTGCCATGTGTACGGCGTGGAGGCAGGGTAGGCGGAGGGGGTCAGTACGGGATCAACCGGACCCGAACGCGTCGATCCGCGAGGAGACCAGCGCATGACTGTCGTGAAGAGCCCCCTGGCCGAGCAGGACCGCAAGACCGTCGGTGACGCCCTCCAGGGCGCGCTGGTGGACCTGATCGACCTCTCGCTGCTGGCGAAACAGGTGCACTGGAACGTCATCGGTCCCCGCTTCCGCTCCATCCACCTCCAGCTCGACGAGGTCGTGGACGCCGCCCGCTCCGCCTCGGACACCGTCGCCGAGCGCGCTTCGGCGATCGGCGTGACGCCCGACGGGCGCGCCGGCACGGTCTCCAAGACCAGCGGCATCGACACCGTCACCGACGGG
This sequence comes from Streptomyces sp. SN-593, assembly GCF_016756395.1. Classification (NCBI taxonomy): domain Bacteria; kingdom Bacillati; phylum Actinomycetota; class Actinomycetes; order Kitasatosporales; family Streptomycetaceae; genus Actinacidiphila; species Actinacidiphila reveromycinica. Next base: position 6,411,453 of record NZ_AP018365.1, read on the forward strand.
TGGGTCAAGGACGGTGAGGTCGTCGGGATCATGGTCGCCGCGCTCGACGCCTGCATCACCCGGATGCGGGAACGCATCGAGAGCACCGACGAGCCGGACCCGGTGAGCCAGGACCTTCTCATCGGCATCACCGCCGACCTGGAGAAGTTCCACTGGATGTTCCAGGCGGAGAACGTGTAACCAGGTCAGAGAGATGCACGCCTCTGACCTGCGGTGCAGTCCTTCTTCAGGAGATCATCAGGCTTACAGAGTGTTACGGGAGCTGACGTAAGACAGGCGTAATCCGTAAGCCAGGCGTAAAGCGAAGGCCCCCTCGGGTACGCCCGAGGGGGCTCATCACCGGGACTGGACCCCCGCCATCTGGACGGAGGACGCCTCCTTGCACGAAAGGCTGTCCAGCCCAGCCTGATGGCGGCCCCCAGGGGAACGGGGTGCCGTGGGGCCCGCTGGCCGCGCCGTGGAGAGTGACTGGGCGGCTCCAGAGGGGCGCGGACTACATGAGGGGCCAGGCGTGCCCGGCCGGGTCGTCGAGCCACAGGGTGTGCCCGCCCTCGGCGGTCACGGTGAGTCCGTAGCGGTGGATGCCGGGGCGCCCGGCCGTGACCCATGCGCGGAGGTAAGGCGCGCGCTCCGCCCAGAGATCGCGCGGCCCCCCGTGGATGAGTTCGGCCTCGCGGGGGTCTCGCATGGTGATGCGCGCCCACGACGTCATGTCGGGGGTGTACAGGCAGCGCACCGCCTTCCCTTCCTCGTTGGTGAGGCTGATCTGTGCGACGTCCGGGTGGACGAGGGAGGCGAGGAACTGCGGCGCCTCGGCGTCGAGGCCGACCGGTACGACGATCGCCTGGCGGTCTCCCTGCGCGGTCGCCAGGGTGCCCGCGACGTGGCGGCCCGCGGCCGTGGTGGCGTCGGGCGTGGAGCGGGCCGCCATGAACGCGGTGAGGTGCGGTAGGAACCGTCCGCACGCGCTGTGATCCTCGCCGATCGCCAGTCGGGCGATGCCGTACCCGACGGCGACGACCATCACGCCGTGCGGCCGGACCTGGGTCCGCCATGCGTCTGGCACGCGGCCGACGCCGCACGTCGCCACCAGACGGTCGTACGGCGCGTGGTCGGGGTAGCCGGCCATGCCGTTGCCGGCCGCGAGGGTCGGGGCGTAGCCCGCGATGCGGAGCCGGTCCCGTGCGGCGTCCACCAGGGCCGGGTCGACGTCTACGGACGTCACGCGGTTCCCGCCGAGCCGGTGGGAGAGGAGCGCGGCGTTGTATCCGGTGCCGGTGCCCACCTCCAGGACGCGGTTGCCGTCCTCGACGTCCAGGGCCTCCAGCATGCGGGCCATGACCGTGGGCGCGGTGCTGGAGCTGGTGGCGGTGCCGGCGTCGTTGGCCTGGGTGACGAGGGAGGCGTCCTGGTAGACCGCGGCGATCCAGGACGGGTCTGCCGGCGTGTAGCGGACCTTCCCGCCGCGGGCCCGGAGAGTGAACTCGGGCACGAACACCTCGCGCGGCACCGACGCGAACGCGTCGCGCCATGCCGGGTCGTGCAGGGTGCCGTCTGCGGCGAGGCGTTCGGTCATGAGGCGGCGCAGCTCGTCGGCGGCGGACGTGGTGGGGGTCGTCATGCGGGGTCCTCCAGGAGGTCGGCCAGGGCGTGGGTGATGGGGGTGCGCAGCGCGGGGATGTACGCCCACTGGCCGTTCGGGTTGAGGTCGACGAGCGTCCAGGTCCCGTCTGGACTAACGAGAAAGTCCATTGCGGCGTAACTGAGTTCGAACGCGTCGATCAGGCGGCGCACGCCGGCGGCGATCGGGGCCGGTGCGTCGCAGGGCGTGTAGGTGTGGGCGGCGTAGTCGGTGCGGACGTCCGCGAGTTGCGTTGGGGTGTGGATCTCGGCGGCGAACATCTTCGGGCCGACCACGGTCAGACGCACCTCGTAGGCGGTCGTGATCCACTCCTGGAACTGGTGGGCGGTCAGGGCCACGCTGTTGTCGATGTCGTCGGCGCGAACCTGGGTGGTCCACACGGCGACGGCCTCTCCACCGGTGCCGGCCGGGCCGGTGGTCCCGATGGTCTTGTACGCGGCGACTCCGCCGGGTAGGCCGGCGACGAACTCGCGGGCCGCCGCGGGGTCGTTGGTGATCAGCGTGTCGGGCACTGCCAGGCCGCACCGGGCGGCGATGGCGAGGGCGTGGGGTTTGACCCCGGCCGGCGTGTTCAGGTGCGGGTGATTCACCCACCGGGCGGTCAGGGCGGTGAGCAGCCCTCCGAGGCCCGCGCGGGCCTCGGAGGCTGTCCACTTCGCGTCCCGGTCGCTCAGGCCGGGGTGCAGGCGGTGCGGTGACGGCCGGCGGTAGTAGACCGAGCTGACCTCATCCAGGGAGACGTCCCGGTGCTGGCCACGTAACTCGCCCATCCAGCCGCTGTGCCGCGCGCCGATACGGGCCGTGACCTGTACGGACTCCGGGAAGTCCCCGGGGTCCAGTCGGACGACGGGCACCGCCCGCCGGTTGAGTTCCGCGATCACCAGGTCAGCGGTCGCGTCGGAGGGCTGGGTCAGCACCAGGACGGTCATCGGTCAGTTCCTCCCATCACCTCGTCCAGGTCAGTCCGTGTCGTTCGACTTCTCCTCGTCCAGCTGGTGGTCCTCCTGCGTCTGGGCGACCGTCTCGAACGCCGACGACATGCGCGGCTCGAACACGAACGGGACGCCGTCCTCGGTGATGCTGATCTGCCGCTCGGGGCAGAGCGTGAGTGCCGGCAGCGGGTCGGACACCGGGCGCACCGGGACGGCCTGGGTCAGACCGAAGGGGCGGACACGTTCCAGCAGTTCGGTGGGCATGCGTGATCCTCATTCCTGATGTGGATGGTGTGGGTCACCGGGCGGCACCCGTGGATGGCCCGGAGTTCATGGGGTAGGCCGCTGGACCTACTTCGGCGGCGTGCCTCGGCGCCCGCTGGCGATCCGGGGCACGAGCCCCTGCTCGCGGACGTGGGGCGGGCAGCCGTAGATCGGGATCGCACCGCCGTCGGGCATGTCCTCCCATGTCAGCAGGGTCATGTCCCGGTCCGACATGTCGTGCTGGCCCGGCGTGCACCAGGCGGTCACTGCTCCGGCTCCGCGGCGCACGTCCGGCACGCCCGGATGCAAATCCGGCGGACGGTCTGAGGAGGCGGCGCCGTGCCCGGCTCGTAGGCCACGTGCATGATGCTTTTCGTCTCGCTCCCGTCGGCGTGTGTGACGGTCACGCAGCGCGTCACGGCCGGCCACACCGGGCTCCGGAGCGGCCACGGGGTGGGCGTCGGTCGTGCCTCGGTCGGCTGATTTCTCTCGGGCGGGTGCAGTAGGGTCCCCATGTCGCGCCCCTTCCGGCGTTGGCCACACCCCGGACCGTGGCGCGGTCGCGGGGCATCTCCTGGACACGACGGTCTCGTGTGAGGAGGAGCAGCGGGATCTGACACCCTATGACGCGGAGTGGATCTTGATCAGTGCTGTGACAATCACCGGCACCCGCAGCACCAACCACCGCCCTACGGAGGACTACCACCAGCTCTTCGCTGACCACCTCCGCCCCTACGCCGGCGCCCACTTCTACATCGGCGGCGCCCGCGGCATCGACACCCTCGCCCTGCTCTGGCTCGCCGAGAACACAGCAGCGCCTCTCACTGTCGTTGTCCCCGGTCGCGTCGAGCAGCAGCCGGCGGAGGCTCGGGAGGCCGTCGCGCGCACCCGGAACCGGATTACCGAGGTCGTCGAGCTGGGCGCTGCGGAACTGCGGACCCCGGCGTTTCACGCCCGAAACCGATGGATGGTGGACCACAGCCAGTTCACCATCGGCTTCCCACTCACGGGCCCCCCGGGCACTTCCGGCACCTGGCAGACTCTCAACTACACCCACGAACAGGGGAGACCGCACCTGATCGTGCCCGTGTGACCTTGCTGCGGGTGCACCATGGGCCCATGCAGGACAGTGCCGCGGGGGCGGCGACCATGAAGGCGTTGCGGCGACGGCGCGGACTGTCCCTTGCTGGCACGGCCCGCGCTCTCACCAACGTTGCCGCCGAGCTGCGGCTGCCCGCGCTGCCCGCCGTCGCCAGCGTCCAACGATCCGTCGCCCGCTGGGAAGCCGCGCGGCCGACCCGCCCTGACGACCGGTACCAGCTGCTCCTCGGCCACCTCTACGCCCGCACCCCGGCTGGCTCCATCGCCATTGGGCCGGGCAGCGACTTCGCCGAACTCCTCACCGCGCTGCACCTGCTCGGCGAGGGCGAGCGACGCACCGCCGAACTGCGTACCGCAGTCCTACGGGCGGCAACCGACCAGGGCGCGGGCATGCTCTCCCTCCTCTCACCCGCCCTCCAGGCTCAGCTCGCCGCCGCGCTCGCCGACCCGGCCCGCACCACCGACGAAACGGTGGCCGGGCTTGCCGCGGCCGTCGCGGACGTCAACGGTCAGGTAGGCACCTTGCCCATGGTGCGCCTTCAGCTTCTCCTCGCGCCCGCCGTGGACGCCGCGCGGCGGCTCCTCGCGGCACCCGTGCCGTCGGCTCCGCTTCAGGAGTCGCTCAGGGAGGCCGCGGTTGCCGCCTACACCGTCGCAGCTCGGCTTGCCTTCGAGACTCGTGACGACGAGGCGTCTCGGGCCGCCTACACGGCGGCCACCCGGGAAGCTGCGCAGCTAGGCAGGCCGTGGCGGCAGGCCGGCGTCCACATGAGCCACGCCCTCACCACCATGTACGCCACCCACGATCTTGCCGCCGCGCGGGTGCTTGCCGACCGCGCGGTGCGGGCGGCCCAACGCGGGGAGAGCATCCTCGTTCGGGCCCGTGCGCACGCCCTCCAGGCGGAGATGCTGGCGCGGGCCGGGCAGGCACGGCAGGTGGATACAGCGCTCCGGCTGGCCTGGTACGACATGGAGGCGAACCACGCCGGTGACCCTGCCGTCACCAGCTTCTCAGCGGGCCATCTGCGCGGCTTCGAGGGCGTGTGCGAACTGCATGTCGGCGATCCAGCGACGGCACACGATCGGTTCGCCCACTCGGCCGCCGCGCTCGCCGCCCCGCGCGAGCTAGTACAGCGGGCCATCGTCACAGTTGACCAGGCGCTCGCCCGCATCCGTATGGGCGCGCCGCAGGACGCCGTCGAACTGCTGCACCAGTCCGTCGATGCCGCGGCCGCGACCGGTGGTCGCGTGCCAGCGCTCCGGCTCCGAGACGCACGTCAGGCGCTGCGACCGTGGCGGCAAGAGACCTGGGTGATGGACCTTGATGACCACCTGCTCGACGGGCTCGGAGCCTGATCCCGAGCTGACTCCAATTCGTGTCGATCTGACGACAACGCTCGAGTTCTGGACGCACGAATGCCCCCGCCGCGGCCACAGGGGGCCGGGCGGGGGCTTGGTGGTTCTGTCAGCCGGTGATGAGCTGTGCGTCGGCCGCGGCCGGGTCGGGTACCGGCAGGCCGGCGCCGCGGAGGGCGTCTTGCAGGACGGTGATGTAGCGGCCGTGCGCGGCCAGCCGGTTGCCGGCGTGCTGCTGGGCGGCCTCGATGTCGGCCAGGCGCTGGCGGACCCGGACCAGCTCGCGCGCGAGTCCTTCCACGGTGGACAGGTCCGGCTCGTCGTCGCGGGTGCGGCTGATCCTCGCGACCACGACCGCGACGACCGCGCCCAGGAGGAGGCTCACGTAGCCGTAGAGGCCGCCGTCCGTATCAGCCATGCGCTCCCTCCTGCCGTTGGGCTGCGGCGAGCCGTAGCCGGGCGACCTCCCGCGACAGATACACCACCCGTCGTGTCGCTACCGCGAGGATCGCCAGCAGGCCGGGGAAGACCGCCCAGGTCACGCCGCTGTACCAGCCCTGGGCGAGCGTGCCGAGGGCGCGGGCGGTGGTGTAGGCGACCGCCCAGACCGCGGGCATCGCGCTGGCCATGGCCCACCCCCACCAGTCCCGGCGGGACGGCAGCGGCGCCGCGGCCGCGCACAGGACCCCCGAGGCGACCCAGACCCAGCCCCACACGCACATCGGCGCGATGTGCGTCAGGGCGGTCACCCCGCGGGTGATCCCGAAGCGGGGGTCCGCGAGCAGGCCGGCGCCGTAGGTGGTCCAGCCGGCCCCGCAGATCAGCAGGGCGGCGCCGCGGTACCCCAGCCGCCGGCCTGTCCGGGACACCGCGGCCCGCATCAGGCTGCTGCCGTCGGCGGGTCGGCCGGGGCGGCCGGGGCGGCCTCGGCGGCGGTGGCCGGCTCGGCGGGCGCGGGCAGCAGGGCGCCGGTGCCGGTGGTGCCCACGCTGCCGGCGAGCGCTGCCTTGAGGACGGCGAACGCAGCCGGCAACCCCGCGGCGGCCGCGGCCTTCACCGCGCCGAGGTCGATCAGGCCGGTGGAGTTGGCCAGGAGCAGGCCGGCGACGGCCTCGACGTAGGTCGCGGCGGTGCGCTCGGCCAAGTCCAGGATGAAGCGCTTGTTCATGACGATGGTCCGTTCTGCTGGGGTGGAGTTCAGGAGGTGGGGACGTGGAGCTTGTCCCAGGTGGTCTTGCCGGGCGGCCAGGTCGCGGCCGCGCCGCTGTACCCGCACTTGCGCTGCCACGCCTGGTAGGAGGCGATGTCGCCGGAGCCGATCACGTCCTTGTTGCTGCTGGTCTGGTAGTGGTTGCAGCTGACCGCGACCAGGCGGGCGTGCATCGCGGCGACGACAGGGGACTTGCGGCCGACGGTGAACCAGGAGGCGCCGGGGAACGGCTCGTACTTCGGCACGGCGCCGGAACTCCCCTTCGCCGCCCATGCGGTGAGCGCGTCGCTGCTGGCGAAGTTGGCGACGTTGCGGTCCACGCCGCCGGAGACGCTGTACTGGTGGAGCGTCCAGGCGTGCTCCACCCGCGGGTGGCCGGCGTCCGACTCGGGGTCGGCGATCCACAGCCCGTCCCCGCAGAAGGAGGTGGTGTCGCGGTGCAGCCAGAAGTCGACGTTGCAGTAGAGCAGCACCCGGTGGGCGGGTGACTCCTTCTGGAGCGCCTTGATGAAGGCGTCCTTGTCCGCCCCCGACACCCCGGTGTCCTCCCAGTCCAGGGCGAGGACGTCGCCGGGCGCGGCCGCGGCGTGCTGGAGGAAGTACGCGACCTGGGCGGACATGCTGCCGGGCCGGGCGAAGTGGTAGTGGCCGACGGTGACGCCCGCGGCCCGGGCGTGCGCGACCTGCGCGGTGTGCTTGGGGTTGATGTAGCTGGTGCCTTCGGTGGCCTTGACCATCACGAATCCGAGGCCGGAGGTGGAGAAGGTGCTCGTCTGGTAGGACGCGACGTCAATTCCGTTGACGGTCATGTGAATTCCTTACGGTGATACCCAGAGGGCGAAAAGCGATGGGCCGCCGGTTGCGCCGGTGGAAAGGGCGAGGGCTGTTCCGGAGTTCTGCCACATCTGTACGGACAGGTAGTCGCCGGCGTTGAGCGCGACGAGCGCGGAGACGTTGCCGTACCAGGTGTTGCCGGACATGCCTGCGGTGGCGATCTGGCCGGAGGGGATCGCCGCGCCGCCGTTCACGCCGATGCGCACGGAGCGGTTTCCGGTGGCGTTGGCGGAGAAGCCTCCGGAGGCGGTGACGTGGTAGGTGCCGGGCACCATGACCACGTACCGGTCGGGGTTGGTGGTGTTGTTGTGGCCGCCGGCCGAGTCGAACAGTTCGCTATCCAGGGGGATCGAGGTGTAGCTCGTGGACGAGGCCAGGGTGCCGGCGGGGCTGCCGCCGGTGTAGGCGTTGCAGTAGCCGGAGAATCGAGGGGGCCCGGTGGTGAATGCCCACTCCATGGCCGCTGTGACGGTGGAATTCCACAGTGCCGCCGTCAGAAAATCTCCAGGCTCCGCGATTACTGGAGTTGGGGTTGTCATGCGTCCTCTTCAGTACGTGAATGCGGTGGAATCGAATGTGCTGGAGCCGTCCCATTGCTCCGGGGTGGCGGTGTCGTCCGGGAGGGCTTCGGTGACGGATTCCCCGGCTGCGTAGCTGTGCTGGAGCGGGGAGTTCAGGGTGATGACGTCGCCGACCTGGTGGAGCACGCTGACGGCCTCGCGCCCCGGGGTGCCCAGGCCCAGTTCGGGCGCGAGCCACAGCGTGTAGTGCGGGGGCAGCAGGGACGCGCAGGTCTGGCCGGGCGTGATGGTGAGGGACGTCGCGCCGGCGGCGGCCGGGAGCGCCAGGGTGGTGTGCCAGGCCGAGATGACGCCGTAGGGCGTGGTGTCGGCGGGGCTGGTCTGCAGGACGAGGACGGCCTCGCCGCGGTCGTCCATGGTCCAGTTCAGGTTCTCGACGAACTGCTCCAGGGTGATGGCCGGGGCGCCGAGCGGGCGGCGCATGACGCGGACCCGGGTGCCCTGTTCCAGGGTCAGGCAGACCGGCCACAGAGCGGGGTGGGCGGAGGGGTGGAGCCTGAGGGTGCCGATCCGCATGGCGGGGTCCTTGTAGCGGGACCGGATGTAGCTGGCGGCGTCCTGGCACTCGTTCGGGTCGGCGGCGTTGACGTCGCGGGTGATGGTGCGGGGGAAGTAGGCGGCGATCGAGGCCGGGTCGGTGGCGGTGAAGACCTGGCCGGTGCCGGTCTGGGTGACCTGCACGACGTTCCCGAGGTGGGTGGAGTCGTAGTCGGGCTGGCAGTCCTCGTAGGGGTACTCGTCGGCCTCCAGGCGCTCGCCGAACACGAACGCCGGCGTGGTGGCGTTGTATCGGGCGGAGCGGGCCCGGAAGGCGACGGTTCCGGCGCCGTCGACGTAGTGCGCGCCGCCCTCGGTGTCGACGACGCCCTGCGCGGCGGTGACGGCGTCCTGGCCGCCGAAGTCGGCCGGGCCCATCGCGGTGGTCTGGCCGGTCTGCAGGTCGCTGGGGCCGGTGTAGCCGGCGTAGCGCAGGATGCGCGCGTACCGCTCATCGGTGGACTCGCCGGTGAGGGAGTTCTTCCAGGACCGGTAGAGGTCTTCCTGCGCGGTGACGGACAGGGAGACGGGGAACTCGCACGCGAACGCGAGGTCGCCGGCGAAGTGGGCGTAGGTGTACCGGGCCTTCTCGTCGACGAACGCCCCGATGGAGTCCATGGTGAGCGACCCCGGGGTGGGAACCTGATCTGCGGTGACGTTCCACTCCCAGCTGGCGGAGTCGACGCCGACCCACATCGTGGCGGTGTCCGGGTCGTGCCCGACGAACCCCAGGTGCCAGTTGCCGTCGGCGACGTTGCCCAGCGGGGGGAACATCTGCAGGTTCTGGCCGCCGGTGCCGCCGGTGGCCGCGCCGAACTCGCCGCTGTCGTTGATGGCGAGGATGAGCAGGGCGCCGGCGAGGATGTTGTTGGCGCGGCGGTTGTCGGCCGCCATCCAGATCTCGGCGGCGCCGGCGGGCGTGCCGTAGGGGTACCGGAAGGCGACCATGCGGGTCCACGCGGCGGTGGGGTCGGCTGGTCCGGTGATGCCGGCCTGGGTGAGGGACAGGTAGGTGCAGGCGCTCCCGAAGATGGACTGGCCGGGGTTGGGGTTGGTGAAGGTGGCCACGGGGCCCGGCGCGCCGGTGAAGATGCCGTTCACGGTGTCGGCGGCGGTGATCTCGGTGCCGAACGTGATCGGGGACGGGCCGTACTTGCTGTTGGCGACGGGCACAGGCTGGCAGTTCCCGGCGGAATCGGCGACCGCGGCGGAGCCGGAGGGGTCGTCGAGCTTGTACACGAACCGCGGGGCGTGGGACTTGATCTCGGCGCTGAGCGGGTCGTCGAGGGTGACCTGCGAGAGCAGCGCCAGGGCGTCCACGCCGGTCGGGGTGACCGTGCCGTAGGTGCCGCCGTTGGTCCACTGCGCGGGCCAGTCCTCGGTGAACTGGGCCATGATCGGGTACCAGACGCCCGGCTGCACCCAGTCGGTGGCGGCGCCGGCCTCCAGTTGCCAGCCGTCGACCTGCACGGTGCACGCCGCGGCGGCGGCCGCGGCCAGCTGCACGCCGACCTGCAGGCCGGAGCTGGCCGGGTCCGCGGTCGCGGTCACCTCGATGTACGTCCAGGCCGCGGTCGCCGATCCGGTGAGCGTCGCGGTGGTGCCGGCGGCGGTGGTCGCCGCGGCGTCCTCGACGGTCAGGGTCCGGAAGCCGGCCGCGACCTGCACGGAGGTGCCCGGGCTGACGTTGCGGACGCGCAGCTGCACCGTGTACGTCTGGCCCGGGCGGACGGCGGGCTGGGCGGTGTAGCAGACCCACGCGCCGGCCGCGGCCCCGGCGGGCACGGCCATGGCGATGACGGTGCCGCCCTGCCAGGCCGTGCCGGATGCGACGAGCTGCCCGCCGACCGGGTCGGTGCCGGTGAGGATGCGCGGCCCGTCGTCGGCGGTACTGAGCGCGCCGAGCGGCTGCCCGCCGACGTCGCCGCCGGTGGCCTGCGCCTGGTTGAGGAGGTTGGGCGTGGGCGGCCACTGGGCGCGGCGCCGGACCGGCTGGAACGGCAGCACGTGGCCGGCGTAGGGCCCGGCGGCGTTGGTGGGGTCCAGGGCGCCGTCGGTGTTGGACAGGGGCAGGGTGGAGGTGCCGGCCTGGACCTGGTCCAGCTCGTACTGCCGGCCGCGCTGGGCGGTGAACTGCCCCAGGGTGCGGCCGCCGACGTCGACGTACCGGTCTGGGGGGATCTCACCGCCGGAGCACGTCCAGTACGGGCCCCAGGCGGTCTCCACCACGGGGTAGGCGGGGTTCAGGGCCACGCGGGGTGCCTCCTATCGGGCGAACGCGGGGTAGGTCTGCGGGTTGCGCGCGCCCATCTGCAGGAACCCGGCCTGGACGACGTCGACGAGCTGCTGCCCGGAGGTCAGCACGGAGCCCTGCACGGTGACGTGCACGGTCTGGGAGATGATCCGGGCCCCGCCGTAGGCGGCCGTGCCGAGCGACAGCGCGCTCACCCCGACGCCGGCGGCGCCGGCCGCGCCGGGCAGGGCCGCGGCGAGGCTGCCGACCGCGCGGTGGGCGACGGCCGCGTTGTCGGTGACGCCCTGGGCGATGCCCGCGGGAATCCACCGGCCGACCTGGTCGGCGAACTCCCTCGACGGCGAGCCGATGCCGAGGAAGCCCTTGGCGCTGGACAGCGCGCTGTTGGCGAGGTGTCCGAGCTCGCTCTTGAGGGCGCCGCCGCTGTTGACGACGCCCTTGACGATCCCGTCGACGATCGCCTTGCCGATCTGCAGGAACTTGGTCCCGATGCCGCTGACGGCGTTGTACGCGCTGGTCAGACCGCTACTGATCGCGCTCTTGATCCGGGCGACGGTGGTGGTGATGGTGTGCCAGGCGGACGTGAGCGGCCCGGTCATGCGGTCCCGGATACTCGCCCAGATGGACGACGCGGTGCCGGCGATGGCGTGCCAGGCGGCCGCCAGCCACGCCGAGACGGTGTGCCACAGCGACTGCAGGCCCTTCCAGACCGCGGTCATCGGCGCGATGATCACCGCTCGGATCACGGACCAGACCGCTCGGGCACTGGCCACGATGCCGTTCCAGACCGCGGCGAAGAACCCCGTGATGCCGTTCCACACGGTGTGCACGGTGCCGAGGATCTGGGCGTGCCAGCGGTTCCAGATCGCCAGCAGCGCGGCGACCGGAGGCAGGAAGATCACCAGCAGCAGCGGCCACCAGCGGCGGAAGAACGCCGTGATGCCGTTCCACACGGTCGAGGTGGCCGAGGACACCCACCGCCAGCCGGCCACGATCGGATCGGCGACCGCGTGCCAGGCCGAGGCGAAGAACGCGGCGATGGCGTGCCAGGCGGACATGACCGCGCCGGAGATGGCCGACCAGACCGCGACGGTGGCGCCGGCGACGGCATCCCAGGCGAGCAGGATCATCCCGACGGCAGCAGCGGTGATGATCCTGATGCCGTCCCAGACCTGCCGCCAGTGCATCGCCAGCAGCACCACCGCGGCGACCAGCGCCATCACGCCGAGCACGATCCACGTGACGGGGTTGACGGCGGCCGCGGCCGCCATCGAGTACAGCGCGGCGGTGGCCGCGGCCAGGGCGAAGACGAGGACGCCACCGATGACGACGGCAGCGGCGACCGCGGCGGAGTGGTGGCGGGTCAGCCACGCGGTGGCGGTGGCCAGGACCCCGATGATGCCCTGCACGTAGGGCATGAGGACTTGGCCGATCTGGATGCCGAGGGCTTCCAGGGACGCCTTGGCCTGGGCGACCTTCTGGTTGAAGTTCTTCTGGACGTCGGCCCAGCCCTCGATCTCCTTGCCGCCGGCCTTGACGTGCTCGGCGATGCCCGCGGTGTTCTTCTGGAAGTCGGCCATGTGCGGGCCGGTCAGCTGCAGCGCGCCCATCATCGACTTGGTGCCGCCGACCATCGTGGCCAGCGCGCCGATGTACGTCTGCTGGCTGGCGGGCAGGTCGGCCAGCACCTTCTGGAAGGCGGTCGCGCTGCCGGCGGCGCCCTGCAGCTTCTGGATGACGACGGTGCCGGCCGGGCCCATGTGCGACTGGATGGCGTCGGTCAGGGTCGTCAGGGTCGCCGCAAGGCCCTTGGTGCCGAGTTCCTGGCCGACCTGGACCGCGTTCAGGCCGAGGTTCTTCATCTCGTCCGCGGCTTTCGCGGACGGGTTGGACAGCATCCCGATGGTCTGCCGAAGGTAGGTCGCGGCCACCCGGGCCGGGGTGCCCTGGGCGGTCATGGTGGCCATCGCGCCCAACACCTCGTTGAGGCCGACCTTGGCGGCCGCCGAGGTCGGCAGGATGCTCGCCATGGACCCGGCGAGGTCTTCCAGGTTGGTCTTGCCCTCGGCCTCGGTGCCGATCAGGGCGTTCATGACCTGCGTGGCCGACCCGGCGCCGGTCTTGTAGGCGTTCATCGCCGTGGTCACGGCGTCGGTGGTGGTCTGCAGGTCGGCGTTGCCGACCTTCGCGCCCTCCGCCGCGACCCGCAGCACGTTCAGCGCGTCCGTGCCGTGGTAGGACGCGGACTCGATCGTGTACAGGCCCTGGGTCAGTTCGGCGGTGCCCTGGCCGACCTGGCCGGCCATCGCCAGCACGCCGTTGCTGACGGTCTTCATGTTGGCGGCGGCCTCGCCCGCGCCGGTCCGCACGCGGGTCATCTGCTGCTGGAAGTCGCCCGCCATCTCGACGGTCTTCTTCGCGGTCTCCGCCGCGGCGACGCCTAGGCCGAGGATTGCGGCCTTGCCGAGCATCCCGGTCTTGGCGAAGGCGCCGGCGCCCTGGGCGTCGACGGTCGCGAGCTCGGTCTCGACGCCGGCGATTGCGGTCTTGACGCCGGTGGTCTTGCCCAGGAACTCGATGAAGACGGGGGGCAGGGCACCCACGACGGCCACCCCCTGTCTGTGCTGGTCAGGTGGTCATCTGGTGGCCTTCGCCCAGGCCGTGTTCCATACGGCGGCCATCTTCGGTTCGGCCTTGCGCAGCCCCGGCTTGAAGTACGGGTACTGGCCCTCCAGGCGCTTCTTGTAGAGGTTGCGCACCCCCGCGCCGACGCCGACACCGCCCTGGAAGCCGCCGCCGGGGAGCGGTTTGGGGCGCCGCACCCCGCCGACCCCGCGCGACAGGGTGCCGGTCAGCCGGCCCGGGCCGCCGGACTTGCTCACGTGGTGCGGCGACAGGTTCAGCGACACCGTGTCGCCGGTGCGGCCGGACGCGCCGCGGTGGTCCCACCGCGGCCGGCCCCGCAGCCCCGCCTTGATGCTCGACTTCGCCAGGGCCTGGGTGGCCTTCAACGCCTTGAGGGTGGCGAGGTCGATCTCCTTGGTTATCGCCGCGAGGCTGCCGCGGACTTCCTTCACGCCGGTGACGCGCACTCCGATCGACTCAGCCACGGGCGGCCCTCTTCTCCAGGTTGGCGCGGGCTCGGGCCACGGTGTCGTCGACCGCCAGCAGCCAGTCCAGGCGCACCGCGGGCTGCTCGTCGAGTTCGGCCGGCGTGCAGTGCATGAGGCTGATCAGCCGCCATTCCCGGAACTCCTCGGACGGCAGCTCGGCCGGGTCGTACTCGAACAGCCCCTCCAGCTGGCCCCTCAGTCGCTGGAGGGCCCGGTAGGGGACCCGGGCGCCGGCGTCGGGTCGAAGTTCGGGTTCAGCGCGTTCTGGTACGGCGCGACGGCCTGCCGCAGCGCGTCCAGGGCGGGCCCGGGCAGGTCCAGGACCCCGTCGACGGTGACGGCGAAGTCCCAGGACCAGCCGCGGGTGACAGCGACGACCAGGGCGTCCTGCAGCTCCTCCAGGACGTCGAACGCGTCCCCCATCGAGGCCGCCAGGGCCAGCTGCTGGGCCTGCGTCATCTCGCTGCCGTCGGCGGTCGCGGCGTTGCCGGCCTGCACGGCGTTCATGAACTCCGGGAAGCTGGTGAGCTTCGCGGACAGGCGCTTGATGGGGCGCCGCATCCGCTCGGTGATGTCCGAGACGGGGCGCAGGTCCGCCCAGCCGCCGGGCAGCTCCACGCGGTGCGCCTGGGTCGGGTCGAGGGTGGTGGCCATGAGGGCGTTGTCCTTACGTGTAGGTGGAGGCGGCGACCGCGTTGGTCAGCGTCGCCTTGATCGGGGAGTAGCCGCCGGAGGTGCCGGCGTCCGTGGTGTTCGCCAGGGCCTCGTAGTCGACGGACAGCTCGATGTAGTCCTTGCCGCGGCCGATCTCGGCGGCCGTGTACGCCGCCTTGCTCATGTGCAGGCCGACCGCGACCGCGGCCGCGCCGGCGCCCTGGCTGTAGGTGATGTCCAGGGGCGGCTTGGAGTTGTTGAGGTAGTTCAGGTAGTGGGTGTCGTCCTCCATCACCAGCGTGAGCTTCCCGGAGACCGACAGCGGGCCAGCCCACAGCGCGTAGGGGGCCTGGGTGCCGTCGGAGGTGTGGACGACGGTGATGTCCCGCTTGAGGGTGCACTCCCCGTCGGTGACGAACGCCGCGCTGCTGCCGCCGATGGAGATCTGCCCGACCCAGCCGGCCAGCGGCGGCACCCCGGTGTAGGAGGGGACCGGCGCGTCGGCGGTGGTGGAAGCGAGCGCGGTTGCCTTCGCGGAGTAGGTCAGCATCCCGTCGCCGGAGAACTTGATGCCGACCTCGGAGAACATCAGGCCGGCGAACTGCCGGGTGGCGATCGTGTAGAAGTCGGAGAGGGTGTACGACGGGGGCTGACCGTTGCCGGAGTTGAGCAGCGACATGGTGTGCGTGTACGGGGCGGCGGCGCCGGTGGTGGCGATGTCGCCGAGGATGCCGGCGAGCATCCAGCCGGCGGTGTCGGGGAACACGTCGCCGTCGAATCCGTACTCCGACCAGATCGGACCGGCGATCTTGTCATACGTCTGGACCATGGAGCCGCGCATGCCCTGGTCGTCCAGGAGCGTCAGCTTGTCGCTGGGGCTCATGGTCTTGACCGGGATGAACGCGGTCGCGTCGACGGCCTCGCCGGCGGTGGTCTCCAGGCCGATGCCGAGGAACGACCGGAATGTGGGCTGGGGCATCGCTCACGCCTCCTTCGGGGTGTCGGCCGGGGCGGCCTCGTCGGGCGCCGGCGGCGTGGGCGCGGCCGGCGCGGCGGTCTTCTTCGCGGCGGCCGGCGGCGTGGCCGGCTCCCAGCGGCCATCGGTCGGGGCGTAGCGGGTACCGGCGGGCACGGGAGCGGGCGGGGTGCCGTCGGCGGGCGGCGCGGGCCGCTCGTCGAACTGGGCGACCGTGGGGCCGCCGTCGGCGCCGGCCGGGACCGCGGTCAGGCCGAGCGTGGGGTAGGTCCGGGCGTCCAGGCCCGTGTAGCGGTACTCGGGCACGGCGGCCCTCCTTGCGGGTCAGATGCGGGCGTAGCACTCGACGGCGAACGTCACGACGGTGTGTCGGCCGAGGTTGTCGGAGTCCCATTCACCCTCGGTCTGCGAGGTGGTGGGGCGCGCGACCAGCACCGCGCCGCCCAGCGTCGGGTCGGTGCGGACGATCGCGCAGGTCTGGTCGAGCAGGGTGCTCGCGCGGTCGAACACCGCGGCCGGGTCGTCACCGCCGCGGAAGCAGTCGATCGTGACCGCGATCGAGTACCGCTCATCGAGCCAGCCCTTGCCGCCGCCGCCCACCACGCTGTTGACGTCGAGGGTCCGGGTGACCAGCCCCACGGCGATGATGTCCTCGGGCTCGTTGGGGCCGGGCACGTCGTAGCAGATCAGCAGCGAGGCCCGCGCGTTGTCGGGGTCGGGCGCGATCTGGGCGGTGAACTGCTCGAACAGCCAGCGGCGGGCGGCCGGCGCCGTCGAGACCGGGATGGGCGTGCTCATGCGACCCCCGGCGGCCGCTTGAAGGGCTTCCACAGCTCCAGCACCCGGTTGGGCAGCGCGAACCCGGCGGGGGCCGGCCCGGACCCCTCGTCGAGGGCGCCGGACCCGGCGAACCGGGACCGGCCGCCTTGCTGCGTGAGCTGCCACAGGTGCCGGATCAACTCCAGCGCGCCCAGCCGCACGGAGAACGGGACCGCGCCGGCCCGGCCCGCGGTGTACACGACCTTCACGTTGTTCCGGCCCGGCGCGAACGCGATGGCGTCGCCGACCGCGCGGCGGGTGATCGTGCCGCGGTCGAGGTCGAGCGTGTAGCCGTAGGAGTCCATCGCGGCCTGGCCCAGCGGCTGTTCGGTGAGCACGTAGGTCGAGGCGGCGATGTACTCGGTGACCGACGCCACCGCGCTGATCGGCTGCCAGTCCAGCGAGATGGTGCGGCGGCCGCCGTTGTGCCACTCGGTGTGCACTTCCGGCAGGACCGGCCCGACCACGTCCCGGGCCAGGTCCGCGGCGGCCAGGATGAACCCCTGCAGCTCGTCGTCCTGGCGGTTGTCGCCCGGGGAGAGGTTCAGGTGCGCCTTGACCGACGCGAGGTCGACCAGCTGCTCCACGCCGGCCGGACGGACCTGGAACTGGCTCTCGTCCGCCCAGGAGATCCCGGTACCGGTGGCGCTCCACCGCACCAGCCACACCCCGGGCACGTTCACCGCGGGCACGACCGCGGTGAACACGCCGCCGCCGGCGGCTGCCGGGGCGGGACTGGTGGGGGCGCCGGCCGGGTCGGTGACCGTGACGGTCACCGCCAGGTCGTCGACCACCGCGGGGTCGCCGTCGGCGTCGACCACCGCGGCGCGCAGCCCGACGTCCTGGCCGGGCACGTACACCAGCGCCACCACGTCGGTCCCCCTACTTCTTGGCGGTCTGCTCGGGCGCCTTCGCCGCGGCCGCCGTGCGCTTGCGGCCCGCGGCCGTCGACGGCTCGGACTCGTCCCCGACTCCGAGGTGTTCGCGCAGCCGGCGCTGCTGCAGCTGGTTCGCGGCGGCCATCGCCCGGCCGCGGGCCTCAGCGAGCGCGGCGCGGGCGGCCGGGTCGGTCGGGTCGGCCTCGCCGGCGGCGTCGGCGTCCAGCGCGGTCCGCAGCACGCGGGCGGCCACTGCGGCGTCGCCCGCCCGCCCGTCGGCGCCCTGCTCTGCCAGGTCCGCGGACTCCGCCTCCAGGCCGTCGGCGGCCTCGCCGAGGTCGGTACGGATGCGCTCGATCGCGGCCTCGATGGCCGAGGCGTCGTCCTTGCGCTGCTCGCGGCGCGGCCCGGTCGTGACGGTGCTCAGCTCGGCGCGCAGCCCGCGCAGTTCTGCGATGCGGTCATGCATGGGTGGTCCTTCCGGGACGGTGGTGCCCGGCCCGCCGCACCCTCGAACGGCGGCCCGGGAGCGGGGGCCGGTCAGAAACCGGTCGGGGCGACCAGGCCGGTACCGGAGATGACGGAGATCGTCTCCGGGCGCCGGTCGGGCATGAACGCCGCGTAGTTGTAGACCTGGAAGCGGACCTGCAGCGTGCCGGACAGGATCTCGGTCAGGACGCGGGTGCGCATCGAGCCCTCCCACAGGAACAGGTCGGAGGTGCGCATCGTGGCGATGCGGTCCTCGTTGGTGCCCGTGCCGAGGGTGGAGGGGATGTTCCCGTCGGCCAGCAGCGGGAACTGCAGCACGCGGCCAACCGGGCCCTCGACGTCGCCGCCGGTCTGCAGCGCCAGCGGGTTGAAGGGGGCCTGGGTCTCCGGGAGGATGAACGGCCGGTTCTGGTCGTCGAGCTGGGCGGCCATCCAGAACCAGCGGCTCGGGGTGAGGAACACCGCGGACGGCATCACCTTCCGCTTGGTCGCGGACTGGCTGAGCGCCTGCATCATCGGGGTGTACAGCTCCGGCAGCGTCGGCGTCTCGGAGGTGTAGGTGATCGCGTTGATGCCCGTCACGTTCAGGGCGCCCTTGAGCTGCCCGTTGTTGCCGGTGCCGGTCCAGCACTGGGTGTCCAGCTGCATGTTGTAGTCGGCGATCAGGTCCGCGAAGGTGATCTCGTCGAACCCGGCCGGGGACTGGTCGAGCAGCTGCATCGCGACGTCCTGCTGGCCGGCCAGCGTCCGCACCGGCGCGGTGACGTAGGTGTCCGTCAGGTCCTGGCTGGTGACCGCGGCGGCGTCGGCGGTCTGCACACCGACCTTGGTGCCGGTGGCGACCTTGGGCACGTTGATGCTGTCGGTGCCGGGCGGCAGCTCCATGTTCCGCACGGTGTTCGCGAAGGTCCGGCCGAACCGGGGCAGGTCGATGTAGTCGTCGACCAGCCACAGCGGCGGCACGAAGTACCCGCCCTGGCCGTCGGTCCGGTTGGGGTTGACGCGCTTCTCGAAGATCGTGCCCCGCCCGCGGCTGCGCACGACCTTGTCCAGGTCGTCGCGGTCGCGCTCGGCGGCCTTCTGCCGGGCGCGCTCCCGCTTGGGGAACTCCACGTTCATCTCCTGGCCGTGCCGCTGCAGGCGCGCGGCCGCGGCGGCCACGCCGCCGTCGGCGTCGCCCCGGTTGAGCTGCATCCGGGCCAGGTCCAGGAAGTAGGAGTGCCCGGAGCCGCGCTCGTAGGTCAGCGGCTCGGAGCGCACCTCGACCTCCGGCTTGAGGTCGTAGCGGCGGCGGGTCTCCTCGGCGGCCTGGTCGCCGCGCAGCTGCTCGTCCAGCTCCGCGATGCGCAGGTCGATTTCGGCGATCTCACCCTTGCCGGCCTCGAAGTCGCGCCGCTCGTCGTCGGTGAGCTTGTTGCGCTTGTCGTTCTGGACCTTCTCCAGGAGAGCGTCGAGCGTCTTGCGCTTCGCGGCACGCGTCTCCTGGAGGCTCTTGATCATCTCCGCGATGTCCACGCGGGGCCTCCTCGCAGGTGTGGGTGTGGGCGTGCCTGACGTGCTCGGGTGGTGGCCCGGGTGGTGCCCCGTGGGGGTCCGGCGCGGGCTCCGGCGCAAGGGTGGCCAGGCGAGGGGTGGTTCAGGCGGTCACAGGCCGATGACGGCGGCCTGGGCCAGGTAGAAGTCAAGGTCCCCGCCGGCCTGCGCCGGCGTCTCCTCGGCCGCGGGGGCGAAGCGCGCGGCCAGGCGCTCGTACAGGGCGCGCTGCTCGTCCTCCGGCAGCCGGGCGGCCCGCTCGGCCAGGTCCCGGGCGTTCATCTGCGCGCCGGCGGTGTTCGGGTTCGCGCCGTAGTTGACCACCGACACGTCGCCCTTGTTGAGGTTGATCTCCAGGATGTCCCGCTGGTCGTAGTCCGGGCTCCACTGCTGGCGGGTGATCCAGAACGCCAGGCTCATCTCGTCAACGTCGCCGCGCTCCATCGCCGACTGCAGGTCCTGGACGGCGTTGTTGCGCGGGTCGAGTCCGGCCTCGGTGTGCAGGCCGGTGGTGTCGTCGGCGAGCCGAAGCGTCCCGGACTTCGTGCGCGCCAGCGTCAGCCCGCCGTGGTTGATCAGGAACGGCACGTCCGCGCCCTCGTTGAGGGTCTTCGTGGCCGCGCCGGCCCGCATCACCTCGGTGAAACCGCCGAGCCAGTCCGACATCTCGTAGCCGATGTCGTAGACCGTGGCGTAGCCGGTGAACGTCAGGGTGCTGCCGCCGGTGCCGTCCGGCACGGCGCGCAGCTCGACGTCCCGGAACGCCACGCTGCGGCGCTGGATGGTGGTGGGCCGCTCAGCCCGGGCGGTGAGGTCAGACATGCGCGGGGCCCTCCGGTTCCGTGTCGCCCGGCGCGGCGCCGGTGTTGGTGTGCGCGCTGTTCAGCGGGGCGTGGATGTCGTCCCCGCCCTCGACCGGCGGCAGGTTCTCCTCGCCGCGGAGCTCGTTGATCGTCTCGATGTTCGCCGTGCGGGCGGCGACGGCGGCCGCCATGCGTCCGGCCCGGTCGGTGCGCTGCAGCTTGCGGGTGTCGAAGCACGCGGACTGTCCGCGCGGCAGCATCCCGGTCCATGCGTCCTCGAACATGCCCAGCCAGTCGCCCATCGTGTAGGCGAGGAACCCCAGGGCCTGCTGCTCGATGCCGGTGCCCCAGGACGTGGTGCGGTCGACCTGGCCGAGCATGTGCGGCGGGATGCCGTACAGCATCGCCATGTCGAGGTTCGAGGCCGCCTTCGTGCCGAGGAACTGCGCGTCTTCCGGCGGCACCGTGATGGACTTCCAGGAGGCGCCGCCGGACAGGATTCCGGACGCGTGGGAGTTCTTCAGGCCCGCGTGGGAGGCGTCCCACGCCTCCTTCATCTGCCGGGCCTGCGCGACGGTCATGTCCTCCTTGACCTCGATCACCCCGGACAGGTGCGCGCCGTCGCCGAAGAAGCGTGCGGCGAACTCCTCCGCGGCCAGGCCGAGGCCGATCGCGGTGCGCGCGTAGGCGATGGGCGACATGCCGGTGATCGCGCCGGGCATCGACATGCCCATCACGTGCACCATGTCGACGGTGTCGACGGGGACGCGGTTCACCTCGTAGATGCGGCCGCCGCTGTCGTCGGTGTCCACCTTCACGCTGTCCGGGTGGCACACCGACAACCGGGCCGGCCGGAACAGGTAGTCCCGGGCGGTGATGACGGCGTAGCCGTTGCCGCGCAGCGCGGCGGAGACGACCAGTTGCTTGGCGCCGTCTCGGCGGGTGGGCCACGCGGTGTTCGAGCCGCCGCCGAACGGGTCGACCACGATGGTCGGCTGCCGGTCGACCGGCACCTGGATCGACCCCGCGGCCTGCATCGCACGGATCGGCAGGCCGGCCACCGTGTTCGCGAGGATGCGCACGCACGCGAACAGCGAGATGAGCTTCATCGCGGTCTGGTCGTTGACCGGCACACCCGACGCGGTCAGGTGCGCCAGGCTGCCGTTGGTGGGGATCGAGGAGTCGCCGAACTCCTGCACCGGGCCGGCCGCCCGGGTGGCGCGTCGCAGCAGGCTCACCGGTCCATCACCCACCCCACGAACAGCAGCATGAGGCCGAGCAGCGCCAGGCCGGCGATCGGCTGCAGCCACCAGGCGGCGCCGTCCAGGCAGCCCAGGCCGGCCACGTCCACCAGGTCGGTGACCAGCCGCCGCGGCGCGGCCGGCCGCCGCAACAGGCGCTTGAACACCGCGGGTACGCGCATGGCACCTCCTACAGGTCCGCCCAGTTGAAGAACCGGGGCGTGGGCTTCTTGGAAGGCGGCGCGCAGGCGCGGTGCAGGCCCATGATCGCGGCCACCGCGAGGTCGATCTTCCGCGGTGAGCCCTTGGACTCCTTGTAGATCATGAAGCCGCCCGTCGACGGCTTCACGACGGCGTTGGCCAGGTGGCGGGCCAGCCGCGGGTCACCGGAGTGCGTGACCCAGCCGTTCATCACCGCCTCGAAGAACCGGTTCGTCGCCGGCACCATCCGCGCCGGCGACTGGGGGAAGTCGACGACGGGCAGGCCCTCGGCCTCCAGGATCTGGTACGTCCTGGCCCACCGTGCGGGGTCCACCGCGATCTCCCGGACCTGCCACCGCCGGCACGCCGCCCGCAGCGCGTCCTCGACCTCCAGGATCGGCACCACCCAGTCCGGCGGCGCCTTCTCCGGCCGCTCCCACAACTGCACCACGTCCTGGTGTGGCCGGCGCAGCCCCGCGTTCAGCTCGGCGGCCTTCACCGCCCGCTCGTCCTCGTCCAGGTCGGCGTTCTCCGGCGCCTCCGGGTCGAACACCAGCGGCTCGCCCGGCCGGGTCACGATGATCCCCGTCGCGTCGTTGTTGTACGACCCGTCAAAGGACAGCACGACCTCTTCGCCGTCCGGGATCTCCTGCTCGGAGTCCTCGCAGCGCTCCCAGGCTCCTTCGGGAAGCCACACCTTCGCGGCCGTCACCCACACGTTCAGGCGCTTGGTCTTGAAGTCCGGCTCCGACAGCTTCCGGGAGACCGCGGCCATCTTCTCGCCGTCCAGGAAGTCCCCGTACGCCGGGTTGGCCTGCTGCCACACCCGTTGATCGAGGTACCGGAACCCGCGGGCGCGGTCGTTGGTCTCGTAGATCCGCGCCCCGTACCGCGGATCGTCGACCTCGCCCTTGATGATCTTCTTCGCGTACTGGTACTGCTGGTAGCAGATGGTGTCCTGGCCGTCGGCCTGGGTCTTCTTCCCGAACGTCGAGATACCGACGATGAGCGGCTGGGCGCGGGTGTCCGAGCCCTGGTTCATCACATCCCACAGCTCGCTGTTGGGCTGGGCGTGCAGCTCGTCGAACAGCACCCGCGAGGGGTTCAGCCCCTCCTTGGTGAACGCCTCGCTGGACAAGGCCCGGTACACCGACCCGGTCGCCGGATACTCGATCGCGTCCCGGTAGCACTTGAGCAGGCCGCCCTGCTTGGCGTCCAGCTCCGGCGACATCTCGACGGCGGACTTGACCTCGCCGAAGATCAGCTTCGCCTGGTCCTTGTCCGCCGCGCAGGAGTACACCTCGGCGCCCGGCTCGTCCAGGATGCCGTCGATCGCCAACCCGGCGCCGAGCAAAGACTTGGAGTTCTTCCGCGGCACCAGCAGCAGGTACGTCCAGTATTGCCGCAGCCGGCTACCCGGCACGAGCCGCAGGATGTCGCAGATCACGTCGGCCTGCCACGCCCGCAGCCGCACCAGCTGGCCGCGCTGGACGCCCTTGGTCAGCCGCAGGTACGACTCGATCAGCTCGCAGGCGAAGATCCCATCGGTGTTGCCCTCGTTCCACCGGGACATCGAGGGGTCCCACAGGTCCGGTCCGCGCGGCAGCTGGCGAGGGAAGCGCGGTGGCGCGGCCGCCCTACGCGCCACCGTTGCCCGTCCGCTTCGCGCGCCGCTCCAACATCTCCTCCAGTTTCGACTTGGCCTTGATCTCGCTCATGCCGAGTCGCGCCCGGTCGGTGGGAGTGAAGCCGCACAGGCTCTCCCACTTGGTCATCTGCGACTCCAGCGCGCGCAGATGGGACAGCAGCGGGTTGGCGCGCTGCTGCCCCATCGAGCCGGGAACCATGTAGCCGGCGTCCGCGATGGCCTCCCGGATCGCGTCGCGTTCGTCGTGCGCCTCGCACAGCCGGGTCAGGATGTCCAGGTCGGTGGTGGGGGACAGCCACTTCTGACCGGCTGTCCACAGCCGATCCCAGACCGCCCTGCCTACATCGCCGAGGGTGCCGGGCGCCGGCGGGAGGTCGGCCACGGAAACCAGCTCGACGACCACCGGCTCGGGAAGCGCACGCTTGCCGGGGTTGCCCGTCAGCCGCTTACGCTCCGTGGGCGTCCTGGGTCGGCCTGCGGTCATGATCGCCACCCCCAAGAACCAACCGGCCCAAAAAACGGTCCAATTTCGCGGCTGTGTGTGGGGGGTGGGGGGCCGGGTCCCTAGATGATCATCGTGTTCAAGATCGACCCACCCCCCGGCGCGCGACACATCGTCATCGCCGTCACTGTGCGTGCTTGCGGGAGTTGCAGGCGCGGCACAGCACCTGCAGGTTGTCCGGCTCGTTGCCGCCGCCGCGGGCCTTGGGTGTGACGTGATCTGCAGTCAGGTCGGTGGCGTGATGGGGCAGCACGCCCCAGCCGGGGCACCAGTCGCCGTACTCCGCGCGGTGCGCGGTCACTCCTGCTGCTGCGGTGCGTCGGTAGCTGCTGTCGTAGCCGCGCTGGCTGGCGCTGCCGCGCTGGACGTCGTATCGGTGCTGCCATGCGGCCTGGTGAGCGTCGCACCGCGAGGCGTTGCGGGTGAGCTCCTGGCAGTCCAGGCACGGGCGTAGGCGGCGCTGCATGGGCTCACCTCCTCGCGCACAGGATGTGCGGGTCGGGCCGGATCGGGCAGGACGACCAGATCGGGACGGGGCCCTTTGCGGCCGGTGCGGTGAAACGAGGAGGGCGGGGCGCCTGTATACGGCGAACGGCCCGCTGGTGGGCGCGGGCCGTTCGTGAGAGGTTCGGAGTCTCAGCCGCCCAGCAGCCGGGCTTTCGCCTGCTCGAAGTCAGCGTCCGTGATGACGCGTTGGTCGCGGAGCGCAGCGAGCTTGGCGATCTCGTCGGCGATGCTCGGAGCTGCGGTGCTGGTCTGGGGGGCATGGTGCCGGGCTATGGCTTCATCAAGGGCGGCGCGGAGCCTCTCGAAGTGGGGCTGCTGCTTCTTGGTGAAGACGATCGAGTTCTCGTCTTGCGCTGCGGTTCTGGTCTGGGTGCCGAAGCTGCTCCGCTTCTCTACGCCGCCGGGGATGGTGAACTGGATAAATCCACCGAAGAGGGCTCCGGCTGGCTTCCACTGCACCGCGCTGATCTGGCTGATGTGTAGGCGCTTCTCGCCTTTGCCGATGGTCCGGCGTGCCACGCCGCCGTTGCGCCGGATGGTCAGATACTGGCCGTCGAACTCGGCCTGGCCGTTGACGCCTTTGATCTCTTCCACGATGACCCCCTCTTGGTGGGGTTCACGGTGGCGGATCGGCCGGGCCCTGGTGGAGTGCTCCGGTTGGTCGTGACTGACCTGTGACGTGCGGCAAGCCCCGCCGGGGTGCGGCGCCCGGCGTTGACGCCAGGCGCAGAGCACGTGCGCGGGTTGCCAGTTCGGCCCGGGCGACGTCGGCGAGGGTGAAGAGCTGGCGGCCGCCGTCGTCGAGACCGGCCACTGGGAGGTGGCCGCGGGCGACCCAGGACCGGAGGGTGCGTTCCGTGCAGCCAGCGTTGCCTGCGGAGCACAGTGCGCGTATCCGGTTCGCGTGGTCGACGGCTTGCCCGGCGGTGAGCCATGTGGTGGTCATGATCACCCCCCAGCAAGCAAAAACCCCGCTCAGGCGGGGTGAGTGACATACGTGTGGCGCTGGCAGCGAGTATGCGCTAGCAGATGATCTATGTCCAGCAGGATGCCCTGAGCCGCGATCTGTCGTGCGGGCCGTTGCGTTCTCGGCGTCGCGTCCGAGTCGCTGGGCGGCCTCGCCGGAAGGGGGCGGACCACAGCGGCACGACGAGGACCCCGCCGCCGCGACGGGGTCCTCGGCGACCGGTCAGGAGCGCACGACGGCTACGGGGTCCACAGGACGGGCGCAGTGCGGGCACCGGGCGGCATGGGCAGCGTCGGGACCTGCTCGCCGCGGTAGTGGATGCGCAGGTCGGGCGCGGTGTCGTGCGGGACGTCGCCCAGGTCGTGCGCGCGGCGGTATGCCTCGGCGGTGTCGTGCAGGATACAGCGCACGATGCTGGACAGTTCGGCGCCGGGGGTGAGGAGGGTGACGAGGTCGTCGTGCAGCTGCTCGTTGATGCGCACGGTGAGGCTGCGGCCGACGGGCGGCGGCGTCGTGCGGGTGGGTACGGTGGCGGGTGCCATGTCGGGTGTGCTCCCGGGTGGTAGTCGGGCCCGCCGTGCGGTGCAGTCGCATAGGTGGGCCCGCGTTCGTCAGGCGGTGGGCGGCTCGGTGGTCTTGTCGGGGAGGGCCGCGCGGAACGCGGCGAGGAAGTCTTCGGCGCCGTCCGCGTTGGCGAGGGCCTTCTCGTACTTCTTGTAGGAGGCGTGCGGGTCGGGATCGTTGGCGACGCCAGCCGCGATGATCTCCTGCACTTCTTCCGCCTTCCGCTGTTCGCGGAGGATGCTGTAGACGCGGGACGGGGTGAGTGCGATCTTCTCGGCGATCTGCGGCGGCTCCATGCCGGCGGCAGCGTGCTTCGTGACGATGGCGGGCACAGCTGCGGCGAGGGCGTCAGCGACCATTCGCAGGACGCGTACATCAAGGAGCGAGAACTCGGCTGTGATCTTCTGCGTGATCTTCTGTGCCTGCTCTGCTTTGCTGCCCCTCTGGCTGATGACGTCGTAGCGCTTGGCCAGATGTTCGAGGTAGCTGCGGCTGAGGGGGTCGTCGTGGGTGTCGCTGTCGGTGCGTTCCGCGTCGTACTGCTCGACGGCGTCGAGGATGCGGTCGCGGAGCCGGTTGGCTGCGCCGGTGGGGTCGGTCGGCATGTGGTCTCCAGTCGGTGAGGTGCTGGCGACTCTCAATGTAGCGACTTCACAAGCCTATACACAAGCGACTTGTGAAGCCACTTCAAGACATCTTGTCGCCACGGGCTAGGCGAACCCGACCGGGTTCTTGGCGTGCTGCTGCTCTGCGTCGTCGAGGAGCTTCCCGGCGTGGCGCAGCAGCGCCCGGCACAGCACGCGGTCGCGTGGTCCATCGACGGCGGTCTCGTCGATTGTCGTCGGGGTGCCGTCGGGGGCGACGTACACCAAGGCCGGCCCGGCAGGCAGGACTGGCGGTGATGCGTCGTCTGCCTCGGCGTGCAGTCGCTCCAGGGCGGTGTGCCGGTGGGCAGGCGCTGGGCTGTGCCCCGTCACCGCTCGTCCCGGCCGTGGTCCGGCTGTGCCTCGGCGGGTGCTGGCGGGAGGCTGAAAGCGGCGGCGAGCCGGGCGTAGACCAGCGGCATCTTGTGGCCGGCCGCGGCGATGCTGGCAGTGATCTGGCGTGCCTGGCTTGGGTCCGGCACGTGGTGGGCGGTATCCCGGGCGAGGCTGGCGCGGGCCCGGTCGGTGGCGTCCGGGGGGAGCGCGGCCAGTGCGGCCAGGATCTCGTCGGTGGTCATGCGCGGGTGGGTCACGTCTGGGCGTCCGTTCTGGTGGGGTGGTGTTCGGCGTCGGCGGCCAGCTTGGCCATGACCAGGCTCAGGCTGGGCAGGACGGCGGCCGCGTGTGCGGCGTAGGCGTCCGGGTCGAGTCGGCACCCGCATGCCTCGCACGTGATCTCCCACTGGCCGTCGGCCCGGCTCATCGCGACGGCGCTGCACTGTGGGCAGGGCGCCAGCCGGGGATGTGATCGGGGCCGTGTGCCGGTGATCGCGCGCACGCGGCGTAGCGCGTCGTCCAGGCCCTCGTGCATCTGCCAGATCCAGGGGCAGGTGACGGCGAACGGGATGTAGAGCTGGAGCCAGTTCGCCCAGCCGGGGATGCCGCCGCCGGCCCGCGGTACCGGGGTGGTGCCGCGGGTGATGTACCAGGTGCCGGCCGGGTGGCGGGTGACGGCCGGGTAGTCGTCGGCCAGCAGCGAGGCCCAGCCGACCAGGAGCGGGCCGATCGGGATGCCGCCGGAGTCCTGGCCGTCCGGGTCGGGGACCCAGCGGGTGGCGAGCAGGTCGAGCACTCGCACGTCCACGGGCAGCGGCGGGTGGGCGCGGCCGGCTGGTCGGCCGCCGGCGCCCGGGCCGCGGTGCGGCGTGAGCTCGGCGCGCAGCAGCGGGAGTTCGGCCACCAGCTGCTGCAGGACGTACGCGAGGTGGTGTTCGCAGCCCGGGCAGGCGTACCGGTCGGTGCCTGCCGGCAGCGGGCGGTGGCAGATGGTGCACTCCACGGGTCAGCCCTCGTCGCCGCGGCGGGCGACCAGGTCCGGGATGCTGGTGCGGCCGCGCCGCCGCGAGGTGTGGTCGCGGCCCAGCAGGGTGTCAGCCAGCCGGTCGAACCGGGCGATCACCCGGTCGCTCGCGTCCTCCATCGCCTGGGCGGTGGCCGCGCCGAGCTCGTCGACCTGCTTCTTCACCTCGGCGGTGAACAGCTCGTCGGTCAGCAGCGGCACCAGCTCGCGGGCGTCGCGGATCTCGCGGCGCAGGTCGGTCAGCGTCTCGCGGGCCTCGCGGATCTCCGCGCGCAGCTGGTCGCGTACCTGCTCCAGGTCGTCCAGGTGCGGGGTCTGTCGGGGCCGGGTCATGAGGTCGTGACTCCCATCGGGGCGTAGGGGCGCAGGTGGACGGTGAGCGGGGGGACGTCGGCGTCCTCGACGAGGACGGGCCCGCTGTCGGGCGGCCGTTCGACCGCCAGGTGCAGGAGGCCGCGCAGCCGGGTGAGGGTCGCGGGCTCGGCGGCGACCTCCTGCACGGGCAGGGTGGAGACGATGATCAGCCGCACGGCGGGCCGTCCACGGGGTAGGCGCGGATGTCGAGGCCCGGGCGGCCCTCGGCACGCGCGGGCCGGGAGTCGACCCACAGGAAGTACGGGCTGCGCAGGCCGTCGTGGCCGGCGGCCATGTGCTCGATCTCGACGCCCAGCGCCACCGCCCACGGGGTGAGCCGGGCCACCGCCTGGGTGGTGGTCAGGCCGCGCAGGTTGGCTTGGGCGCCGTGGTCCCAGCGCCAGGGCAGGACGTCGCCCAACTCGGCCTCCACGCGCTCGATGTCACGCAGCCCGGTCTGCTGGTGGGTCTGGTCGGCGATGGCCTCGGCACGGTGACGCAGAACGGCCTCGTTCGCGCTGTACTTGCTCCTCGCCGGCTCCGCCGCGCTCCAGCCGCAGGAGCAGGCGACGTCGTAGCCGTCGATCAGGGTGTAGCACCCGGAGCGGATGGGGTTGCGGCTGGTGACCTTCTTGGTGTGGCCGGGCAGCCGTGCCCATGCGGCGGCCGGTCGGCGCACGCGGATGCGGGGCTGGGCGCGCACGTCACGGGTGAGTAGGGGTCGGTCGACGGGGTTCGGGAATCCGTGGACGGGGTGCGGTACGCGGGCGGGCAGCGCGGGGTTGTAGCCGCCGAGGGTCCAGGTGGCGCGCCGCCGGGTGATCTCGGTGACCACCACCAGGCCGTCGGTGTGGTCGACGACGTCGCCGAGCTCGACCTCATGCGGCTGCACGGCGATGGTGGCGTAGGCGTGGGCGGGCGAGTAGCAGCTGACGGTCTCGCTGAGCGGGGCGGTCGCAGTCGCGGTCGGGTCGGTGGGGGTCATGATCCGTCCTCGGGGTGGGTGGGACGCCCGGCCGCGGGGCGGGCGGACTGCCCCAGCAGGGCGGCGTGGATCTTCGCGGCCAGGCCGGCCACGCTGCCCTCCCAGGAGTGGATGACACCTCCGCCGGCGCCGCGGTCGGTCACCTTGATCAGGAGAGCGTTCGGGGGCGCCCCGGGGACGAGGGCGGCGAGGGCGGCCGCGATGACGCGGACCTGGGGTTCGTGGCGGGCAGGGGACGAGGGCATGGGCAGCTCCGATCAGGGTCGGGTGGTGACGAGGCGGTGGCGGGTGCCGTGCGGTCGGTCGGCCACGACGTGGTCGATGTCCTGGCAGGTGTCACGACCGGGCGCCGTCGTGCGGGGCCGCCGTACGCGGTCCGCGAGTGTGATCACAGCGACAAGTGCGCCGGTGCCGGCCAGCGGGCCGCCGACAGCGAAGCACGCGACGAGCAGGGCGACACGGAAACCGGCGGTCACTGCGAGCACAGCGACGACGACGGCCAGGATCGCGCCGGCGGTGACGAGTACCCCGACGGGCGTAGCCGCGTAGCGGTCCGGGCGGCCGCGGTGCGCGCTCACCAGCTTTCCCCGTCCTCGTCGTCGGGGTTGCCGTATGAGCGGGGGCAGTCGCAGCCGCACGGGCCGTGCTCGGGCAGATGGTGGCAGTGGCACATGCTCTCGCCGCAGGGCTCGACGTCGTCCATGGCGGGGTCGTCGCGGTAGTCGAGGCCGGGGTCGGTGTCGTCGGGGCTGGGGGTGCTCATCGAGGAGCCTCCGGGTGGTGGGTGATGGGTAGGGCGGTGATGTGCCAGCCGTCGCGGCGCAGGTCGCGGACTGCCTGGCGGGCCTCGGTGTCGGCAGTCTCGGCGGTCTCGGTGGTCGGCAGGCCGTACCGCAGCAGCGCGGCCGCGATGCGGGCAGCGATGACGGCGGCGACGGCGTCCGCGATCACGCGGTCGGCCGGGGTCACCACGACCGCCGGGGCGCCGGGCGGCGCGCGGGCCGCGGGGCCCGCGGCGGCAGCAGCGGCGGGCGGGTGCAGGTGGCCACGTGCGGCATCGCCAGCCACTCCGCGCCCTCCAGGGTC
Organism: Streptomyces sp. SN-593; assembly: GCF_016756395.1. Taxonomy (NCBI): domain Bacteria; kingdom Bacillati; phylum Actinomycetota; class Actinomycetes; order Kitasatosporales; family Streptomycetaceae; genus Actinacidiphila; species Actinacidiphila reveromycinica. The sequence goes on from NZ_AP018365.1 coordinate 6,441,488, forward strand.
GGCCGGTCGGCGGTGATGGCGCGGGAGCGCACACGGCCGACCCCGTCGGCGTGCACGGCCTGGTTGCCGTTCGAGTCCGGCTCGGCGTTGACGGCCAGCCGTTTGCCGGCGGCGGTGACCGTCCACCGGATCGGAGCGTGGCACCCGTCGCAGGTGACCACGTCGGCAGCACTGGGCATCTCGTCTCGTCTCAGGAGTCGCCGGCCGCGCGCGGGGCGCGGGTGTCGGCGTCGGGCAGGGGTGGCCGGTAGCGGGCAGGGTCGGCGTCCAGCGCGGCCAGGACGTAGCCGGTGGGGTCCGGCAGGTCGAGGTCGCCGAGGACGTCCAGGGCGACGGGCGCGGCGAACCGCCGAGGGATGGCCACCCCGTAAAGGGAGGTCATCCGGTCCGCGATCCGGGCCAGATCCGCCGGCACGGGCGCAGCGGTCGGCACGGGCAGCAGTAACGGGCCCTGCCCGGTCGCAGTCCCGCGGCCGCCGCCGTCGATCGCCTGCAGGCCAGGGGGAGAAATGTCGTTCGCGGCCTCGCGCGCGCGGACCTGTGGCTGAGGTGAAAGGCCAGCCACGTTCTGGTCTCTGTCAGGGTCTCTACCGTAGGTAGAGGTTGGTATAGGTCCCCCCCCGACGCGACGGGTGTTCTCGTACCCGTCGCGACGGGCGTTCTCGGGGCGTCGCGACGGGTGTTCTGATTCCTGATTCCCCCGACGCGACGGGTGTTCAGGAACCCCCGACGCGACGGGTTTTCCGGTCTGGGAGTTCCCGTCGCGACGGGTGTTCTGATTTCCCCGACGCGACGGGGCTTCTGCGGTCGCGTCGGTCCGCTCGGCGGACCGGGCCCGGCGCCGGGCGGCTGCCTGGCGGGCAGCCTCGAACGGCGCCAGGTCCCAACGGACGGTGCCGACCGGCCCCACCGGCACGAGCAGCCGAAGGACCGAGGTAGTGCCCTGGCGGCGGCGGCGCAGCAGCATCCCGGCGGTGATGAGTGCCGCGATGCAACGCCGGACCATGTCGACGGAGTAGCCGCAGATGGTCGCCAGCGTCTCCGGGCTGGGGAACGCGCGGTCCCCGTCGGCGTCGGCGTAGGTAGCGATGAGCAGGCCCACATAGGCGATGCGGGACACATCGTCATCCGCAGCGCGCAGTGCTTCCTCGCGCAGGCGCAGCGTCCATGCGGACTGCACCGACTGGCGGGGCTCCTCACTGGTCACGTGGTCGTCTCTTCCGGTGATGCAGAACGGGGCGGCGGTGGGCGGCGGCCGGTGCGGTCCTCCCGCGCCGGCCGCCGCTCAGGGCGTGTCCTGGTACCAGGCCGGCAGGGTGAGGGTGATCTGCACGCGCGTGCCGCGGCCTATCTCGGTCCGCTGCATCCAGCCGTCCGCGCACAGGGCGTGCAGGTGGACCCTGGTGGCCATCGCGGTCAGGCCGCAGGCGCGCGACAGGGCGTCGACGCCGACCGACGCGGAGGCCGGGATCGCGCCGGTCTGGTAGTCGGCGTGGGCGGCCACGGTGAGCGCGACCAGGCGGGCCCGCGGCTCCAGCCGGGACAGGCGCACGGCGTGCTCGTAGCGGCGCCGGAACGGCTGGTTGGCGGCCAGCGGCGTCCTGCGCGGGCCCGGCGTACCGTCCTGCTGGACCGGTCGGGCGGTCAGGGTGGTACGCGCCCGGCGGGCGAGGTCTCCAGGATTGGGCATCACTGGTGTCCGTTCTGTGAGGCAGGCAGACGCAGTTGGTAGCGGGTGCCGGCGCCGTCGTTGTGGCGGCCGATCCACCCGGCGGTGGCCAGGTCCTCGACCGCGCGCAGGACGTCGGCGGACGGCAGGCCGGTGCCCAGGCACAGGTCGTCGAGCGTCGGTTGGTCGCTGTCGGCGATGTAGCCGTGGTCGTCGCAGACCTCGGACAACGTCAGCGCGACCAGGCGCGCCAGCGGGTGCGCGGTCGAGCCGCGGATGCAGGTGCGCCACAGCGACACGTTCAGGGCGAACTCGCCCAGGTCGCTGGTCGACGGGGCATCCGTCGGGGCGGCCAGCACGACGTACGGGACCTGGTCGGCGTGCTGCTCGGTCGCGGTGTCGGCCTCGATGGCGGCGAGGCCGGCGCACACCCAGTGCGCGGCGGCCTCCAACGCGCGGACGGCCTCGTCCAGGTGGTGGCCACGGGGCAACACATCGAGTGCGCGCTCAGCGAGGGCATACGCGCCGTCGGTGAACGTCAACAGGCGGGAGTAGAGCGGCCCGTTGGTGGGTGGCGGCGCGAACCGGGCCGCGAGGTCGTCAGGAGTGATCGTCACGGGTTCCCCTTTCGTGCGGAGCAGTTGGTCGTGGGTGAGGGACACGGTCCGTGGGTGGTGCTCCCGGGCCCGGTGAGCGCGTGCGGCGCTGCCGGGCCCGGAAACTGGCCGTCACGACGTCCGGGACAGCGGCACGGAGACCGGTCCGGTGCGGGGCGTCGTGCAGGCGCTCATCGGCTGTTCCTGCTGCGCTGCGCGCGGGGCCGGGTGTGGGCGCCGTGGCGGCGCTGCTCGGCCCGGTCCCGGCGCGCGTCGTCCGCGCCGGCCGCGACGAACAGGAGCAGGACGACGGCGCCGACGATCAGCAGCCACATCACGGGCGCTCACCGCCCGCGGTGCAGCCGACCTGGCACACGAGCTTCTGCGCGCCGGAGGGCCAGCGGTCGCCGGAGGGGTCCGGCGCCCACGGGCCGCGCGCGTTGCCGCAGCGGTGGCACTCGGGCATCTCGGGCTCGGAGTTGTTCCAGGCGGAGAGCAAAGCGGACTCCAGCGGGTCCGGGCGCTCGGCCAGCGGCATGACCGCGGTCGGGGCGGGCTCGGTGCGCGCGTCCACGTGCGACAGGGCGATCCACGCGCTGTGGTCCTCGACCATCACGACCGGGGTGTGGCGGTCAGCCACCCACGCGGCGGTGCGGGTGCGGGTCAGCAGCGGCTCGTCCTCGCGCGTCTCCGGGTACGCGGCCACCGGCGTGCCGACCGGGTGCGACGCGTCCACCACGGCCTGGCTCTCGTCGTCCTCGCTCGGCTGCTGCGCGGCCAACTGCTGCTCCAGGTCGGAGACCTGCTTCCGCAGGGCCCCGAGCGAGTCCTCCCGCGGGATACGGACCGACACGATCAGCGGCACACCCAGCCAGTCGGTGTACAGCTCGTGGTCCTCGGTGTCGGAGTGGAACGAGCTGGTGATCTTCACCGTGCCGCCGAAGAACTCCTCCGCCGCGGCCAGCAACTCCGCGGGCGCGTCCATCCGCAGGCTGTACCGCATCCGCAGCTCGCCGACGGCGTCGAGGGAGAAGTAGGGCTGGAACAGCCGGTTCGCCGGGATCAGGATGCGGCTGACCGGGTCGCTGGGGTCCTGGTAGAGGACTGCCACCAGCTCGGCGAGTGCCGCGGCCGCCTGAGGCAGCGGGATAGGGTCAGACATGGCTCTCTCTTTCGGGTTCGATCGCTGGATGAGGGCTGTTGGGGCCGTCCGGGTCACGTCCGGGCGGCCCGCTTGCGCTCTACTGCTCGTAGGCGGCGCTGCGCAGCGCCTGCCAGTCGGTCAGCGGCATGTGCACGTCGACGTGGCCTCCGTCCTCGACGGCCCGGCTGTTCGAAACCGCCTGGCGGACCACCGCCCGTAGGTGGCGGCCGTGTTCGCGCTCGGCGCTGACCACCCGCTGGGCCTCCTCGAACATCGCGATCAGGTCCCTGCGGGCCTGACCACTTTTAGTGGTCACAGTCGACATGCGAAAACCTCTGTTCAGTCGGTGCTGTTCAGTTCCTGCTCGGCCAGCCAGGCCAGGACGATGGACCGCCGGTAGCGGATGCCGCCGGACTCGTACTTGATGCTCCGGGGGCCGGTGCCGCGGTGCCGCCACTGGCCGAGGGTGCCGACCGGTACGCGGAGAACGTCCGAGACCTCCTTGGGGGTCAGAAGGATGTCCTCCTGACCACTTTCGGTGGTCAGTACGGTCATGATCACTCCTTGTGCCTTCAACTGCTTGGCCGGTTTGGCCCTTGCGGGGCCCAGCTAAGCACAGCCACAGTGACGTGGCAACTAATAGTTGTCATCTCGTTCATGCCGTTACATGACCGATGGGAATGCCGACCATGTTGCTGCGCGCGTTGCGCGTTACGATCAGCCACCTGTATGCGCCTAGTGAGGGTGGCTTGTTGATGGGGCATCTGACCGGCCGGTTGGAGCAGATCTTGGCCGACCGCCAGTTGACCGAACGGCAGGCGGCCGCGCGCTGCGGGATGCCGTACGAGTCCTTCCGGAAGGTCCTCCGGGGCCTTAGCGCACGGCCCCGCGATGCCACGTTGGAACGGATCGCCGAAGGGCTCGGCGTGCCGGCCGACGTCCTCTTTCGCGAGCGCGCTCGCGACTCCGGCGAACTGCTCTCCGCTCCGCCGGTCGAGGACATCACCACCAGCGAGGCTCTGCAGATCGCCATCGCGCGAGTGGAAGAAATTCCGGCCGACGAGCTCGAAGCGGTTCGTCGCCAAGCCGAAGAGCTTCTGCGCAGCATCCAGCGAGGGGCGAACGAGTAGGCCAAACGCTTGGTGACGCCGAACGGATCTGAACACGAAGCGTCATCATACGCACACAAATTCTTCACCAAGCCCTGTTTTTTTCTCCACCTTACGAGTAAAGATGGTTCTCCTTGCACATGGGCGCGCAGCTGAACGCGCGTAGGAGGGGGCCGCCATGGCAGTGCATAGGGCGGTTCTGCGTGAGCTGAATCCAGCCATCGGAGGACTGATCATCCGCGACGTGCGGAACGGGGACTGGCTAGTCGCCCTCACGCCGAACGTCGCCGCCGGGGACCGCTGCGTGATCTTCAACGCGTTGATGACGCAGCTCGACCAGTGGGAGCAACAGGGCCACTCGATGACCGAGGTACGTAAGTACCTCGCCGGGATGGCGGTGGTGTAGCAGTGGGGTACGTCCACGACCTTTGGTACAAGAAAGGGCCGGCCGGACGGAAGGTCCAGACGAAATACCACGGGAAGGGGAAGCGCTGGCAGGCCCGGTGGGAGACGCCGGACGGCGAGCCGAAGACCCGCCTCTTTGAGAAGCAGGTCGATGCACAGAAGCACGTCACCAAGATGGACCATGCGGTCCTGGCGGGCGACTACCTGGACCCAGAAGCCGGGAAAGTCAAGGTCGGCGACTTCGCGCTCAAGACGTGGCTGCCGGCCCAGGACATCAAGGGACGAACTGAGATCGAGTACAGGGGCGTACTCGACCGCTACCTGATTCCTGAGTGGGGCCGACGGCAGATACGGACGATCAAGCCCTCCGAGGCGAAAGCGTGGCAGGCGCTCCTCGCGAGTAAGTACGAGCTGACCGGGACCACGCCTAACAGGGTCGCGAGGCACGTCCGCAGCGTGTTTCGCCTGGCGGTCTTCGACAAGGCGATCAGGGCATCGCCGTTCGAGGGGATCAAGGCGCCGACGCTGACGGAGACGAAGGTCTATCCGCCGGACGTCGCCGAAGCCCGCCAGATCATTGCCGCGGCCTACACCGCCCTCTGGCGGGCGATGTTCGAGGTGTGCGCTCTCACCGGCCTGCGCAGTGGAGAACTGCGCGGGATGCGGTTGGAGAAGTTCGATGCCCTCCGGATGGCCTACCGGGTCGATCAGCAGCTGGTGTACGAGCGCGGCAAGGGCATGTACCTGGACGACCTCAAGACCGGTGCGGGGAAGCGGGTGCTCCCGTTGAACCGACGGGCGGTCGACGTCATCGCCGCGTACGTCGCCGGGCATCCCCCGCCCAAGAACGGCCCCTGGGCCGGCCTGATCTTCGCCATGCCGGGCGGCAAGCCGATAGGTGAGAGCACCATCGACTGGGCCATCAAACAGACCTGCCGCTACGCCAAGACCGAGGCGCGCCACCTGCACGAGCTTCGCCACCACTACGCCTCGGTGCTGATCGCCGGCGGCGAGAGTCCGAGCGTGGTCCAGCAGCGCCTCGGTCACAAGGACGTCCTCACGACGCTGAGGATCTACAGCCATCTGTTCAACGAGGCGAAGGAGACGACGAGGAACGTCCTGGATGCGGCCTGGGCCATCCCGAGTAAGGATGAGAAGCGGCTCGCGTCGGTCACCAAGATCACGTAATTCTCACGTAATTCCGTTCGCGGAAGGGGACAGAATGCACAGGTCGGTCCATGATCTGCATAGTCTCCACTGGATGTTCCAGGCGGAGAACGTGTAACCAGGTCAGAGAGATGCACGCCTCTGACCTGCGGTGCAGTCCTTCTTCAGGAGATCATCAGGCTTACAGAGTGTTACGGGAGCTGACGTAAGACAGGCGTAATCCGTAAGCCAGGCGTAAAGCGAAGGCCCCCTCGGGTACGCCCGAGGGGGCTCATCACCGGGACTGGACCCCCGCCATCTGGACGGAGGACGCCTCCTTGCACGAAAGGCTGTCCAGCCCAGCCTGATGGCGGCCCCCAGGGGAACGGGGTGCCGTGGGGCCCGCTGGCCGCGCCGTGGAGAGTGACTGGGCGGCTCCAGAGGGGCGCGGACTACATGAGGGGCCAGGCGTGCCCGGCCGGGTCGTCGAGCCACAGGGTGTGCCCGCCCTCGGCGGTCACGGTGAGTCCGTAGCGGTGGATGCCGGGGCGCCCGGCCGTGACCCATGCGCGGAGGTAAGGCGCGCGCTCCGCCCAGAGATCGCGCGGCCCCCCGTGGATGAGTTCGGCCTCGCGGGGGTCTCGCATGGTGATGCGCGCCCACGACGTCATGTCGGGGGTGTACAGGCAGCGCACCGCCTTCCCTTCCTCGTTGGTGAGGCTGATCTGTGCGACGTCCGGGTGGACGAGGGAGGCGAGGAACTGCGGCGCCTCGGCGTCGAGGCCGACCGGTACGACGATCGCCTGGCGGTCTCCCTGCGCGGTCGCCAGGGTGCCCGCGACGTGGCGGCCCGCGGCCGTGGTGGCGTCGGGCGTGGAGCGGGCCGCCATGAACGCGGTGAGGTGCGGTAGGAACCGTCCGCACGCGCTGTGATCCTCGCCGATCGCCAGTCGGGCGATGCCGTACCCGACGGCGACGACCATCACGCCGTGCGGCCGGACCTGGGTCCGCCATGCGTCTGGCACGCGGCCGACGCCGCACGTCGCCACCAGACGGTCGTACGGCGCGTGGTCGGGGTAGCCGGCCATGCCGTTGCCGGCCGCGAGGGTCGGGGCGTAGCCCGCGATGCGGAGCCGGTCCCGTGCGGCGTCCACCAGGGCCGGGTCGACGTCTACGGACGTCACGCGGTTCCCGCCGAGCCGGTGGGAGAGGAGCGCGGCGTTGTATCCGGTGCCGGTGCCCACCTCCAGGACGCGGTTGCCGTCCTCGACGTCCAGGGCCTCCAGCATGCGGGCCATGACCGTGGGCGCGGTGCTGGAGCTGGTGGCGGTGCCGGCGTCGTTGGCCTGGGTGACGAGGGAGGCGTCCTGGTAGACCGCGGCGATCCAGGACGGGTCTGCCGGCGTGTAGCGGACCTTCCCGCCGCGGGCCCGGAGAGTGAACTCGGGCACGAACACCTCGCGCGGCACCGACGCGAACGCGTCGCGCCATGCCGGGTCGTGCAGGGTGCCGTCTGCGGCGAGGCGTTCGGTCATGAGGCGGCGCAGCTCGTCGGCGGCGGACGTGGTGGGGGTCGTCATGCGGGGTCCTCCAGGAGGTCGGCCAGGGCGTGGGTGATGGGGGTGCGCAGCGCGGGGATGTACGCCCACTGGCCGTTCGGGTTGAGGTCGACGAGCGTCCAGGTCCCGTCTGGACTAACGAGAAAGTCCATTGCGGCGTAACTGAGTTCGAACGCGTCGATCAGGCGGCGCACGCCGGCGGCGATCGGGGCCGGTGCGTCGCAGGGCGTGTAGGTGTGGGCGGCGTAGTCGGTGCGGACGTCCGCGAGTTGCGTTGGGGTGTGGATCTCGGCGGCGAACATCTTCGGGCCGACCACGGTCAGACGCACCTCGTAGGCGGTCGTGATCCACTCCTGGAACTGGTGGGCGGTCAGGGCCACGCTGTTGTCGATGTCGTCGGCGCGAACCTGGGTGGTCCACACGGCGACGGCCTCTCCACCGGTGCCGGCCGGGCCGGTGGTCCCGATGGTCTTGTACGCGGCGACTCCGCCGGGTAGGCCGGCGACGAACTCGCGGGCCGCCGCGGGGTCGTTGGTGATCAGCGTGTCGGGCACTGCCAGGCCGCACCGGGCGGCGATGGCGAGGGCGTGGGGTTTGACCCCGGCCGGCGTGTTCAGGTGCGGGTGATTCACCCACCGGGCGGTCAGGGCGGTGAGCAGCCCTCCGAGGCCCGCGCGGGCCTCGGAGGCTGTCCACTTCGCGTCCCGGTCGCTCAGGCCGGGGTGCAGGCGGTGCGGTGACGGCCGGCGGTAGTAGACCGAGCTGACCTCATCCAGGGAGACGTCCCGGTGCTGGCCACGTAACTCGCCCATCCAGCCGCTGTGCCGCGCGCCGATACGGGCCGTGACCTGTACGGACTCCGGGAAGTCCCCGGGGTCCAGTCGGACGACGGGCACCGCCCGCCGGTTGAGTTCCGCGATCACCAGGTCAGCGGTCGCGTCGGAGGGCTGGGTCAGCACCAGGACGGTCATCGGTCAGTTCCTCCCATCACCTCGTCCAGGTCAGTCCGTGTCGTTCGACTTCTCCTCGTCCAGCTGGTGGTCCTCCTGCGTCTGGGCGACCGTCTCGAACGCCGACGACATGCGCGGCTCGAACACGAACGGGACGCCGTCCTCGGTGATGCTGATCTGCCGCTCGGGGCAGAGCGTGAGTGCCGGCAGCGGGTCGGACACCGGGCGCACCGGGACGGCCTGGGTCAGACCGAAGGGGCGGACACGTTCCAGCAGTTCGGTGGGCATGCGTGATCCTCATTCCTGATGTGGATGGTGTGGGTCACCGGGCGGCACCCGTGGATGGCCCGGAGTTCATGGGGTAGGCCGCTGGACCTACTTCGGCGGCGTGCCTCGGCGCCCGCTGGCGATCCGGGGCACGAGCCCCTGCTCGCGGACGTGGGGCGGGCAGCCGTAGATCGGGATCGCACCGCCGTCGGGCATGTCCTCCCATGTCAGCAGGGTCATGTCCCGGTCCGACATGTCGTGCTGGCCCGGCGTGCACCAGGCGGTCACTGCTCCGGCTCCGCGGCGCACGTCCGGCACGCCCGGATGCAAATCCGGCGGACGGTCTGAGGAGGCGGCGCCGTGCCCGGCTCGTAGGCCACGTGCATGATGCTTTTCGTCTCGCTCCCGTCGGCGTGTGTGACGGTCACGCAGCGCGTCACGGCCGGCCACACCGGGCTCCGGAGCGGCCACGGGGTGGGCGTCGGTCGTGCCTCGGTCGGCTGATTTCTCTCGGGCGGGTGCAGTAGGGTCCCCATGTCGCGCCCCTTCCGGCGTTGGCCACACCCCGGACCGTGGCGCGGTCGCGGGGCATCTCCTGGACACGACGGTCTCGTGTGAGGAGGAGCAGCGGGATCTGACACCCTATGACGCGGAGTGGATCTTGATCAGTGCTGTGACAATCACCGGCACCCGCAGCACCAACCACCGCCCTACGGAGGACTACCACCAGCTCTTCGCTGACCACCTCCGCCCCTACGCCGGCGCCCACTTCTACATCGGCGGCGCCCGCGGCATCGACACCCTCGCCCTGCTCTGGCTCGCCGAGAACACAGCAGCGCCTCTCACTGTCGTTGTCCCCGGTCGCGTCGAGCAGCAGCCGGCGGAGGCTCGGGAGGCCGTCGCGCGCACCCGGAACCGGATTACCGAGGTCGTCGAGCTGGGCGCTGCGGAACTGCGGACCCCGGCGTTTCACGCCCGAAACCGATGGATGGTGGACCACAGCCAGTTCACCATCGGCTTCCCACTCACGGGCCCCCCGGGCACTTCCGGCACCTGGCAGACTCTCAACTACACCCACGAACAGGGGAGACCGCACCTGATCGTGCCCGTGTGACCTTGCTGCGGGTGCACCATGGGCCCATGCAGGACAGTGCCGCGGGGGCGGCGACCATGAAGGCGTTGCGGCGACGGCGCGGACTGTCCCTTGCTGGCACGGCCCGCGCTCTCACCAACGTTGCCGCCGAGCTGCGGCTGCCCGCGCTGCCCGCCGTCGCCAGCGTCCAACGATCCGTCGCCCGCTGGGAAGCCGCGCGGCCGACCCGCCCTGACGACCGGTACCAGCTGCTCCTCGGCCACCTCTACGCCCGCACCCCGGCTGGCTCCATCGCCATTGGGCCGGGCAGCGACTTCGCCGAACTCCTCACCGCGCTGCACCTGCTCGGCGAGGGCGAGCGACGCACCGCCGAACTGCGTACCGCAGTCCTACGGGCGGCAACCGACCAGGGCGCGGGCATGCTCTCCCTCCTCTCACCCGCCCTCCAGGCTCAGCTCGCCGCCGCGCTCGCCGACCCGGCCCGCACCACCGACGAAACGGTGGCCGGGCTTGCCGCGGCCGTCGCGGACGTCAACGGTCAGGTAGGCACCTTGCCCATGGTGCGCCTTCAGCTTCTCCTCGCGCCCGCCGTGGACGCCGCGCGGCGGCTCCTCGCGGCACCCGTGCCGTCGGCTCCGCTTCAGGAGTCGCTCAGGGAGGCCGCGGTTGCCGCCTACACCGTCGCAGCTCGGCTTGCCTTCGAGACTCGTGACGACGAGGCGTCTCGGGCCGCCTACACGGCGGCCACCCGGGAAGCTGCGCAGCTAGGCAGGCCGTGGCGGCAGGCCGGCGTCCACATGAGCCACGCCCTCACCACCATGTACGCCACCCACGATCTTGCCGCCGCGCGGGTGCTTGCCGACCGCGCGGTGCGGGCGGCCCAACGCGGGGAGAGCATCCTCGTTCGGGCCCGTGCGCACGCCCTCCAGGCGGAGATGCTGGCGCGGGCCGGGCAGGCACGGCAGGTGGATACAGCGCTCCGGCTGGCCTGGTACGACATGGAGGCGAACCACGCCGGTGACCCTGCCGTCACCAGCTTCTCAGCGGGCCATCTGCGCGGCTTCGAGGGCGTGTGCGAACTGCATGTCGGCGATCCAGCGACGGCACACGATCGGTTCGCCCACTCGGCCGCCGCGCTCGCCGCCCCGCGCGAGCTAGTACAGCGGGCCATCGTCACAGTTGACCAGGCGCTCGCCCGCATCCGTATGGGCGCGCCGCAGGACGCCGTCGAACTGCTGCACCAGTCCGTCGATGCCGCGGCCGCGACCGGTGGTCGCGTGCCAGCGCTCCGGCTCCGAGACGCACGTCAGGCGCTGCGACCGTGGCGGCAAGAGACCTGGGTGATGGACCTTGATGACCACCTGCTCGACGGGCTCGGAGCCTGATCCCGAGCTGACTCCAATTCGTGTCGATCTGACGACAACGCTCGAGTTCTGGACGCACGAATGCCCCCGCCGCGGCCACAGGGGGCCGGGCGGGGGCTTGGTGGTTCTGTCAGCCGGTGATGAGCTGTGCGTCGGCCGCGGCCGGGTCGGGTACCGGCAGGCCGGCGCCGCGGAGGGCGTCTTGCAGGACGGTGATGTAGCGGCCGTGCGCGGCCAGCCGGTTGCCGGCGTGCTGCTGGGCGGCCTCGATGTCGGCCAGGCGCTGGCGGACCCGGACCAGCTCGCGCGCGAGTCCTTCCACGGTGGACAGGTCCGGCTCGTCGTCGCGGGTGCGGCTGATCCTCGCGACCACGACCGCGACGACCGCGCCCAGGAGGAGGCTCACGTAGCCGTAGAGGCCGCCGTCCGTATCAGCCATGCGCTCCCTCCTGCCGTTGGGCTGCGGCGAGCCGTAGCCGGGCGACCTCCCGCGACAGATACACCACCCGTCGTGTCGCTACCGCGAGGATCGCCAGCAGGCCGGGGAAGACCGCCCAGGTCACGCCGCTGTACCAGCCCTGGGCGAGCGTGCCGAGGGCGCGGGCGGTGGTGTAGGCGACCGCCCAGACCGCGGGCATCGCGCTGGCCATGGCCCACCCCCACCAGTCCCGGCGGGACGGCAGCGGCGCCGCGGCCGCGCACAGGACCCCCGAGGCGACCCAGACCCAGCCCCACACGCACATCGGCGCGATGTGCGTCAGGGCGGTCACCCCGCGGGTGATCCCGAAGCGGGGGTCCGCGAGCAGGCCGGCGCCGTAGGTGGTCCAGCCGGCCCCGCAGATCAGCAGGGCGGCGCCGCGGTACCCCAGCCGCCGGCCTGTCCGGGACACCGCGGCCCGCATCAGGCTGCTGCCGTCGGCGGGTCGGCCGGGGCGGCCGGGGCGGCCTCGGCGGCGGTGGCCGGCTCGGCGGGCGCGGGCAGCAGGGCGCCGGTGCCGGTGGTGCCCACGCTGCCGGCGAGCGCTGCCTTGAGGACGGCGAACGCAGCCGGCAACCCCGCGGCGGCCGCGGCCTTCACCGCGCCGAGGTCGATCAGGCCGGTGGAGTTGGCCAGGAGCAGGCCGGCGACGGCCTCGACGTAGGTCGCGGCGGTGCGCTCGGCCAAGTCCAGGATGAAGCGCTTGTTCATGACGATGGTCCGTTCTGCTGGGGTGGAGTTCAGGAGGTGGGGACGTGGAGCTTGTCCCAGGTGGTCTTGCCGGGCGGCCAGGTCGCGGCCGCGCCGCTGTACCCGCACTTGCGCTGCCACGCCTGGTAGGAGGCGATGTCGCCGGAGCCGATCACGTCCTTGTTGCTGCTGGTCTGGTAGTGGTTGCAGCTGACCGCGACCAGGCGGGCGTGCATCGCGGCGACGACAGGGGACTTGCGGCCGACGGTGAACCAGGAGGCGCCGGGGAACGGCTCGTACTTCGGCACGGCGCCGGAACTCCCCTTCGCCGCCCATGCGGTGAGCGCGTCGCTGCTGGCGAAGTTGGCGACGTTGCGGTCCACGCCGCCGGAGACGCTGTACTGGTGGAGCGTCCAGGCGTGCTCCACCCGCGGGTGGCCGGCGTCCGACTCGGGGTCGGCGATCCACAGCCCGTCCCCGCAGAAGGAGGTGGTGTCGCGGTGCAGCCAGAAGTCGACGTTGCAGTAGAGCAGCACCCGGTGGGCGGGTGACTCCTTCTGGAGCGCCTTGATGAAGGCGTCCTTGTCCGCCCCCGACACCCCGGTGTCCTCCCAGTCCAGGGCGAGGACGTCGCCGGGCGCGGCCGCGGCGTGCTGGAGGAAGTACGCGACCTGGGCGGACATGCTGCCGGGCCGGGCGAAGTGGTAGTGGCCGACGGTGACGCCCGCGGCCCGGGCGTGCGCGACCTGCGCGGTGTGCTTGGGGTTGATGTAGCTGGTGCCTTCGGTGGCCTTGACCATCACGAATCCGAGGCCGGAGGTGGAGAAGGTGCTCGTCTGGTAGGACGCGACGTCAATTCCGTTGACGGTCATGTGAATTCCTTACGGTGATACCCAGAGGGCGAAAAGCGATGGGCCGCCGGTTGCGCCGGTGGAAAGGGCGAGGGCTGTTCCGGAGTTCTGCCACATCTGTACGGACAGGTAGTCGCCGGCGTTGAGCGCGACGAGCGCGGAGACGTTGCCGTACCAGGTGTTGCCGGACATGCCTGCGGTGGCGATCTGGCCGGAGGGGATCGCCGCGCCGCCGTTCACGCCGATGCGCACGGAGCGGTTTCCGGTGGCGTTGGCGGAGAAGCCTCCGGAGGCGGTGACGTGGTAGGTGCCGGGCACCATGACCACGTACCGGTCGGGGTTGGTGGTGTTGTTGTGGCCGCCGGCCGAGTCGAACAGTTCGCTATCCAGGGGGATCGAGGTGTAGCTCGTGGACGAGGCCAGGGTGCCGGCGGGGCTGCCGCCGGTGTAGGCGTTGCAGTAGCCGGAGAATCGAGGGGGCCCGGTGGTGAATGCCCACTCCATGGCCGCTGTGACGGTGGAATTCCACAGTGCCGCCGTCAGAAAATCTCCAGGCTCCGCGATTACTGGAGTTGGGGTTGTCATGCGTCCTCTTCAGTACGTGAATGCGGTGGAATCGAATGTGCTGGAGCCGTCCCATTGCTCCGGGGTGGCGGTGTCGTCCGGGAGGGCTTCGGTGACGGATTCCCCGGCTGCGTAGCTGTGCTGGAGCGGGGAGTTCAGGGTGATGACGTCGCCGACCTGGTGGAGCACGCTGACGGCCTCGCGCCCCGGGGTGCCCAGGCCCAGTTCGGGCGCGAGCCACAGCGTGTAGTGCGGGGGCAGCAGGGACGCGCAGGTCTGGCCGGGCGTGATGGTGAGGGACGTCGCGCCGGCGGCGGCCGGGAGCGCCAGGGTGGTGTGCCAGGCCGAGATGACGCCGTAGGGCGTGGTGTCGGCGGGGCTGGTCTGCAGGACGAGGACGGCCTCGCCGCGGTCGTCCATGGTCCAGTTCAGGTTCTCGACGAACTGCTCCAGGGTGATGGCCGGGGCGCCGAGCGGGCGGCGCATGACGCGGACCCGGGTGCCCTGTTCCAGGGTCAGGCAGACCGGCCACAGAGCGGGGTGGGCGGAGGGGTGGAGCCTGAGGGTGCCGATCCGCATGGCGGGGTCCTTGTAGCGGGACCGGATGTAGCTGGCGGCGTCCTGGCACTCGTTCGGGTCGGCGGCGTTGACGTCGCGGGTGATGGTGCGGGGGAAGTAGGCGGCGATCGAGGCCGGGTCGGTGGCGGTGAAGACCTGGCCGGTGCCGGTCTGGGTGACCTGCACGACGTTCCCGAGGTGGGTGGAGTCGTAGTCGGGCTGGCAGTCCTCGTAGGGGTACTCGTCGGCCTCCAGGCGCTCGCCGAACACGAACGCCGGCGTGGTGGCGTTGTATCGGGCGGAGCGGGCCCGGAAGGCGACGGTTCCGGCGCCGTCGACGTAGTGCGCGCCGCCCTCGGTGTCGACGACGCCCTGCGCGGCGGTGACGGCGTCCTGGCCGCCGAAGTCGGCCGGGCCCATCGCGGTGGTCTGGCCGGTCTGCAGGTCGCTGGGGCCGGTGTAGCCGGCGTAGCGCAGGATGCGCGCGTACCGCTCATCGGTGGACTCGCCGGTGAGGGAGTTCTTCCAGGACCGGTAGAGGTCTTCCTGCGCGGTGACGGACAGGGAGACGGGGAACTCGCACGCGAACGCGAGGTCGCCGGCGAAGTGGGCGTAGGTGTACCGGGCCTTCTCGTCGACGAACGCCCCGATGGAGTCCATGGTGAGCGACCCCGGGGTGGGAACCTGATCTGCGGTGACGTTCCACTCCCAGCTGGCGGAGTCGACGCCGACCCACATCGTGGCGGTGTCCGGGTCGTGCCCGACGAACCCCAGGTGCCAGTTGCCGTCGGCGACGTTGCCCAGCGGGGGGAACATCTGCAGGTTCTGGCCGCCGGTGCCGCCGGTGGCCGCGCCGAACTCGCCGCTGTCGTTGATGGCGAGGATGAGCAGGGCGCCGGCGAGGATGTTGTTGGCGCGGCGGTTGTCGGCCGCCATCCAGATCTCGGCGGCGCCGGCGGGCGTGCCGTAGGGGTACCGGAAGGCGACCATGCGGGTCCACGCGGCGGTGGGGTCGGCTGGTCCGGTGATGCCGGCCTGGGTGAGGGACAGGTAGGTGCAGGCGCTCCCGAAGATGGACTGGCCGGGGTTGGGGTTGGTGAAGGTGGCCACGGGGCCCGGCGCGCCGGTGAAGATGCCGTTCACGGTGTCGGCGGCGGTGATCTCGGTGCCGAACGTGATCGGGGACGGGCCGTACTTGCTGTTGGCGACGGGCACAGGCTGGCAGTTCCCGGCGGAATCGGCGACCGCGGCGGAGCCGGAGGGGTCGTCGAGCTTGTACACGAACCGCGGGGCGTGGGACTTGATCTCGGCGCTGAGCGGGTCGTCGAGGGTGACCTGCGAGAGCAGCGCCAGGGCGTCCACGCCGGTCGGGGTGACCGTGCCGTAGGTGCCGCCGTTGGTCCACTGCGCGGGCCAGTCCTCGGTGAACTGGGCCATGATCGGGTACCAGACGCCCGGCTGCACCCAGTCGGTGGCGGCGCCGGCCTCCAGTTGCCAGCCGTCGACCTGCACGGTGCACGCCGCGGCGGCGGCCGCGGCCAGCTGCACGCCGACCTGCAGGCCGGAGCTGGCCGGGTCCGCGGTCGCGGTCACCTCGATGTACGTCCAGGCCGCGGTCGCCGATCCGGTGAGCGTCGCGGTGGTGCCGGCGGCGGTGGTCGCCGCGGCGTCCTCGACGGTCAGGGTCCGGAAGCCGGCCGCGACCTGCACGGAGGTGCCCGGGCTGACGTTGCGGACGCGCAGCTGCACCGTGTACGTCTGGCCCGGGCGGACGGCGGGCTGGGCGGTGTAGCAGACCCACGCGCCGGCCGCGGCCCCGGCGGGCACGGCCATGGCGATGACGGTGCCGCCCTGCCAGGCCGTGCCGGATGCGACGAGCTGCCCGCCGACCGGGTCGGTGCCGGTGAGGATGCGCGGCCCGTCGTCGGCGGTACTGAGCGCGCCGAGCGGCTGCCCGCCGACGTCGCCGCCGGTGGCCTGCGCCTGGTTGAGGAGGTTGGGCGTGGGCGGCCACTGGGCGCGGCGCCGGACCGGCTGGAACGGCAGCACGTGGCCGGCGTAGGGCCCGGCGGCGTTGGTGGGGTCCAGGGCGCCGTCGGTGTTGGACAGGGGCAGGGTGGAGGTGCCGGCCTGGACCTGGTCCAGCTCGTACTGCCGGCCGCGCTGGGCGGTGAACTGCCCCAGGGTGCGGCCGCCGACGTCGACGTACCGGTCTGGGGGGATCTCACCGCCGGAGCACGTCCAGTACGGGCCCCAGGCGGTCTCCACCACGGGGTAGGCGGGGTTCAGGGCCACGCGGGGTGCCTCCTATCGGGCGAACGCGGGGTAGGTCTGCGGGTTGCGCGCGCCCATCTGCAGGAACCCGGCCTGGACGACGTCGACGAGCTGCTGCCCGGAGGTCAGCACGGAGCCCTGCACGGTGACGTGCACGGTCTGGGAGATGATCCGGGCCCCGCCGTAGGCGGCCGTGCCGAGCGACAGCGCGCTCACCCCGACGCCGGCGGCGCCGGCCGCGCCGGGCAGGGCCGCGGCGAGGCTGCCGACCGCGCGGTGGGCGACGGCCGCGTTGTCGGTGACGCCCTGGGCGATGCCCGCGGGAATCCACCGGCCGACCTGGTCGGCGAACTCCCTCGACGGCGAGCCGATGCCGAGGAAGCCCTTGGCGCTGGACAGCGCGCTGTTGGCGAGGTGTCCGAGCTCGCTCTTGAGGGCGCCGCCGCTGTTGACGACGCCCTTGACGATCCCGTCGACGATCGCCTTGCCGATCTGCAGGAACTTGGTCCCGATGCCGCTGACGGCGTTGTACGCGCTGGTCAGACCGCTACTGATCGCGCTCTTGATCCGGGCGACGGTGGTGGTGATGGTGTGCCAGGCGGACGTGAGCGGCCCGGTCATGCGGTCCCGGATACTCGCCCAGATGGACGACGCGGTGCCGGCGATGGCGTGCCAGGCGGCCGCCAGCCACGCCGAGACGGTGTGCCACAGCGACTGCAGGCCCTTCCAGACCGCGGTCATCGGCGCGATGATCACCGCTCGGATCACGGACCAGACCGCTCGGGCACTGGCCACGATGCCGTTCCAGACCGCGGCGAAGAACCCCGTGATGCCGTTCCACACGGTGTGCACGGTGCCGAGGATCTGGGCGTGCCAGCGGTTCCAGATCGCCAGCAGCGCGGCGACCGGAGGCAGGAAGATCACCAGCAGCAGCGGCCACCAGCGGCGGAAGAACGCCGTGATGCCGTTCCACACGGTCGAGGTGGCCGAGGACACCCACCGCCAGCCGGCCACGATCGGATCGGCGACCGCGTGCCAGGCCGAGGCGAAGAACGCGGCGATGGCGTGCCAGGCGGACATGACCGCGCCGGAGATGGCCGACCAGACCGCGACGGTGGCGCCGGCGACGGCATCCCAGGCGAGCAGGATCATCCCGACGGCAGCAGCGGTGATGATCCTGATGCCGTCCCAGACCTGCCGCCAGTGCATCGCCAGCAGCACCACCGCGGCGACCAGCGCCATCACGCCGAGCACGATCCACGTGACGGGGTTGACGGCGGCCGCGGCCGCCATCGAGTACAGCGCGGCGGTGGCCGCGGCCAGGGCGAAGACGAGGACGCCACCGATGACGACGGCAGCGGCGACCGCGGCGGAGTGGTGGCGGGTCAGCCACGCGGTGGCGGTGGCCAGGACCCCGATGATGCCCTGCACGTAGGGCATGAGGACTTGGCCGATCTGGATGCCGAGGGCTTCCAGGGACGCCTTGGCCTGGGCGACCTTCTGGTTGAAGTTCTTCTGGACGTCGGCCCAGCCCTCGATCTCCTTGCCGCCGGCCTTGACGTGCTCGGCGATGCCCGCGGTGTTCTTCTGGAAGTCGGCCATGTGCGGGCCGGTCAGCTGCAGCGCGCCCATCATCGACTTGGTGCCGCCGACCATCGTGGCCAGCGCGCCGATGTACGTCTGCTGGCTGGCGGGCAGGTCGGCCAGCACCTTCTGGAAGGCGGTCGCGCTGCCGGCGGCGCCCTGCAGCTTCTGGATGACGACGGTGCCGGCCGGGCCCATGTGCGACTGGATGGCGTCGGTCAGGGTCGTCAGGGTCGCCGCAAGGCCCTTGGTGCCGAGTTCCTGGCCGACCTGGACCGCGTTCAGGCCGAGGTTCTTCATCTCGTCCGCGGCTTTCGCGGACGGGTTGGACAGCATCCCGATGGTCTGCCGAAGGTAGGTCGCGGCCACCCGGGCCGGGGTGCCCTGGGCGGTCATGGTGGCCATCGCGCCCAACACCTCGTTGAGGCCGACCTTGGCGGCCGCCGAGGTCGGCAGGATGCTCGCCATGGACCCGGCGAGGTCTTCCAGGTTGGTCTTGCCCTCGGCCTCGGTGCCGATCAGGGCGTTCATGACCTGCGTGGCCGACCCGGCGCCGGTCTTGTAGGCGTTCATCGCCGTGGTCACGGCGTCGGTGGTGGTCTGCAGGTCGGCGTTGCCGACCTTCGCGCCCTCCGCCGCGACCCGCAGCACGTTCAGCGCGTCCGTGCCGTGGTAGGACGCGGACTCGATCGTGTACAGGCCCTGGGTCAGTTCGGCGGTGCCCTGGCCGACCTGGCCGGCCATCGCCAGCACGCCGTTGCTGACGGTCTTCATGTTGGCGGCGGCCTCGCCCGCGCCGGTCCGCACGCGGGTCATCTGCTGCTGGAAGTCGCCCGCCATCTCGACGGTCTTCTTCGCGGTCTCCGCCGCGGCGACGCCTAGGCCGAGGATTGCGGCCTTGCCGAGCATCCCGGTCTTGGCGAAGGCGCCGGCGCCCTGGGCGTCGACGGTCGCGAGCTCGGTCTCGACGCCGGCGATTGCGGTCTTGACGCCGGTGGTCTTGCCCAGGAACTCGATGAAGACGGGGGGCAGGGCACCCACGACGGCCACCCCCTGTCTGTGCTGGTCAGGTGGTCATCTGGTGGCCTTCGCCCAGGCCGTGTTCCATACGGCGGCCATCTTCGGTTCGGCCTTGCGCAGCCCCGGCTTGAAGTACGGGTACTGGCCCTCCAGGCGCTTCTTGTAGAGGTTGCGCACCCCCGCGCCGACGCCGACACCGCCCTGGAAGCCGCCGCCGGGGAGCGGTTTGGGGCGCCGCACCCCGCCGACCCCGCGCGACAGGGTGCCGGTCAGCCGGCCCGGGCCGCCGGACTTGCTCACGTGGTGCGGCGACAGGTTCAGCGACACCGTGTCGCCGGTGCGGCCGGACGCGCCGCGGTGGTCCCACCGCGGCCGGCCCCGCAGCCCCGCCTTGATGCTCGACTTCGCCAGGGCCTGGGTGGCCTTCAACGCCTTGAGGGTGGCGAGGTCGATCTCCTTGGTTATCGCCGCGAGGCTGCCGCGGACTTCCTTCACGCCGGTGACGCGCACTCCGATCGACTCAGCCACGGGCGGCCCTCTTCTCCAGGTTGGCGCGGGCTCGGGCCACGGTGTCGTCGACCGCCAGCAGCCAGTCCAGGCGCACCGCGGGCTGCTCGTCGAGTTCGGCCGGCGTGCAGTGCATGAGGCTGATCAGCCGCCATTCCCGGAACTCCTCGGACGGCAGCTCGGCCGGGTCGTACTCGAACAGCCCCTCCAGCTGGCCCCTCAGTCGCTGGAGGGCCCGGTAGGGGACCCGGGCGCCGGCGTCGGGTCGAAGTTCGGGTTCAGCGCGTTCTGGTACGGCGCGACGGCCTGCCGCAGCGCGTCCAGGGCGGGCCCGGGCAGGTCCAGGACCCCGTCGACGGTGACGGCGAAGTCCCAGGACCAGCCGCGGGTGACAGCGACGACCAGGGCGTCCTGCAGCTCCTCCAGGACGTCGAACGCGTCCCCCATCGAGGCCGCCAGGGCCAGCTGCTGGGCCTGCGTCATCTCGCTGCCGTCGGCGGTCGCGGCGTTGCCGGCCTGCACGGCGTTCATGAACTCCGGGAAGCTGGTGAGCTTCGCGGACAGGCGCTTGATGGGGCGCCGCATCCGCTCGGTGATGTCCGAGACGGGGCGCAGGTCCGCCCAGCCGCCGGGCAGCTCCACGCGGTGCGCCTGGGTCGGGTCGAGGGTGGTGGCCATGAGGGCGTTGTCCTTACGTGTAGGTGGAGGCGGCGACCGCGTTGGTCAGCGTCGCCTTGATCGGGGAGTAGCCGCCGGAGGTGCCGGCGTCCGTGGTGTTCGCCAGGGCCTCGTAGTCGACGGACAGCTCGATGTAGTCCTTGCCGCGGCCGATCTCGGCGGCCGTGTACGCCGCCTTGCTCATGTGCAGGCCGACCGCGACCGCGGCCGCGCCGGCGCCCTGGCTGTAGGTGATGTCCAGGGGCGGCTTGGAGTTGTTGAGGTAGTTCAGGTAGTGGGTGTCGTCCTCCATCACCAGCGTGAGCTTCCCGGAGACCGACAGCGGGCCAGCCCACAGCGCGTAGGGGGCCTGGGTGCCGTCGGAGGTGTGGACGACGGTGATGTCCCGCTTGAGGGTGCACTCCCCGTCGGTGACGAACGCCGCGCTGCTGCCGCCGATGGAGATCTGCCCGACCCAGCCGGCCAGCGGCGGCACCCCGGTGTAGGAGGGGACCGGCGCGTCGGCGGTGGTGGAAGCGAGCGCGGTTGCCTTCGCGGAGTAGGTCAGCATCCCGTCGCCGGAGAACTTGATGCCGACCTCGGAGAACATCAGGCCGGCGAACTGCCGGGTGGCGATCGTGTAGAAGTCGGAGAGGGTGTACGACGGGGGCTGACCGTTGCCGGAGTTGAGCAGCGACATGGTGTGCGTGTACGGGGCGGCGGCGCCGGTGGTGGCGATGTCGCCGAGGATGCCGGCGAGCATCCAGCCGGCGGTGTCGGGGAACACGTCGCCGTCGAATCCGTACTCCGACCAGATCGGACCGGCGATCTTGTCATACGTCTGGACCATGGAGCCGCGCATGCCCTGGTCGTCCAGGAGCGTCAGCTTGTCGCTGGGGCTCATGGTCTTGACCGGGATGAACGCGGTCGCGTCGACGGCCTCGCCGGCGGTGGTCTCCAGGCCGATGCCGAGGAACGACCGGAATGTGGGCTGGGGCATCGCTCACGCCTCCTTCGGGGTGTCGGCCGGGGCGGCCTCGTCGGGCGCCGGCGGCGTGGGCGCGGCCGGCGCGGCGGTCTTCTTCGCGGCGGCCGGCGGCGTGGCCGGCTCCCAGCGGCCATCGGTCGGGGCGTAGCGGGTACCGGCGGGCACGGGAGCGGGCGGGGTGCCGTCGGCGGGCGGCGCGGGCCGCTCGTCGAACTGGGCGACCGTGGGGCCGCCGTCGGCGCCGGCCGGGACCGCGGTCAGGCCGAGCGTGGGGTAGGTCCGGGCGTCCAGGCCCGTGTAGCGGTACTCGGGCACGGCGGCCCTCCTTGCGGGTCAGATGCGGGCGTAGCACTCGACGGCGAACGTCACGACGGTGTGTCGGCCGAGGTTGTCGGAGTCCCATTCACCCTCGGTCTGCGAGGTGGTGGGGCGCGCGACCAGCACCGCGCCGCCCAGCGTCGGGTCGGTGCGGACGATCGCGCAGGTCTGGTCGAGCAGGGTGCTCGCGCGGTCGAACACCGCGGCCGGGTCGTCACCGCCGCGGAAGCAGTCGATCGTGACCGCGATCGAGTACCGCTCATCGAGCCAGCCCTTGCCGCCGCCGCCCACCACGCTGTTGACGTCGAGGGTCCGGGTGACCAGCCCCACGGCGATGATGTCCTCGGGCTCGTTGGGGCCGGGCACGTCGTAGCAGATCAGCAGCGAGGCCCGCGCGTTGTCGGGGTCGGGCGCGATCTGGGCGGTGAACTGCTCGAACAGCCAGCGGCGGGCGGCCGGCGCCGTCGAGACCGGGATGGGCGTGCTCATGCGACCCCCGGCGGCCGCTTGAAGGGCTTCCACAGCTCCAGCACCCGGTTGGGCAGCGCGAACCCGGCGGGGGCCGGCCCGGACCCCTCGTCGAGGGCGCCGGACCCGGCGAACCGGGACCGGCCGCCTTGCTGCGTGAGCTGCCACAGGTGCCGGATCAACTCCAGCGCGCCCAGCCGCACGGAGAACGGGACCGCGCCGGCCCGGCCCGCGGTGTACACGACCTTCACGTTGTTCCGGCCCGGCGCGAACGCGATGGCGTCGCCGACCGCGCGGCGGGTGATCGTGCCGCGGTCGAGGTCGAGCGTGTAGCCGTAGGAGTCCATCGCGGCCTGGCCCAGCGGCTGTTCGGTGAGCACGTAGGTCGAGGCGGCGATGTACTCGGTGACCGACGCCACCGCGCTGATCGGCTGCCAGTCCAGCGAGATGGTGCGGCGGCCGCCGTTGTGCCACTCGGTGTGCACTTCCGGCAGGACCGGCCCGACCACGTCCCGGGCCAGGTCCGCGGCGGCCAGGATGAACCCCTGCAGCTCGTCGTCCTGGCGGTTGTCGCCCGGGGAGAGGTTCAGGTGCGCCTTGACCGACGCGAGGTCGACCAGCTGCTCCACGCCGGCCGGACGGACCTGGAACTGGCTCTCGTCCGCCCAGGAGATCCCGGTACCGGTGGCGCTCCACCGCACCAGCCACACCCCGGGCACGTTCACCGCGGGCACGACCGCGGTGAACACGCCGCCGCCGGCGGCTGCCGGGGCGGGACTGGTGGGGGCGCCGGCCGGGTCGGTGACCGTGACGGTCACCGCCAGGTCGTCGACCACCGCGGGGTCGCCGTCGGCGTCGACCACCGCGGCGCGCAGCCCGACGTCCTGGCCGGGCACGTACACCAGCGCCACCACGTCGGTCCCCCTACTTCTTGGCGGTCTGCTCGGGCGCCTTCGCCGCGGCCGCCGTGCGCTTGCGGCCCGCGGCCGTCGACGGCTCGGACTCGTCCCCGACTCCGAGGTGTTCGCGCAGCCGGCGCTGCTGCAGCTGGTTCGCGGCGGCCATCGCCCGGCCGCGGGCCTCAGCGAGCGCGGCGCGGGCGGCCGGGTCGGTCGGGTCGGCCTCGCCGGCGGCGTCGGCGTCCAGCGCGGTCCGCAGCACGCGGGCGGCCACTGCGGCGTCGCCCGCCCGCCCGTCGGCGCCCTGCTCTGCCAGGTCCGCGGACTCCGCCTCCAGGCCGTCGGCGGCCTCGCCGAGGTCGGTACGGATGCGCTCGATCGCGGCCTCGATGGCCGAGGCGTCGTCCTTGCGCTGCTCGCGGCGCGGCCCGGTCGTGACGGTGCTCAGCTCGGCGCGCAGCCCGCGCAGTTCTGCGATGCGGTCATGCATGGGTGGTCCTTCCGGGACGGTGGTGCCCGGCCCGCCGCACCCTCGAACGGCGGCCCGGGAGCGGGGGCCGGTCAGAAACCGGTCGGGGCGACCAGGCCGGTACCGGAGATGACGGAGATCGTCTCCGGGCGCCGGTCGGGCATGAACGCCGCGTAGTTGTAGACCTGGAAGCGGACCTGCAGCGTGCCGGACAGGATCTCGGTCAGGACGCGGGTGCGCATCGAGCCCTCCCACAGGAACAGGTCGGAGGTGCGCATCGTGGCGATGCGGTCCTCGTTGGTGCCCGTGCCGAGGGTGGAGGGGATGTTCCCGTCGGCCAGCAGCGGGAACTGCAGCACGCGGCCAACCGGGCCCTCGACGTCGCCGCCGGTCTGCAGCGCCAGCGGGTTGAAGGGGGCCTGGGTCTCCGGGAGGATGAACGGCCGGTTCTGGTCGTCGAGCTGGGCGGCCATCCAGAACCAGCGGCTCGGGGTGAGGAACACCGCGGACGGCATCACCTTCCGCTTGGTCGCGGACTGGCTGAGCGCCTGCATCATCGGGGTGTACAGCTCCGGCAGCGTCGGCGTCTCGGAGGTGTAGGTGATCGCGTTGATGCCCGTCACGTTCAGGGCGCCCTTGAGCTGCCCGTTGTTGCCGGTGCCGGTCCAGCACTGGGTGTCCAGCTGCATGTTGTAGTCGGCGATCAGGTCCGCGAAGGTGATCTCGTCGAACCCGGCCGGGGACTGGTCGAGCAGCTGCATCGCGACGTCCTGCTGGCCGGCCAGCGTCCGCACCGGCGCGGTGACGTAGGTGTCCGTCAGGTCCTGGCTGGTGACCGCGGCGGCGTCGGCGGTCTGCACACCGACCTTGGTGCCGGTGGCGACCTTGGGCACGTTGATGCTGTCGGTGCCGGGCGGCAGCTCCATGTTCCGCACGGTGTTCGCGAAGGTCCGGCCGAACCGGGGCAGGTCGATGTAGTCGTCGACCAGCCACAGCGGCGGCACGAAGTACCCGCCCTGGCCGTCGGTCCGGTTGGGGTTGACGCGCTTCTCGAAGATCGTGCCCCGCCCGCGGCTGCGCACGACCTTGTCCAGGTCGTCGCGGTCGCGCTCGGCGGCCTTCTGCCGGGCGCGCTCCCGCTTGGGGAACTCCACGTTCATCTCCTGGCCGTGCCGCTGCAGGCGCGCGGCCGCGGCGGCCACGCCGCCGTCGGCGTCGCCCCGGTTGAGCTGCATCCGGGCCAGGTCCAGGAAGTAGGAGTGCCCGGAGCCGCGCTCGTAGGTCAGCGGCTCGGAGCGCACCTCGACCTCCGGCTTGAGGTCGTAGCGGCGGCGGGTCTCCTCGGCGGCCTGGTCGCCGCGCAGCTGCTCGTCCAGCTCCGCGATGCGCAGGTCGATTTCGGCGATCTCACCCTTGCCGGCCTCGAAGTCGCGCCGCTCGTCGTCGGTGAGCTTGTTGCGCTTGTCGTTCTGGACCTTCTCCAGGAGAGCGTCGAGCGTCTTGCGCTTCGCGGCACGCGTCTCCTGGAGGCTCTTGATCATCTCCGCGATGTCCACGCGGGGCCTCCTCGCAGGTGTGGGTGTGGGCGTGCCTGACGTGCTCGGGTGGTGGCCCGGGTGGTGCCCCGTGGGGGTCCGGCGCGGGCTCCGGCGCAAGGGTGGCCAGGCGAGGGGTGGTTCAGGCGGTCACAGGCCGATGACGGCGGCCTGGGCCAGGTAGAAGTCAAGGTCCCCGCCGGCCTGCGCCGGCGTCTCCTCGGCCGCGGGGGCGAAGCGCGCGGCCAGGCGCTCGTACAGGGCGCGCTGCTCGTCCTCCGGCAGCCGGGCGGCCCGCTCGGCCAGGTCCCGGGCGTTCATCTGCGCGCCGGCGGTGTTCGGGTTCGCGCCGTAGTTGACCACCGACACGTCGCCCTTGTTGAGGTTGATCTCCAGGATGTCCCGCTGGTCGTAGTCCGGGCTCCACTGCTGGCGGGTGATCCAGAACGCCAGGCTCATCTCGTCAACGTCGCCGCGCTCCATCGCCGACTGCAGGTCCTGGACGGCGTTGTTGCGCGGGTCGAGTCCGGCCTCGGTGTGCAGGCCGGTGGTGTCGTCGGCGAGCCGAAGCGTCCCGGACTTCGTGCGCGCCAGCGTCAGCCCGCCGTGGTTGATCAGGAACGGCACGTCCGCGCCCTCGTTGAGGGTCTTCGTGGCCGCGCCGGCCCGCATCACCTCGGTGAAACCGCCGAGCCAGTCCGACATCTCGTAGCCGATGTCGTAGACCGTGGCGTAGCCGGTGAACGTCAGGGTGCTGCCGCCGGTGCCGTCCGGCACGGCGCGCAGCTCGACGTCCCGGAACGCCACGCTGCGGCGCTGGATGGTGGTGGGCCGCTCAGCCCGGGCGGTGAGGTCAGACATGCGCGGGGCCCTCCGGTTCCGTGTCGCCCGGCGCGGCGCCGGTGTTGGTGTGCGCGCTGTTCAGCGGGGCGTGGATGTCGTCCCCGCCCTCGACCGGCGGCAGGTTCTCCTCGCCGCGGAGCTCGTTGATCGTCTCGATGTTCGCCGTGCGGGCGGCGACGGCGGCCGCCATGCGTCCGGCCCGGTCGGTGCGCTGCAGCTTGCGGGTGTCGAAGCACGCGGACTGTCCGCGCGGCAGCATCCCGGTCCATGCGTCCTCGAACATGCCCAGCCAGTCGCCCATCGTGTAGGCGAGGAACCCCAGGGCCTGCTGCTCGATGCCGGTGCCCCAGGACGTGGTGCGGTCGACCTGGCCGAGCATGTGCGGCGGGATGCCGTACAGCATCGCCATGTCGAGGTTCGAGGCCGCCTTCGTGCCGAGGAACTGCGCGTCTTCCGGCGGCACCGTGATGGACTTCCAGGAGGCGCCGCCGGACAGGATTCCGGACGCGTGGGAGTTCTTCAGGCCCGCGTGGGAGGCGTCCCACGCCTCCTTCATCTGCCGGGCCTGCGCGACGGTCATGTCCTCCTTGACCTCGATCACCCCGGACAGGTGCGCGCCGTCGCCGAAGAAGCGTGCGGCGAACTCCTCCGCGGCCAGGCCGAGGCCGATCGCGGTGCGCGCGTAGGCGATGGGCGACATGCCGGTGATCGCGCCGGGCATCGACATGCCCATCACGTGCACCATGTCGACGGTGTCGACGGGGACGCGGTTCACCTCGTAGATGCGGCCGCCGCTGTCGTCGGTGTCCACCTTCACGCTGTCCGGGTGGCACACCGACAACCGGGCCGGCCGGAACAGGTAGTCCCGGGCGGTGATGACGGCGTAGCCGTTGCCGCGCAGCGCGGCGGAGACGACCAGTTGCTTGGCGCCGTCTCGGCGGGTGGGCCACGCGGTGTTCGAGCCGCCGCCGAACGGGTCGACCACGATGGTCGGCTGCCGGTCGACCGGCACCTGGATCGACCCCGCGGCCTGCATCGCACGGATCGGCAGGCCGGCCACCGTGTTCGCGAGGATGCGCACGCACGCGAACAGCGAGATGAGCTTCATCGCGGTCTGGTCGTTGACCGGCACACCCGACGCGGTCAGGTGCGCCAGGCTGCCGTTGGTGGGGATCGAGGAGTCGCCGAACTCCTGCACCGGGCCGGCCGCCCGGGTGGCGCGTCGCAGCAGGCTCACCGGTCCATCACCCACCCCACGAACAGCAGCATGAGGCCGAGCAGCGCCAGGCCGGCGATCGGCTGCAGCCACCAGGCGGCGCCGTCCAGGCAGCCCAGGCCGGCCACGTCCACCAGGTCGGTGACCAGCCGCCGCGGCGCGGCCGGCCGCCGCAACAGGCGCTTGAACACCGCGGGTACGCGCATGGCACCTCCTACAGGTCCGCCCAGTTGAAGAACCGGGGCGTGGGCTTCTTGGAAGGCGGCGCGCAGGCGCGGTGCAGGCCCATGATCGCGGCCACCGCGAGGTCGATCTTCCGCGGTGAGCCCTTGGACTCCTTGTAGATCATGAAGCCGCCCGTCGACGGCTTCACGACGGCGTTGGCCAGGTGGCGGGCCAGCCGCGGGTCACCGGAGTGCGTGACCCAGCCGTTCATCACCGCCTCGAAGAACCGGTTCGTCGCCGGCACCATCCGCGCCGGCGACTGGGGGAAGTCGACGACGGGCAGGCCCTCGGCCTCCAGGATCTGGTACGTCCTGGCCCACCGTGCGGGGTCCACCGCGATCTCCCGGACCTGCCACCGCCGGCACGCCGCCCGCAGCGCGTCCTCGACCTCCAGGATCGGCACCACCCAGTCCGGCGGCGCCTTCTCCGGCCGCTCCCACAACTGCACCACGTCCTGGTGTGGCCGGCGCAGCCCCGCGTTCAGCTCGGCGGCCTTCACCGCCCGCTCGTCCTCGTCCAGGTCGGCGTTCTCCGGCGCCTCCGGGTCGAACACCAGCGGCTCGCCCGGCCGGGTCACGATGATCCCCGTCGCGTCGTTGTTGTACGACCCGTCAAAGGACAGCACGACCTCTTCGCCGTCCGGGATCTCCTGCTCGGAGTCCTCGCAGCGCTCCCAGGCTCCTTCGGGAAGCCACACCTTCGCGGCCGTCACCCACACGTTCAGGCGCTTGGTCTTGAAGTCCGGCTCCGACAGCTTCCGGGAGACCGCGGCCATCTTCTCGCCGTCCAGGAAGTCCCCGTACGCCGGGTTGGCCTGCTGCCACACCCGTTGATCGAGGTACCGGAACCCGCGGGCGCGGTCGTTGGTCTCGTAGATCCGCGCCCCGTACCGCGGATCGTCGACCTCGCCCTTGATGATCTTCTTCGCGTACTGGTACTGCTGGTAGCAGATGGTGTCCTGGCCGTCGGCCTGGGTCTTCTTCCCGAACGTCGAGATACCGACGATGAGCGGCTGGGCGCGGGTGTCCGAGCCCTGGTTCATCACATCCCACAGCTCGCTGTTGGGCTGGGCGTGCAGCTCGTCGAACAGCACCCGCGAGGGGTTCAGCCCCTCCTTGGTGAACGCCTCGCTGGACAAGGCCCGGTACACCGACCCGGTCGCCGGATACTCGATCGCGTCCCGGTAGCACTTGAGCAGGCCGCCCTGCTTGGCGTCCAGCTCCGGCGACATCTCGACGGCGGACTTGACCTCGCCGAAGATCAGCTTCGCCTGGTCCTTGTCCGCCGCGCAGGAGTACACCTCGGCGCCCGGCTCGTCCAGGATGCCGTCGATCGCCAACCCGGCGCCGAGCAAAGACTTGGAGTTCTTCCGCGGCACCAGCAGCAGGTACGTCCAGTATTGCCGCAGCCGGCTACCCGGCACGAGCCGCAGGATGTCGCAGATCACGTCGGCCTGCCACGCCCGCAGCCGCACCAGCTGGCCGCGCTGGACGCCCTTGGTCAGCCGCAGGTACGACTCGATCAGCTCGCAGGCGAAGATCCCATCGGTGTTGCCCTCGTTCCACCGGGACATCGAGGGGTCCCACAGGTCCGGTCCGCGCGGCAGCTGGCGAGGGAAGCGCGGTGGCGCGGCCGCCCTACGCGCCACCGTTGCCCGTCCGCTTCGCGCGCCGCTCCAACATCTCCTCCAGTTTCGACTTGGCCTTGATCTCGCTCATGCCGAGTCGCGCCCGGTCGGTGGGAGTGAAGCCGCACAGGCTCTCCCACTTGGTCATCTGCGACTCCAGCGCGCGCAGATGGGACAGCAGCGGGTTGGCGCGCTGCTGCCCCATCGAGCCGGGAACCATGTAGCCGGCGTCCGCGATGGCCTCCCGGATCGCGTCGCGTTCGTCGTGCGCCTCGCACAGCCGGGTCAGGATGTCCAGGTCGGTGGTGGGGGACAGCCACTTCTGACCGGCTGTCCACAGCCGATCCCAGACCGCCCTGCCTACATCGCCGAGGGTGCCGGGCGCCGGCGGGAGGTCGGCCACGGAAACCAGCTCGACGACCACCGGCTCGGGAAGCGCACGCTTGCCGGGGTTGCCCGTCAGCCGCTTACGCTCCGTGGGCGTCCTGGGTCGGCCTGCGGTCATGATCGCCACCCCCAAGAACCAACCGGCCCAAAAAACGGTCCAATTTCGCGGCTGTGTGTGGGGGGTGGGGGGCCGGGTCCCTAGATGATCATCGTGTTCAAGATCGACCCACCCCCCGGCGCGCGACACATCGTCATCGCCGTCACTGTGCGTGCTTGCGGGAGTTGCAGGCGCGGCACAGCACCTGCAGGTTGTCCGGCTCGTTGCCGCCGCCGCGGGCCTTGGGTGTGACGTGATCTGCAGTCAGGTCGGTGGCGTGATGGGGCAGCACGCCCCAGCCGGGGCACCAGTCGCCGTACTCCGCGCGGTGCGCGGTCACTCCTGCTGCTGCGGTGCGTCGGTAGCTGCTGTCGTAGCCGCGCTGGCTGGCGCTGCCGCGCTGGACGTCGTATCGGTGCTGCCATGCGGCCTGGTGAGCGTCGCACCGCGAGGCGTTGCGGGTGAGCTCCTGGCAGTCCAGGCACGGGCGTAGGCGGCGCTGCATGGGCTCACCTCCTCGCGCACAGGATGTGCGGGTCGGGCCGGATCGGGCAGGACGACCAGATCGGGACGGGGCCCTTTGCGGCCGGTGCGGTGAAACGAGGAGGGCGGGGCGCCTGTATACGGCGAACGGCCCGCTGGTGGGCGCGGGCCGTTCGTGAGAGGTTCGGAGTCTCAGCCGCCCAGCAGCCGGGCTTTCGCCTGCTCGAAGTCAGCGTCCGTGATGACGCGTTGGTCGCGGAGCGCAGCGAGCTTGGCGATCTCGTCGGCGATGCTCGGAGCTGCGGTGCTGGTCTGGGGGGCATGGTGCCGGGCTATGGCTTCATCAAGGGCGGCGCGGAGCCTCTCGAAGTGGGGCTGCTGCTTCTTGGTGAAGACGATCGAGTTCTCGTCTTGCGCTGCGGTTCTGGTCTGGGTGCCGAAGCTGCTCCGCTTCTCTACGCCGCCGGGGATGGTGAACTGGATAAATCCACCGAAGAGGGCTCCGGCTGGCTTCCACTGCACCGCGCTGATCTGGCTGATGTGTAGGCGCTTCTCGCCTTTGCCGATGGTCCGGCGTGCCACGCCGCCGTTGCGCCGGATGGTCAGATACTGGCCGTCGAACTCGGCCTGGCCGTTGACGCCTTTGATCTCTTCCACGATGACCCCCTCTTGGTGGGGTTCACGGTGGCGGATCGGCCGGGCCCTGGTGGAGTGCTCCGGTTGGTCGTGACTGACCTGTGACGTGCGGCAAGCCCCGCCGGGGTGCGGCGCCCGGCGTTGACGCCAGGCGCAGAGCACGTGCGCGGGTTGCCAGTTCGGCCCGGGCGACGTCGGCGAGGGTGAAGAGCTGGCGGCCGCCGTCGTCGAGACCGGCCACTGGGAGGTGGCCGCGGGCGACCCAGGACCGGAGGGTGCGTTCCGTGCAGCCAGCGTTGCCTGCGGAGCACAGTGCGCGTATCCGGTTCGCGTGGTCGACGGCTTGCCCGGCGGTGAGCCATGTGGTGGTCATGATCACCCCCCAGCAAGCAAAAACCCCGCTCAGGCGGGGTGAGTGACATACGTGTGGCGCTGGCAGCGAGTATGCGCTAGCAGATGATCTATGTCCAGCAGGATGCCCTGAGCCGCGATCTGTCGTGCGGGCCGTTGCGTTCTCGGCGTCGCGTCCGAGTCGCTGGGCGGCCTCGCCGGAAGGGGGCGGACCACAGCGGCACGACGAGGACCCCGCCGCCGCGACGGGGTCCTCGGCGACCGGTCAGGAGCGCACGACGGCTACGGGGTCCACAGGACGGGCGCAGTGCGGGCACCGGGCGGCATGGGCAGCGTCGGGACCTGCTCGCCGCGGTAGTGGATGCGCAGGTCGGGCGCGGTGTCGTGCGGGACGTCGCCCAGGTCGTGCGCGCGGCGGTATGCCTCGGCGGTGTCGTGCAGGATACAGCGCACGATGCTGGACAGTTCGGCGCCGGGGGTGAGGAGGGTGACGAGGTCGTCGTGCAGCTGCTCGTTGATGCGCACGGTGAGGCTGCGGCCGACGGGCGGCGGCGTCGTGCGGGTGGGTACGGTGGCGGGTGCCATGTCGGGTGTGCTCCCGGGTGGTAGTCGGGCCCGCCGTGCGGTGCAGTCGCATAGGTGGGCCCGCGTTCGTCAGGCGGTGGGCGGCTCGGTGGTCTTGTCGGGGAGGGCCGCGCGGAACGCGGCGAGGAAGTCTTCGGCGCCGTCCGCGTTGGCGAGGGCCTTCTCGTACTTCTTGTAGGAGGCGTGCGGGTCGGGATCGTTGGCGACGCCAGCCGCGATGATCTCCTGCACTTCTTCCGCCTTCCGCTGTTCGCGGAGGATGCTGTAGACGCGGGACGGGGTGAGTGCGATCTTCTCGGCGATCTGCGGCGGCTCCATGCCGGCGGCAGCGTGCTTCGTGACGATGGCGGGCACAGCTGCGGCGAGGGCGTCAGCGACCATTCGCAGGACGCGTACATCAAGGAGCGAGAACTCGGCTGTGATCTTCTGCGTGATCTTCTGTGCCTGCTCTGCTTTGCTGCCCCTCTGGCTGATGACGTCGTAGCGCTTGGCCAGATGTTCGAGGTAGCTGCGGCTGAGGGGGTCGTCGTGGGTGTCGCTGTCGGTGCGTTCCGCGTCGTACTGCTCGACGGCGTCGAGGATGCGGTCGCGGAGCCGGTTGGCTGCGCCGGTGGGGTCGGTCGGCATGTGGTCTCCAGTCGGTGAGGTGCTGGCGACTCTCAATGTAGCGACTTCACAAGCCTATACACAAGCGACTTGTGAAGCCACTTCAAGACATCTTGTCGCCACGGGCTAGGCGAACCCGACCGGGTTCTTGGCGTGCTGCTGCTCTGCGTCGTCGAGGAGCTTCCCGGCGTGGCGCAGCAGCGCCCGGCACAGCACGCGGTCGCGTGGTCCATCGACGGCGGTCTCGTCGATTGTCGTCGGGGTGCCGTCGGGGGCGACGTACACCAAGGCCGGCCCGGCAGGCAGGACTGGCGGTGATGCGTCGTCTGCCTCGGCGTGCAGTCGCTCCAGGGCGGTGTGCCGGTGGGCAGGCGCTGGGCTGTGCCCCGTCACCGCTCGTCCCGGCCGTGGTCCGGCTGTGCCTCGGCGGGTGCTGGCGGGAGGCTGAAAGCGGCGGCGAGCCGGGCGTAGACCAGCGGCATCTTGTGGCCGGCCGCGGCGATGCTGGCAGTGATCTGGCGTGCCTGGCTTGGGTCCGGCACGTGGTGGGCGGTATCCCGGGCGAGGCTGGCGCGGGCCCGGTCGGTGGCGTCCGGGGGGAGCGCGGCCAGTGCGGCCAGGATCTCGTCGGTGGTCATGCGCGGGTGGGTCACGTCTGGGCGTCCGTTCTGGTGGGGTGGTGTTCGGCGTCGGCGGCCAGCTTGGCCATGACCAGGCTCAGGCTGGGCAGGACGGCGGCCGCGTGTGCGGCGTAGGCGTCCGGGTCGAGTCGGCACCCGCATGCCTCGCACGTGATCTCCCACTGGCCGTCGGCCCGGCTCATCGCGACGGCGCTGCACTGTGGGCAGGGCGCCAGCCGGGGATGTGATCGGGGCCGTGTGCCGGTGATCGCGCGCACGCGGCGTAGCGCGTCGTCCAGGCCCTCGTGCATCTGCCAGATCCAGGGGCAGGTGACGGCGAACGGGATGTAGAGCTGGAGCCAGTTCGCCCAGCCGGGGATGCCGCCGCCGGCCCGCGGTACCGGGGTGGTGCCGCGGGTGATGTACCAGGTGCCGGCCGGGTGGCGGGTGACGGCCGGGTAGTCGTCGGCCAGCAGCGAGGCCCAGCCGACCAGGAGCGGGCCGATCGGGATGCCGCCGGAGTCCTGGCCGTCCGGGTCGGGGACCCAGCGGGTGGCGAGCAGGTCGAGCACTCGCACGTCCACGGGCAGCGGCGGGTGGGCGCGGCCGGCTGGTCGGCCGCCGGCGCCCGGGCCGCGGTGCGGCGTGAGCTCGGCGCGCAGCAGCGGGAGTTCGGCCACCAGCTGCTGCAGGACGTACGCGAGGTGGTGTTCGCAGCCCGGGCAGGCGTACCGGTCGGTGCCTGCCGGCAGCGGGCGGTGGCAGATGGTGCACTCCACGGGTCAGCCCTCGTCGCCGCGGCGGGCGACCAGGTCCGGGATGCTGGTGCGGCCGCGCCGCCGCGAGGTGTGGTCGCGGCCCAGCAGGGTGTCAGCCAGCCGGTCGAACCGGGCGATCACCCGGTCGCTCGCGTCCTCCATCGCCTGGGCGGTGGCCGCGCCGAGCTCGTCGACCTGCTTCTTCACCTCGGCGGTGAACAGCTCGTCGGTCAGCAGCGGCACCAGCTCGCGGGCGTCGCGGATCTCGCGGCGCAGGTCGGTCAGCGTCTCGCGGGCCTCGCGGATCTCCGCGCGCAGCTGGTCGCGTACCTGCTCCAGGTCGTCCAGGTGCGGGGTCTGTCGGGGCCGGGTCATGAGGTCGTGACTCCCATCGGGGCGTAGGGGCGCAGGTGGACGGTGAGCGGGGGGACGTCGGCGTCCTCGACGAGGACGGGCCCGCTGTCGGGCGGCCGTTCGACCGCCAGGTGCAGGAGGCCGCGCAGCCGGGTGAGGGTCGCGGGCTCGGCGGCGACCTCCTGCACGGGCAGGGTGGAGACGATGATCAGCCGCACGGCGGGCCGTCCACGGGGTAGGCGCGGATGTCGAGGCCCGGGCGGCCCTCGGCACGCGCGGGCCGGGAGTCGACCCACAGGAAGTACGGGCTGCGCAGGCCGTCGTGGCCGGCGGCCATGTGCTCGATCTCGACGCCCAGCGCCACCGCCCACGGGGTGAGCCGGGCCACCGCCTGGGTGGTGGTCAGGCCGCGCAGGTTGGCTTGGGCGCCGTGGTCCCAGCGCCAGGGCAGGACGTCGCCCAACTCGGCCTCCACGCGCTCGATGTCACGCAGCCCGGTCTGCTGGTGGGTCTGGTCGGCGATGGCCTCGGCACGGTGACGCAGAACGGCCTCGTTCGCGCTGTACTTGCTCCTCGCCGGCTCCGCCGCGCTCCAGCCGCAGGAGCAGGCGACGTCGTAGCCGTCGATCAGGGTGTAGCACCCGGAGCGGATGGGGTTGCGGCTGGTGACCTTCTTGGTGTGGCCGGGCAGCCGTGCCCATGCGGCGGCCGGTCGGCGCACGCGGATGCGGGGCTGGGCGCGCACGTCACGGGTGAGTAGGGGTCGGTCGACGGGGTTCGGGAATCCGTGGACGGGGTGCGGTACGCGGGCGGGCAGCGCGGGGTTGTAGCCGCCGAGGGTCCAGGTGGCGCGCCGCCGGGTGATCTCGGTGACCACCACCAGGCCGTCGGTGTGGTCGACGACGTCGCCGAGCTCGACCTCATGCGGCTGC
Source organism: Streptomyces sp. SN-593 (assembly GCF_016756395.1). Taxonomy (NCBI): domain Bacteria; kingdom Bacillati; phylum Actinomycetota; class Actinomycetes; order Kitasatosporales; family Streptomycetaceae; genus Actinacidiphila; species Actinacidiphila reveromycinica. The sequence goes on from NZ_AP018365.1 coordinate 6,476,370, forward strand.
ACGGCGATGGTGGCGTAGGCGTGGGCGGGCGAGTAGCAGCTGACGGTCTCGCTGAGCGGGGCGGTCGCAGTCGCGGTCGGGTCGGTGGGGGTCATGATCCGTCCTCGGGGTGGGTGGGACGCCCGGCCGCGGGGCGGGCGGACTGCCCCAGCAGGGCGGCGTGGATCTTCGCGGCCAGGCCGGCCACGCTGCCCTCCCAGGAGTGGATGACACCTCCGCCGGCGCCGCGGTCGGTCACCTTGATCAGGAGAGCGTTCGGGGGCGCCCCGGGGACGAGGGCGGCGAGGGCGGCCGCGATGACGCGGACCTGGGGTTCGTGGCGGGCAGGGGACGAGGGCATGGGCAGCTCCGATCAGGGTCGGGTGGTGACGAGGCGGTGGCGGGTGCCGTGCGGTCGGTCGGCCACGACGTGGTCGATGTCCTGGCAGGTGTCACGACCGGGCGCCGTCGTGCGGGGCCGCCGTACGCGGTCCGCGAGTGTGATCACAGCGACAAGTGCGCCGGTGCCGGCCAGCGGGCCGCCGACAGCGAAGCACGCGACGAGCAGGGCGACACGGAAACCGGCGGTCACTGCGAGCACAGCGACGACGACGGCCAGGATCGCGCCGGCGGTGACGAGTACCCCGACGGGCGTAGCCGCGTAGCGGTCCGGGCGGCCGCGGTGCGCGCTCACCAGCTTTCCCCGTCCTCGTCGTCGGGGTTGCCGTATGAGCGGGGGCAGTCGCAGCCGCACGGGCCGTGCTCGGGCAGATGGTGGCAGTGGCACATGCTCTCGCCGCAGGGCTCGACGTCGTCCATGGCGGGGTCGTCGCGGTAGTCGAGGCCGGGGTCGGTGTCGTCGGGGCTGGGGGTGCTCATCGAGGAGCCTCCGGGTGGTGGGTGATGGGTAGGGCGGTGATGTGCCAGCCGTCGCGGCGCAGGTCGCGGACTGCCTGGCGGGCCTCGGTGTCGGCAGTCTCGGCGGTCTCGGTGGTCGGCAGGCCGTACCGCAGCAGCGCGGCCGCGATGCGGGCAGCGATGACGGCGGCGACGGCGTCCGCGATCACGCGGTCGGCCGGGGTCACCACGACCGCCGGGGCGCCGGGCGGCGCGCGGGCCGCGGGGCCCGCGGCGGCAGCAGCGGCGGGCGGGTGCAGGTGGCCACGTGCGGCATCGCCAGCCACTCCGCGCCCTCCAGGGTCGGCCGGTCGGCGGTGATGGCGCGGGAGCGCACACGGCCGACCCCGTCGGCGTGCACGGCCTGGTTGCCGTTCGAGTCCGGCTCGGCGTTGACGGCCAGCCGTTTGCCGGCGGCGGTGACCGTCCACCGGATCGGAGCGTGGCACCCGTCGCAGGTGACCACGTCGGCAGCACTGGGCATCTCGTCTCGTCTCAGGAGTCGCCGGCCGCGCGCGGGGCGCGGGTGTCGGCGTCGGGCAGGGGTGGCCGGTAGCGGGCAGGGTCGGCGTCCAGCGCGGCCAGGACGTAGCCGGTGGGGTCCGGCAGGTCGAGGTCGCCGAGGACGTCCAGGGCGACGGGCGCGGCGAACCGCCGAGGGATGGCCACCCCGTAAAGGGAGGTCATCCGGTCCGCGATCCGGGCCAGATCCGCCGGCACGGGCGCAGCGGTCGGCACGGGCAGCAGTAACGGGCCCTGCCCGGTCGCAGTCCCGCGGCCGCCGCCGTCGATCGCCTGCAGGCCAGGGGGAGAAATGTCGTTCGCGGCCTCGCGCGCGCGGACCTGTGGCTGAGGTGAAAGGCCAGCCACGTTCTGGTCTCTGTCAGGGTCTCTACCGTAGGTAGAGGTTGGTATAGGTCCCCCCCCGACGCGACGGGTGTTCTCGTACCCGTCGCGACGGGCGTTCTCGGGGCGTCGCGACGGGTGTTCTGATTCCTGATTCCCCCGACGCGACGGGTGTTCAGGAACCCCCGACGCGACGGGTTTTCCGGTCTGGGAGTTCCCGTCGCGACGGGTGTTCTGATTTCCCCGACGCGACGGGGCTTCTGCGGTCGCGTCGGTCCGCTCGGCGGACCGGGCCCGGCGCCGGGCGGCTGCCTGGCGGGCAGCCTCGAACGGCGCCAGGTCCCAACGGACGGTGCCGACCGGCCCCACCGGCACGAGCAGCCGAAGGACCGAGGTAGTGCCCTGGCGGCGGCGGCGCAGCAGCATCCCGGCGGTGATGAGTGCCGCGATGCAACGCCGGACCATGTCGACGGAGTAGCCGCAGATGGTCGCCAGCGTCTCCGGGCTGGGGAACGCGCGGTCCCCGTCGGCGTCGGCGTAGGTAGCGATGAGCAGGCCCACATAGGCGATGCGGGACACATCGTCATCCGCAGCGCGCAGTGCTTCCTCGCGCAGGCGCAGCGTCCATGCGGACTGCACCGACTGGCGGGGCTCCTCACTGGTCACGTGGTCGTCTCTTCCGGTGATGCAGAACGGGGCGGCGGTGGGCGGCGGCCGGTGCGGTCCTCCCGCGCCGGCCGCCGCTCAGGGCGTGTCCTGGTACCAGGCCGGCAGGGTGAGGGTGATCTGCACGCGCGTGCCGCGGCCTATCTCGGTCCGCTGCATCCAGCCGTCCGCGCACAGGGCGTGCAGGTGGACCCTGGTGGCCATCGCGGTCAGGCCGCAGGCGCGCGACAGGGCGTCGACGCCGACCGACGCGGAGGCCGGGATCGCGCCGGTCTGGTAGTCGGCGTGGGCGGCCACGGTGAGCGCGACCAGGCGGGCCCGCGGCTCCAGCCGGGACAGGCGCACGGCGTGCTCGTAGCGGCGCCGGAACGGCTGGTTGGCGGCCAGCGGCGTCCTGCGCGGGCCCGGCGTACCGTCCTGCTGGACCGGTCGGGCGGTCAGGGTGGTACGCGCCCGGCGGGCGAGGTCTCCAGGATTGGGCATCACTGGTGTCCGTTCTGTGAGGCAGGCAGACGCAGTTGGTAGCGGGTGCCGGCGCCGTCGTTGTGGCGGCCGATCCACCCGGCGGTGGCCAGGTCCTCGACCGCGCGCAGGACGTCGGCGGACGGCAGGCCGGTGCCCAGGCACAGGTCGTCGAGCGTCGGTTGGTCGCTGTCGGCGATGTAGCCGTGGTCGTCGCAGACCTCGGACAACGTCAGCGCGACCAGGCGCGCCAGCGGGTGCGCGGTCGAGCCGCGGATGCAGGTGCGCCACAGCGACACGTTCAGGGCGAACTCGCCCAGGTCGCTGGTCGACGGGGCATCCGTCGGGGCGGCCAGCACGACGTACGGGACCTGGTCGGCGTGCTGCTCGGTCGCGGTGTCGGCCTCGATGGCGGCGAGGCCGGCGCACACCCAGTGCGCGGCGGCCTCCAACGCGCGGACGGCCTCGTCCAGGTGGTGGCCACGGGGCAACACATCGAGTGCGCGCTCAGCGAGGGCATACGCGCCGTCGGTGAACGTCAACAGGCGGGAGTAGAGCGGCCCGTTGGTGGGTGGCGGCGCGAACCGGGCCGCGAGGTCGTCAGGAGTGATCGTCACGGGTTCCCCTTTCGTGCGGAGCAGTTGGTCGTGGGTGAGGGACACGGTCCGTGGGTGGTGCTCCCGGGCCCGGTGAGCGCGTGCGGCGCTGCCGGGCCCGGAAACTGGCCGTCACGACGTCCGGGACAGCGGCACGGAGACCGGTCCGGTGCGGGGCGTCGTGCAGGCGCTCATCGGCTGTTCCTGCTGCGCTGCGCGCGGGGCCGGGTGTGGGCGCCGTGGCGGCGCTGCTCGGCCCGGTCCCGGCGCGCGTCGTCCGCGCCGGCCGCGACGAACAGGAGCAGGACGACGGCGCCGACGATCAGCAGCCACATCACGGGCGCTCACCGCCCGCGGTGCAGCCGACCTGGCACACGAGCTTCTGCGCGCCGGAGGGCCAGCGGTCGCCGGAGGGGTCCGGCGCCCACGGGCCGCGCGCGTTGCCGCAGCGGTGGCACTCGGGCATCTCGGGCTCGGAGTTGTTCCAGGCGGAGAGCAAAGCGGACTCCAGCGGGTCCGGGCGCTCGGCCAGCGGCATGACCGCGGTCGGGGCGGGCTCGGTGCGCGCGTCCACGTGCGACAGGGCGATCCACGCGCTGTGGTCCTCGACCATCACGACCGGGGTGTGGCGGTCAGCCACCCACGCGGCGGTGCGGGTGCGGGTCAGCAGCGGCTCGTCCTCGCGCGTCTCCGGGTACGCGGCCACCGGCGTGCCGACCGGGTGCGACGCGTCCACCACGGCCTGGCTCTCGTCGTCCTCGCTCGGCTGCTGCGCGGCCAACTGCTGCTCCAGGTCGGAGACCTGCTTCCGCAGGGCCCCGAGCGAGTCCTCCCGCGGGATACGGACCGACACGATCAGCGGCACACCCAGCCAGTCGGTGTACAGCTCGTGGTCCTCGGTGTCGGAGTGGAACGAGCTGGTGATCTTCACCGTGCCGCCGAAGAACTCCTCCGCCGCGGCCAGCAACTCCGCGGGCGCGTCCATCCGCAGGCTGTACCGCATCCGCAGCTCGCCGACGGCGTCGAGGGAGAAGTAGGGCTGGAACAGCCGGTTCGCCGGGATCAGGATGCGGCTGACCGGGTCGCTGGGGTCCTGGTAGAGGACTGCCACCAGCTCGGCGAGTGCCGCGGCCGCCTGAGGCAGCGGGATAGGGTCAGACATGGCTCTCTCTTTCGGGTTCGATCGCTGGATGAGGGCTGTTGGGGCCGTCCGGGTCACGTCCGGGCGGCCCGCTTGCGCTCTACTGCTCGTAGGCGGCGCTGCGCAGCGCCTGCCAGTCGGTCAGCGGCATGTGCACGTCGACGTGGCCTCCGTCCTCGACGGCCCGGCTGTTCGAAACCGCCTGGCGGACCACCGCCCGTAGGTGGCGGCCGTGTTCGCGCTCGGCGCTGACCACCCGCTGGGCCTCCTCGAACATCGCGATCAGGTCCCTGCGGGCCTGACCACTTTTAGTGGTCACAGTCGACATGCGAAAACCTCTGTTCAGTCGGTGCTGTTCAGTTCCTGCTCGGCCAGCCAGGCCAGGACGATGGACCGCCGGTAGCGGATGCCGCCGGACTCGTACTTGATGCTCCGGGGGCCGGTGCCGCGGTGCCGCCACTGGCCGAGGGTGCCGACCGGTACGCGGAGAACGTCCGAGACCTCCTTGGGGGTCAGAAGGATGTCCTCCTGACCACTTTCGGTGGTCAGTACGGTCATGATCACTCCTTGTGCCTTCAACTGCTTGGCCGGTTTGGCCCTTGCGGGGCCCAGCTAAGCACAGCCACAGTGACGTGGCAACTAATAGTTGTCATCTCGTTCATGCCGTTACATGACCGATGGGAATGCCGACCATGTTGCTGCGCGCGTTGCGCGTTACGATCAGCCACCTGTATGCGCCTAGTGAGGGTGGCTTGTTGATGGGGCATCTGACCGGCCGGTTGGAGCAGATCTTGGCCGACCGCCAGTTGACCGAACGGCAGGCGGCCGCGCGCTGCGGGATGCCGTACGAGTCCTTCCGGAAGGTCCTCCGGGGCCTTAGCGCACGGCCCCGCGATGCCACGTTGGAACGGATCGCCGAAGGGCTCGGCGTGCCGGCCGACGTCCTCTTTCGCGAGCGCGCTCGCGACTCCGGCGAACTGCTCTCCGCTCCGCCGGTCGAGGACATCACCACCAGCGAGGCTCTGCAGATCGCCATCGCGCGAGTGGAAGAAATTCCGGCCGACGAGCTCGAAGCGGTTCGTCGCCAAGCCGAAGAGCTTCTGCGCAGCATCCAGCGAGGGGCGAACGAGTAGGCCAAACGCTTGGTGACGCCGAACGGATCTGAACACGAAGCGTCATCATACGCACACAAATTCTTCACCAAGCCCTGTTTTTTTCTCCACCTTACGAGTAAAGATGGTTCTCCTTGCACATGGGCGCGCAGCTGAACGCGCGTAGGAGGGGGCCGCCATGGCAGTGCATAGGGCGGTTCTGCGTGAGCTGAATCCAGCCATCGGAGGACTGATCATCCGCGACGTGCGGAACGGGGACTGGCTAGTCGCCCTCACGCCGAACGTCGCCGCCGGGGACCGCTGCGTGATCTTCAACGCGTTGATGACGCAGCTCGACCAGTGGGAGCAACAGGGCCACTCGATGACCGAGGTACGTAAGTACCTCGCCGGGATGGCGGTGGTGTAGCAGTGGGGTACGTCCACGACCTTTGGTACAAGAAAGGGCCGGCCGGACGGAAGGTCCAGACGAAATACCACGGGAAGGGGAAGCGCTGGCAGGCCCGGTGGGAGACGCCGGACGGCGAGCCGAAGACCCGCCTCTTTGAGAAGCAGGTCGATGCACAGAAGCACGTCACCAAGATGGACCATGCGGTCCTGGCGGGCGACTACCTGGACCCAGAAGCCGGGAAAGTCAAGGTCGGCGACTTCGCGCTCAAGACGTGGCTGCCGGCCCAGGACATCAAGGGACGAACTGAGATCGAGTACAGGGGCGTACTCGACCGCTACCTGATTCCTGAGTGGGGCCGACGGCAGATACGGACGATCAAGCCCTCCGAGGCGAAAGCGTGGCAGGCGCTCCTCGCGAGTAAGTACGAGCTGACCGGGACCACGCCTAACAGGGTCGCGAGGCACGTCCGCAGCGTGTTTCGCCTGGCGGTCTTCGACAAGGCGATCAGGGCATCGCCGTTCGAGGGGATCAAGGCGCCGACGCTGACGGAGACGAAGGTCTATCCGCCGGACGTCGCCGAAGCCCGCCAGATCATTGCCGCGGCCTACACCGCCCTCTGGCGGGCGATGTTCGAGGTGTGCGCTCTCACCGGCCTGCGCAGTGGAGAACTGCGCGGGATGCGGTTGGAGAAGTTCGATGCCCTCCGGATGGCCTACCGGGTCGATCAGCAGCTGGTGTACGAGCGCGGCAAGGGCATGTACCTGGACGACCTCAAGACCGGTGCGGGGAAGCGGGTGCTCCCGTTGAACCGACGGGCGGTCGACGTCATCGCCGCGTACGTCGCCGGGCATCCCCCGCCCAAGAACGGCCCCTGGGCCGGCCTGATCTTCGCCATGCCGGGCGGCAAGCCGATAGGTGAGAGCACCATCGACTGGGCCATCAAACAGACCTGCCGCTACGCCAAGACCGAGGCGCGCCACCTGCACGAGCTTCGCCACCACTACGCCTCGGTGCTGATCGCCGGCGGCGAGAGTCCGAGCGTGGTCCAGCAGCGCCTCGGTCACAAGGACGTCCTCACGACGCTGAGGATCTACAGCCATCTGTTCAACGAGGCGAAGGAGACGACGAGGAACGTCCTGGATGCGGCCTGGGCCATCCCGAGTAAGGATGAGAAGCGGCTCGCGTCGGTCACCAAGATCACGTAATTCTCACGTAATTCCGTTCGCGGAAGGGGACAGAATGCACAGGTCGGTCCATGATCTGCATAGTCTCCACTGGATGTTCCAGGCGGAGAACGTCTGAGGCGCCGTGCGCGACTCCCGGAGGATCCGCTCGACCCGGGCACGGACGCACCGTGCCCGGGTCCGTGCACGGTGCCGGCCCGCCCCGGAGCCGATAGCCGGCACGCCCGTGGCGCCGGCCCGGCCGGTGACGCGGGTGGCTCGGGCGGCGGCGCGGGTACGGGAGTCGGCGGTGCGAGGAGGGCGGCCGACGGTGCGAGCCGCGGGGCCCGGGCCGGGCGCGCCCGGCTCTGACACGTCCGCGGCGGGCGTCAGAGCCGGCGGTGCGAAGGGCGTCCGCGTGGCGCTGGCCCTGACCGGCGGCGCCCTGTGGTGGCTGGCGGTCCTGCGTTTCGGCCTGCGGCCCGACCCCTCCACCGGCCCGGCCGCGGGCCTGCACGCCGCGATCGTGGCCGGCGGCTGGAGCCTCGGCCTGATTCCCATGCACGCGGTGCCCGTACGGCGGCCGGCGGCCACGCCGAGCCGCCCCACGCCGCCGTCCGGAGCCCCGGCCGCCGCGGACGTCCCCGCGCGGGGCGGTCAGCCGTGGGGCGGCGAGGACGGCGAGGACGGTGTCGCCGGGCCCTGACCCGGTGCCGGTCCCCGCTGGCAGCGCGGGCACCAGTAGGCCACCCGGTCCTGCTGCCGGTCCTGCGATCCGTGCCGGGCCGATCGCACCGTCGTGCCGCACCGCAGGCAGGGCTGGTGCTCGCGGCCGTACACCCAGTGGGTGCGTCCGCGCCTGGTGTCCCCGGTCGTCACGTGGCCGGGGCGGTCTCTGTTCGCCACCAGCAGCCGCCGGGCCAGCGCCACCAACCGTTCCGGCGCCGGTACCCGACCGAACGGTGTCCACGGTGTCACCCCGCGCAGGAAACACAGCTCGGCGACGTAGACGTTGCCGACCCCGGCCAGGTTCCGCTGGTCCAGCAGCGCCTCCCCGACGGGGCGGTCCGGGTCCGCCGACAGCCGGGCGAGCGCCCGCGCCGCGTCCCAGTCCGGCCCGAGCAGGTCGGGGCCCAGATGGCCGACGGCCTCGTCCTCCTCGTCGGTGCGCAGCAGTTCCAGCACCGGTAGGCGGTAGCCGACCGCGACCCGGCCGTCCGTCTCCAGCACCGCCCGCACCTGGTGCGTGGGGCCACCCCGCCAACGCTCGCCGGCGCCGTACACGTGCCATGACCCTTCCATCCGCAGATGGCTGTGCAGCGTCATGCCGCCCTCGATACGGGTCATCAGGTGCTTGCCGCGCGCCACCACGTCGAGCACCTGCCGGCCCGCCAGGTCCACCGTCGCCAGCTTCGGTACGCGCAGGTCGGCGCGCACCAGTGCCTGCCCGGCCAGCGCCGCGTGCAGCCGGTGGGCGGTCAACCAGACCGTGTCTCCTTCGGGCATCCCCCCATGATGGCGCGTGCGACGGCGTCGCGGCGGTCCGGCACCTGCCGAGCGGGCGGGAGGCACCTGGTCCGGGGGCCGGGTTAGGCGGCGCGTCCCGTCCGCCGCGTGGGGCCGGCCGGCGGCGCGGGCGGGGCGCTGGTGGAGGTGGAGGCGGCGGTGCGGGTGGGGAGGGGAGGGGCCGGCGCGCCGGCCCCGCGGGCTGTGGGGGAGCACCGGGCACCGTCGGCCCGCCCTTTCGGGCGAACGACACGACGCCGCGGAGATCCAGACGAAGAACCCTAGCTGGGGCCTGTCCGGCGGATCCTGCCAGGCTCGCGGCATCCGGCATCCGGCATCCGGCATCCGGCATCCGGCACCGCACCTCCCTGCGTTGTCGAATCACCCACGTACGACCCGGTACGCGGATGTTCCTCCGCCTTGCGATGCACGGCACCGGACGCCGCGAGCTCGACCGGCACGGTCCGCCGACAAGGCCCTAGTGGTCCTCCCGCAAGCGCAGCCCGCGCGGAGTGGCGTGGAAGCCCGCCGCTTCCAGTGCCCGGCCCAACGGCGAGGTCAGGGCGGGCTCGCCGTTGGCCCGCTCCACCGTGAGGCGGCCCAGCGCGCCCTCGCGGACCGCGAGCGCCAGGGCGTCCGCCGCGGCCCCGACCCGTATCTCGTCCAATGGCCAGGCCAGCAGGGTCTTGCCGCCCCGCTCCACGTACAGGGCCAGCTCACCGTCGGCGAGCACCACCAGGGAGCCCGCCTTCCGGCCGGGCTTGTGGGAGACGCCCGCGGGCTGCTCCGGCCACGGCAGCGCGGCGCCGTAGGGATTGGCCGGGTCCGCGGCGGCCAGCACCACGGTCCGGGAACGGTCCGGGCGCTCCTCCTGCCGCTCCCGTGCGGTGTTCAGCGCCCGCAGCCGGTCCACCGCGCCCTCCATCGCGAACTGCGCCGCGCCCAGCCCCTCCACCACGTAGCCTCGCCTGGCCTGCCCGGTCTCCTCCAGCGCCGCCAGCACCCGGTAGGCCGCGGAGAAGCCGCCCGCCACGCCCTCGGCCGCCACCGCTCCCCGGGTGACCACGCCGTGCCGGTCGAGCAGGGTGTGGGTCAGCGCGTGGGCCCGCAGGGTCGGATCGGTCTCGGGCACCGGTACCAGGGACCAGCGGCCCGCGGTGGTCGGTGGGCCGGACCGGGAGGCGGTCGCCCGCGGTGAGCGGGCCGAGGCGAGCGAGCTGTACCTGCCGCGCGGCACCGCGCGCGGCGCCCGGTGCGCGGTCGCGCCCGCGGTGCGGCCCGAGCCGAGCAGTGCCCGCAGCGGGGCGAGCGTGTCGTTGGTCAGCCGCCCCGACCAGGCCAGGTCCCACACCGCGTCGGCGAGTTCCGGGTCGCTCGCCGAGAGCCCGGCGGCCCGCACCTGCTCCCCGATCTGCCGGAAGAACAGGCCGTACCCGCCCGACAGCGCGCCGAGCACCGCCGAGTGCAGTTCCGTCAGCTCCAACGGCTGCGGGGTCGGCAGCAACAAGGGCGCACTTTCGGACAAATACAGCGACACCCATCCGTCCTTGCCGGGCAGCGCCCCCGCCCCCGCCCACAGCACCTCGCCGGACGACGTCAACTCGTCCAGCATCGCCGGGGTGTAGCCGGCCACCCGGGACGGCAGCACCAGCTTCTCCAACGCCGACGCCGGCACCGCCACGCCCTGCAACTGCTCCACCGCCCGGGCGAGCCCGTCCATCCCCCGCAGGCCGTGCGTGCCGACGTGCTGCCACTGCGGCAGGAACACCCCGAGCGTCGCGGGCGGCACCGGTTCCAGCTCCTGCCGCAGCGCGGCGAGCGAACGGCGCCGCAGCCGGCGCAGCACCCCTGCGTCGCACCATTCCTGGCCGGCCCCGCCCGGACGGAACTCGCCCTCCGCCAGCCGCCCCGCCGCCGCCAGCCGCCTCAGTGTGCCGTCCGCCACGGCTCCACCCAGCCCGAACCGCGCCGCCGCCTCACCGGTCGTGAACGGGCCGTGCGTGCGGGCGTACCGCGCCAGCAGGTCGCCCAGCGGGTCCTTGACCGGTTCGGTGAACGCCACCGGCACACCCACGGGCAGCGCCGTGCCCAGCGCGTCCCGCAGCCGTCCGGCGTCCTCGACCGCCGCCCAGTACTCCTCCCCGGCGATCCGCACCCGGATCGCGCGCCGCGCCGCCTCCAGTTCGGCAGGCCACTGCGCGTGCGCGCCCCGCACGGCCAGTTCGGTGCCCGTCAGCGGACCGAGCACCCGCAACAGGTCCGCGACCCCCTCGGCGTCCTTGACCCGCCGGTCCTCGGTCAGCCACTGCAACTCGCTGTCCAGATCGGCCAGCACGTCGGGATCGAGCAACTCCCGCAACTCGGCCTGGCCCAGCAACTCCGCGAGCAGCCGCGAGTCCAGCGACAGCGCGGCCGCCCTGCGCTCGGCGAGCGGCGAGTCCCCCTCGTAGAGGAACTGCGCGACGTATCCGAACAGCAGCGAGCGGGCGAAGGGCGAGGGCTCCTGCGTGGTCACCTCGACCAGCCGAACCCGGCGCGCCTCGATGTCGCCCATCAGCTCCACCAGACCCGGCACGTCGAACACGTCCTGAAGGCACTCGCGGATCGCCTCCAGCACGATCGGGAACGACCCGAACTCCGACGCCACCTGGAGCAGTTGCGAGGCGCGCTGCCGCTGCTGCCACAGCGGCGTCCGCCGTCCGGGGCTGCGGCGCGGCAGCAGCAGCGCCCGCGCCGCGCACTCCCTGAACCGCGAGGCGAACAGCGCGGACCCACCCACCTGGTCGGTCACCAACTGCTCGATCTCGCCCTTGTCGAAGGCCACGTCTCCCGCGCCCACCGGCGACCGGTCCGGGTCGAACTCCGCGCCCCGCGCGACCGGATCGGCGTCCAGCAGGTCGAGGCCCATCAGATCGGCGTCCGGAAGGCGCAGCACGATCCCGTCGTCGGCGTGCATGGCCTGCGCGTCCAGTCCGTAGCGCTCCTGGAGCCGGGCGCCCAGCGCCAGGGCCCACGGGGCGTGCACCTGGGCGCCGAACGGCGAGTGGATGATCACCCGCCAGTCGCCCAGTTCGTCCCTGAAGCGCTCCACGACGACGGTGCGGTCGTCGGGCACGTGGCCGCACGCCTGCCGCTGCTCCGCGAGGTACGACAGCACGTTGTCGACCGCCCACCGGTCCAGGCCGGCCGCCGACAGGCGCTGCCGGGCCGCCTCGTCGGGCAGCGCGCCGACTTCCCGCAGCCAGCGGCCCAGCGCCCGGCCCAGCTCCAGCGGACGTCCCAACTGGTCGCCCTTCCAGAAGGGCAGCCGCCCCGGCACGCCCGGCGCGGGGGAGACCAGGACCCGGTCGCGGGTGATGTCCTCGATCCGCCAGGAGGTGGTGCCCAGGGTGAAGACGTCGCCCACCCGGGACTCGTACACCATCTCCTCGTCCAGCTCCCCGACCCTGCCGCCGCCCTTCTTCGGGTCCGCGCCCGCCAGGAAGACCCCGAACAGCCCGCGGTCCGGGATGGTGCCGCCTGAGGTGACCGCGAGCCGCTGGGCCCCGGGCCGGCCGGTGAGTGTGTTGGCCACCCGGTCCCACACCAGGCGGGGGCGCAACTCCGCGAACGCGTCCGACGGGTAGCGGCCCGCCAGCATGTCCAGCACCGCGGTGTACGCGGAGTGGGGGAGCGACGCGAACGGGGCCGCCTGCCGGACGAGGGCGAGCAACTCGTCCACGTCCCAGGTGTCCAGGGCGGTCATCGCCACGATCTGCTGGGCCAGCACGTCCAGCGGGTTGGACGGCACCCGCAGCGACTCGATGGCCCCTTCCCGCATCCGCTCCGTGACCACCGCGGACTGCACCAGGTCGCCCCGGTACTTCGGGAAGACCGCCCCGGTGGACACCGCTCCCACCTGGTGGCCGGCCCGGCCCACCCGCTGCAGCCCCGACGCGACCGAGGGCGGGGACTCGACCTGGACCACCAGGTCGACCGCGCCCATGTCGATACCCAGCTCCAGGCTCGACGTGGCGACCACCGCGGGCAGCCGACCCGCTTTCAGGTCCTCCTCCACCAGCGCCCGCTGCTCCTTGGACACCGAGCCGTGGTGCGCGCGGGCCAGCACCGCAGGAGCACCCTTGGCCGCACCCGACTGCGCCATGACCTGCGCGGGGGAGTGCGCCTCGGACAGCGGTTCGCCCTCGGCGCGCTCCTGGCCGATCTCGTTGAGCCGGTTGCACAGGCGCTCGGCCAGCCGCCGGGAGTTGGCGAAGACGATCGTGGAGCGGTGGGCCTGCACCAGGTCCGCGATGCGCTCCTCGACATGCGGCCAGATCGACGGCCGTTGCGCGGCGCCCGCGGCCGGACCGCTGTGCTCCGCCGCGTCCGCCACCGGCGAGCCGCCCAGTTCCCCCAGATCCTCCACCGGCACGACCACGGACAGCTCGAACCGCTTCTGGGAGGGCGGCTGCACGACCGCCACCCGCCGCTGCGGGGAGAGGAAGCGGGCCACCTCGTCCACCGGCCGGACCGTGGCCGACAGGCCGATCCTCCGGGCCGGCCGGTCCAGCAGCCGGTCCAGGCGCTCGAGGGAGAGCGCCAGGTGGGCACCGCGCTTGGTGCCGGCGACCGCGTGCACCTCGTCCACGATCACCGTCTCGATCCCGGCCAGGGCCTCCCGCGCGGCGGAGGTGAGCATGAGGAAGAGGGACTCGGGGGTGGTGATGAGGATGTCCGGCGGGCGGGTGACCAGCGAGCGGCGCTCCGCCGCGGGCGTGTCACCCGATCGGATACCGACCCGCACCTCGGGCTCGGGCAGTCCGAGCCGCACGGACTCCTGCCGGAGTCCCGCCAGCGGGCTGCGCAGGTTGCGCTCCACGTCCACCGCGAGCGCCTTCATCGGCGACACGTACAGCACCCGGCAGCGGCGGCGGGCCTCCGCCGGCGGCGGGGTGGCGGCCAACCGGTCCAGCGCGGCCAGGAACGCCGCCAGTGTCTTGCCCGAGCCGGTGGGCGCCACGACCAGGACGTCGGAGTCCGCCGCGATGGCGGACCACGCGCCGGCCTGGGCCGCGGTGGGCTCGCGGAACGCCCCCTGGAACCACGCACGGGTCGCGGGGGAGAAGGAGTCGAGGCTGCTGTGCGGATCGGACGGAGGACCGGACGGAGCGGACGGACTGGACATGACCCCATCCTGCCTCGCCGTACCGACACCGCGCCGACGACCACTCGTCCGGCTGTGGACAACTCCTGGCGCGCTCACGCCACAATGTCCCCATGACCGCGCGTGAGCAGGCACGATTCTGGGAGCACCCGGACCTGCCCGGGGTCGATCTGCTGCGCGCCCGCTACGTCCGGCACACCTTTTCCCGCCACGTCCACGACGGCTACGTGATCGCCGCGGTCACCGGAGGGGTGGAGGGCATCGGTCTGCCCGGCGGCGCCGAGGTGGCCGGCGAGGGCGGCGTCGTGCTGATCAATCCGGAGGTCCCGCACACGGCGTACGCGGGGGCCGCCGGCGGCTGGAGCTACCGGGTGCTCTACCCGTCGACGGCCGTCGTGTCGGCCGTGGCGGCCGAGACCGGCGGGCCGCGCGGCACCCCTTCCTTCACCGGCCCGGTCGTCGCCGATCCGGCCGCCGCCCGCCTGATCGCCGCGGTCCACGAAGCGGCCGAGCAGGACGACGTGCTCGCCGCCGAGACGTTTCTGCGCCTGGTGGTGGCCAGGCTGCTGTCCCGGCACGGCGCGGGGGCCACCCGCGGCCTGCCCGGGCGCGCCGCTGCCCCCGGCGCCGCCGCCCGGGCCCGCGAACTGCTCACCGAGCGGCTGGCCGACCCGCCGAGCCTCGACGCCCTCGCCGCCGCCACCGGCGCCGGGCCGTTCGCGCTGCTGCGGGCCTTCAAGGCCGCCTACGGCCTTCCCCCGCACGCCTGGCTGACCGGCGAGCGGGTCCGCGCCGCCCGCCGCCTCCTCGACGCCGGTGTCCCTCCGGCCGAGGCCGCGACCGCCGTCGGCTTCACCGACCAACCCCACCTCAACCGGCACTTCGGCCGGATCGTCGGGGTGCCGCCCGGGGCGTACCAGCGGGACCGGAGGACCGTACGAGCACGCTGACCGGGACCGGCCGGACGCGCGGGCGGGCCTCGCTGCCCCCGAGGCCCGGCGCCGTACGGGCGGAGACCGGTGGGAGGGCCGCCGTACGGGCGGGGCGCGGCCGTGATCGCGGGGGCTTCCGCGCCGCAAGAACGTACAAGACCGGTGGGCGCCGGCCTCCCTAACCTGATCGGGTGAAAACAGAACAGACAGCGGGGCCGGAGACCGAGCGACCGCCAGCGAGGCCCCGAGCCGCGGTGGTCCGGGACGCCCTCGGAGTAGGGGTCGCCGTCGGACTGTCCGGGTTCGCCTTCGGAGTGACCTCGGCGGGCGCCGGACTGTCCGTCCTCCAAAGCTGTGTCCTGTCGCTGCTCGTCTTCACCGGGGCCTCGCAGTTCGCCCTGGTGAGCGCGCTCGGCGCGGGCGGCAGCCCGTTCGCCGCTGCCGCCGGGGCGTTCTTCCTGGGCACCCGCAACGCCTTCTACGGCCTGCGGCTCTCGCAGCTCCTCCGCCTGCCCGCCCCCGTACGGCCGCTCGCCGCCCAGTGGGTCATCGACGAGACCTCCGCGGTGGCCCTCGCCCAGCGCGGGCGGGCCGCCGCCCGGCTCGGTTTCACCGTCACGGGAGCGAGCCTCTACGCGCTGTGGAACCTCACCACGCTGCTCGGGGCCCTGGGCGCGTCGGCGCTCGGCGACCCGAACGCCTGGGGACTGGACGCGGCGGGCCCGGCCGTCTTCCTGGCCCTGCTGGCGCCCATGGTCAAGGGGCGTGCCGAACGCGCGGTGGCCGCGCTCGCCGTGCTGCTCGCGCTGGCCTGCCTGCCGGTGCTGCCGGCCGGGGTCCCGGTCCTGGTCGCCGCCCTCGCGGCTCCGCTGGTGCTCGCCGCGCGTAAGGCGGCGGCGCGGTGACGGGCGGGACGGGAACCTGGATCGCCATCGGCGCCACCGCCCTGGGCTGCTACGGAGTGAAGCTGCTCGGCCTGTCCGTGCCCGCAGGGCTGCTGGAACGGCCGCTGGTCAAGCGGCTGGCCGCACTGGTGCCGCTCGCCCTGCTCGCCGCTCTGACCGCCTTGCAGACCTTCGGCACCGGCACCCTGCGGCTCGCGGTCGACGCGCGGGCCGCGGGCCTCGCGGCGGCGGGCTTCGCCCTGTTCCTGCGCGCGCCCTTCCTCGTGGTGGTCGCGGCCGCGGTGGTGGTCACCGCCGCGCTACGAGCGGTGTAGGCCGTCCGGGTAGGGTCCGCGGCGGAGGGATACTGGCATCCATGCGGCTGACGATGTTCTGGGAGCGGATGCGCGCGCAGTTCGGCGAGACCTACGCCGACTCCTTCGCGCGCGACCACGTGATGTCCGAACTGGGCGGCCGTACGGTCGTCCAGGCGCTGGAGGACGGCTGGGAGGCGAAGGACGTCTGGCGGGCGGTCTGCGTGGCCATGGACGTGCCCGCCACGCGGCGCTGACGCGGGCCCGGGTGCCGCGAATGCCCTGATATCAGGACTTGCCCGGGGGCAGGCCCCAGACTTGCCCTGTGGCAGCACGCGACGAGTCCTCCGACCGGGCACCGGGCCCGCCCGGCGACGGACCGCCGCCCGCGCGTGCGCGCATGCCGCGCTGGCTGCCCCGCGCGCTCGTCCTCGCGTTCGCGCTCTTCGCCTGCTACCAGTTCGCGCACTGGGTCTTCGACCGGCTGGTCGGCCTGCTCGTCAACGTCCTGGTCTCGTTCTTCTGCGCGCTGGCCATCGAGCCGGCGGTGGACTGGATGGCCGGGCGCCGCATCCGCCGGGGGCTGGCCACCGGCATCGTGATGCTTCTGGTGCTGGTGGCGGGCGCGGGCTTCCTGCTGGCCGTCGGCTCCCTGCTGGTCGACCAGATCAGCACCATCGTGCGGAACCTGCCGCAGTACGCCGACGACGTGGTGAGGTGGATCAACCGGACCTTCCACACGCACATCGACACCGGGGGCAAGCTGCACGACAGGGTGCTGCACTCCGACTGGGTGCGCGCGTACCTCACCAGCGGCGCCGCCAGCGTGTGGGGCATCTCGACCACCGTCATCGGCACGATCTTCCAGATCTTCACCGTGGCGCTGTTCACCTTCTACCTGGCCGCGGACGGCCCCAGGCTGCGCCGCACGCTGTGCTCCATGCTGCCCCCCGCGCGCCAGGCCGAGGTCCTGCGCGCCTGGGACATCGCGGTCGCCAAGACAGGCGGCTACCTCTACTCCCGGGCGCTGATGGCCGTGATCTCGGGGCTCGCCCACTACATCCTGCTCCAGGTGCTCGGCGTCCCCTACGCACCCGCGCTGGGGGTCTGGGTGGGCCTGGTCTCGCAGTTCATCCCCACCGTCGGCACCTACCTGGCCGGAGCCCTGCCGATCCTCATCGCGTTCACCGAGGACCCGTGGGACGCGCTGTGGGTGCTGTGCTTCGTGGTGGTCTACCAGCAATTCGAGAACTACCTGCTCCAACCGCGGATCACCGCGCGTACGGTGGACATCCATCCGGCGGTCGCCTTCGGCTCGGTGATCGTCGGGACGGCGCTGCTCGGTGCGGTCGGCGCGCTCATCGCCATCCCCGCCACCGCCACGCTCCAGGGCTTCTTCGTCACCTACGTCAGGCGCTACGAGGTCGCCGATCCCCGGACGTGACCGTCCGGCCGGCACGGCGGGTCGCTTGACACGAAAATCGAACATCCATTCATATGGATGGAGTCCGGCGGACCTTCCGCCGCGGCGGCGCGAACTCCGGCCGGTGCCGGTCGCGGACGTCGGCCGGAGTTGTCCACAGGTCCGGGGCGACGTGCGGGCGCGTTGTCAGTGCCAGGCGCTAGCGTCATGGACGTGAAGCGATCGAACCAGACATCCCGGGTGGAGTCCATGGCAGGAAACGACCGCGAGAAGGCGCTCGACGCCGCGCTCGCGCAGATTGAACGGCAGTTCGGCAAGGGCGCGGTCATGCGGCTCGGCGACCGGCCGAACGAGCCCATCGAGGTCATCCCCACCGGATCGACCGCGCTGGACGTGGCGCTCGGCGTCGGCGGCCTGCCGCGCGGCCGTGTCGTGGAGGTGTACGGCCCGGAGTCCTCCGGCAAGACCACCCTCACCCTGCACGCGGTGGCCAACGCCCAGCGCGTCGGCGGCACCGTGGCCTTCGTGGACGCCGAGCACGCCCTCGACCCCGAGTACGCGAAGGCACTCGGCGTCGACATCGAGAACCTGCTGCTGTCCCAGCCGGACACCGGCGAGCAGGCGCTGGAGATCGTGGACATGCTGGTCCGCTCCGGTGCCATCGACCTCATCGTGATCGACTCCGTGGCAGCCCTCGTGCCGCGGGCCGAGATCGAGGGCGAGATGGGCGACTCCCACGTCGGCCTCCAGGCCCGGCTGATGAGCCAGGCGCTCCGGAAGATCACCAGCGCGCTCAACCAGTCGAAGACCACCGCCATCTTCATCAACCAGCTCCGCGAGAAGATCGGTGTGATGTTCGGCTCGCCGGAGACCACCACCGGTGGCCGCGCGCTGAAGTTCTACGCCTCCGTCCGGCTCGACATCCGCCGGATCGAGACCCTCAAGGACGGCACCGACGCGGTCGGCAACCGCACGCGCGTCAAGGTGGTCAAGAACAAGGTCGCGCCGCCCTTCAAGCAGGCCGAGTTCGACATCCTCTACGGCCAGGGCATCAGCCGTGAGGGCGGCCTGATCGACATGGGCGTGGAGCACGGCTTCGTCCGCAAGTCGGGTGCCTGGTACACGTACGAGGGCGACCAGCTCGGCCAGGGCAAGGAGAACGTCCGGAACTTCCTGCGGGACAACCCGGACCTCGCGGACGAGATCGAGAAGCGGATCAAGGAGAAGCTCGGCGTGGGCGTCCCGAAGCCCGACGCGGCAGCCGCCGCCGCGGCCGGGGCGGTCGTGCCCGCCAAGGCCGAGCCGACCAAGGCCGAACCCGCCAAGACCGAGGTCCCCGCTCCGAAGAAGGCGCCCAAGGCCACCGCCGCCAAGGTCTGACGCCATGGAGCGCACGCCTCACAAGCGCGGCGGTTCTTCCGAGTCGAGGGCCTCGCGAGAGCCGCCGCTCGATCCTGGTGAGCAGGCGCGGGCGCTGTGCCTGCGCCTGCTCACCGGGACACCGCGCACCCGTAGGCAGCTCGCGGACGCCATGCGCAAGCGCGAGATCCCCGACGACATCGCCGAGCAGGTCCTGGAGCGGTTCGAGGACGTCGGCCTCATCGACGACCAGGCGTTCGCCAACGCCTGGGTGGAGTCGCGCCACCGCGGCCGCGGCCTGGCCCGCAGTGCCCTCGCCCGCGAACTGCGGCACCGCGGGGTGGACACCGAGCTGGTGACCGGCGCCGTGGAACTCCTCGACTCCGAGCAGGAGGAGGAGACCGCCCGCCAACTGGTGCGGCGCCGACTGCCCAGCACCCGCGGCCTGGACCGGGACCGCCGGATCAGACGCCTCGCCGGCATGCTCGCCCGCAAGGGATACCCGGAGGGCATGTCCCTGCGGGTGGTGCGGGACGCGCTGGCGGCCGAAGGAGACAGCGGTGCCGACGAGGAGGAGCCGTGGGCATGGCAGAGCGAATAACGGTCAGCGCCCGCGCCGGAACCGAGGCCGGAACCGGCGCCACCGTCGCCTCCCGCCAGGTCAGCCGGTCCGTCCGCTGACCTGGTGACCGGCCGCGCCGCCGCCCCCCTGGCTCTCGTCCGGCCGATCGCCCTCGTCCTCGCCGTGAGCGGTGTCGTCGGCAGTGTCGCCCAGCCCGCCTGCCGCGGTCGGCGGACCGCCCCTGGCCAGATCCGCGTAGGAGTACAGCTCGGCGGGCCGGCAGCCCACCATCGCGGCCACCAAGTGCCCGTCCGGCCGTACCAGGAGCACCGTGTGCGCGGTCGCCCCCGGATAGGTCTCGGCGACCAGCAGCTCCGCCGCGGTGGGCAGCGCGGCCACCGCGGAGGCCAACCGCGGCATCAGGCCGGCGGTCAGCCAGTGCCGGGACTCCCACACCCCGGTGCCGGGCGCGACCAGCACCACCACCAGCCCGTGTCCGAGCCGCTCACGCAGCCGGCCCTGCGTGCCGTCCAGCGCGGTGACGGCCACGTCGGCGACCGCCTCCCCGGGCCGCGTGTCGCACTCGGCCACCAGCGACGCCGCCCCGGCCGACCGGCCGGCGCCCCTGGGCGCGGGAACGGACAGCGGCGACCGGGCGTACACCGTCGAGGCGGCCGCCCCTCCGCGGCCGAGGTAGCTGTCGGTCAGCAGCTCGACCTGCCCGCGGGCCGAGCCGGACAGCAGGGTGTGGCGCACCGTCTGCCAGGCGCCGTTCGACCGCAGCAGCGGAAGCGCCTGGTCGGTGGCGCGCAGCCGCGCCCCCACCACCCCCCGCCGCTCCGCCTCGTAGCTGTCGAGCAGGAGCCCGGAGGCGCCGTCGTGAACGGCGATCGCCAGCTTCCAGGCGAGGTTCTCCGCGTCCCGCAGACCCTCCTCGACGCTCTGGGCGCCGAGCGCGCCCATCAGGTGCGCCGCGTCACCGGCGAGGAAGACCCTCCCGGCCCGCCAGGTCCGCGCGAGCCGCTGGTGGACGGGGTAGTCGGCGGAACCGGCCAGTTCGTACGGCACCACCTTGCCGCACCAAGCGCTCAGCGCGGCCCGGAGGCGTTCCACCAGGGCGTCGGAGGTGAGCCGGCCGCCCTGTGCCGGAAGCAGCCAGTCGATCCGCCACCGCCCCTCCGGCAACGGGCGGGCGGTGATCTCCTGACCCGTCGGTGCCCCCGGCGGGTCGCGGTGCAGCAGCGCGACGCCGGGCTCGGGCAGCTCCGCCCGTACCGTGACCACCGCGTGCCGGTCCACCGCCGTGCGGCCGGGGAAGCGGATGCCCAGCAGTTTGCGGACCGTGGACCGCGGACCGTCGCACCCCACCAGGTGGCTGCCGCGCCACCACGTCTCCTCGGCGCCCTTGGTGTGCACCGTGACCCCGTGCGCGTCCTGCTCCACCGCGTCCACCCGGCAGCCGGACACCACCCGCACCGCACCACTGGCCGACACCGCGGCCCGCAGCCCCTGCTCCAGCAGGTGCTGCGTCACGTGGACCGGCGCGCCCGCCGGATCGTCGTCGAAGTCCCACCGCAGCACCTCGGTGCGCCGGCGCAGCGTGCGCCACCCCGTCCAGGTCGCGCCGTCGCCCCGCAGACCGCCGTAGCCGAGGCGTTCCACGAGTGCCGCGACCTCCGGCCCGAGCACGCAGGTGCGGGCCTGCCGCAGCCCCTCGGCTCCGCCGAGCACCTCCGCCTCGTCCAGCAGGATCACGGGCACGTCGCGACGGGCCAGCGCGAGGGCGAGGGTCAGACCCACGGGTCCGGCCCCCGCGACGATCACGGGGTCCACGCAGCGGCCCCCGGAAGAGTTGCGGTCACAAAGCGTATGCAACCCACTGCGCCTGCCCGCGTCAAGCGACGGTCGCACGTCGGCGCGGTGCGGGACGGTTCACGGGGCGCACGCCGGCCGCGCACGCGACGCACCCGGGGCGCACGCCGCGGTGGTGCCCGGCAGCCGCTCACGCCGCCCGCGTCGGGCTTCGGTGTCCCCGGCGCGTACCGGGTGGGTAACGGTCCGCCGCGTGGGCCGGTACCCCCTTGACGTGCGGGTCGTGATCGGCGTGGATTCGGTCGACAGGTCCATGACCCACCCGGCGGCGCAGGGGTGGACTCCGCGCCGACGTGGGGTTTCGTGCGGATGAGGAGGAGGTGACGCATGCGACTGCTGTTGGTGGAGGACGACGACAGGGTCGCCTCCGCCCTCTCCGCGGTGCTCGGCAAGCACGGCTTCGACGTGCGCCACGCCCGAAGCGGCGAGGAGGCGATCCAGGCGCTGCTGCCCGACGGCGGCCCGGAGTACGACTGCGTGCTGCTCGACCTGGGACTGCCGGACCAGGACGGCTTCGAGGTGTGCAGCCGCATCCGGCGCCGCAGCGCCACCCCGGTGATCATGGTCACCGCCCGCTCCGACGTCAGGTCCCGCATCCACGGCCTCAACCTGGGCGCGGACGACTACGTGGTGAAGCCGTACGACATCGGCGAACTACTGGCGCGCATCCACGCGGTGGTGCGCCGACCGCCGCTGCGGCCCGGGGCCGTCCCGAGCGCGGGCCCGGCCACACCTCCGCACGGCAGCCCCGTGGTGAGCCTGCCGGGCGGCGCCGACGACGCCCCTATGACGCTCGGCCCGGTGGTGATCGAGCCGTCCACGCGGCGGGTCACCGTGGAAGGCCGCCCGGTGGCGCTGACCCGCAAGGAGTTCGACCTGCTCGCGCTGCTGGCCCAGCGGCCCGGGGTGGTCTTCCGCCGGGAGCAGATCATCAGCGAGGTGTGGCGCACCGCGTGGGAGGGGACCGGCCGCACCCTGGAGGTGCACGTCGCCTCGCTGCGCTCGAAGTTGCGCACCCCGCCCATGATCGAGACGGTGCGCGGGGTCGGCTACCGGCTCGTCGTGCCGGCCGGCTGACGGCAGGAGCCGAGGACACCCGTGCGCTCACGACTGCTGCCGCTGCTCATCGTCCTGATGGCCGGTGTCCTGCTCGCGCTCGGGTTCCCGCTGGCCGCCAGCCAGGCGGCGGCGCAGCAGCAGCGCGTCGTGGTGGACCGGATCGACGACACCACCCGGTTCGCGGCGCTGGCGCAGTTCGTGACCGCGCGCGACGAGGACGCCGTCGTCGACCCGGACGACGACGAGCGCCTGCACACCCTGGTGACCGAACTCGACCGCTACGAGCAGCTCTACGGCATCCGGGCCGGGGTCTTCTACCGGGACCGCACCTCGATGGCCGCGGCTCCGCACGCCTGGCGGGTCCCCTCCAGCGGGGAGCTGTACGACGCGTACGACGCGGCGCTGCTGGGGCGGCGCGCCCACAACCCGCAGCAGGTGTGGCCCTGGCAGCACCGCATGCTCGCCATCGCCTCGCCGATCGTGCGGGACGGCGACGTGGTCGCGGTGGTCGTCACCGACTCGCCGACCGGCGCGCTGCGTTCGCGCATCCTGCACGGCTGGCTGCTGCTGGCGGCCGGGGAACTCGCCGCGATGGCGATCGCGGTGCTGTTCGCGGTGCGGCTGACCGCCTGGGTGCTCCGGCCGGTCGCGACCCTGGACCGCGTCACCCACGACATCGCCACCGGCCGGATGAAGTCGCGGGTCCAGCCGTCCGGGGGACCGCCGGAACTGCGGCGGCTGGTCAGGTCGTTCAACGAGATGGCGGATAACGTGGAGGCGGTGCTGGAGCAGCAGCGCGCCTTCGTCGCCGACGCCTCCCACCAGTTGCGCAACCCGCTGTCCGCCCTGCTCCTGCGGATCGAGCTGCTCGGTCTCGAACTGCCCGACGGCCACACCGAGGCCGAGTCGGTGAAGGAGGAGGGGCACCGGCTCGCCCAGGTGCTCGACGACCTCCTCGGCCTGGCCGTCGCGGAGAGTTCCGGCAGCCACCTGGCGGTCATCGACATCGCGGAACTGGCCAGGACCCGCGCCGACGCCTGGCGGCCGAGTGGCGACCGGGAGGGCGTCGCCGTGGAGTTCGTCGAGCCGGCGCACGCGGACGTCACCGGGTGGGCCGACGCGATCGCGCTGTCCAGCGCCCTGGACGCGGTGATCGACAACGCGATCAAGTTCACCCCCGGGGGCAGTTCCGTCACCGTGCGGGTGGTGGTCGACGGTGATCAGGTCGCCGTCGCCGTCGCCGACAGCGGTCCTGGGCTGACCGACGACGAACTCGACCGGATCGGCGACCGCTTCTGGCGCAGCGCCCGCCACCAGAACGTGCACGGCTCGGGACTGGGCCTGTCCATCGCACGGGCGCTGCTCAGCCAGGGCGGCGGCAGCATCGGCTTCGGACGCCGGGAGCCGCACGGCCTGGAGGTGCGTCTCGTGGTGCCGCGCACGGCGCCGGCGGTGGCAGCGGCGCGCCCCGGGGGCTGAGGCGGGGGCCAGGCGGGTCGGGCCGGAGGCTGAGGCGGGGCCCAGGCGGGCCGGGCCGGGGGAGCGGGGGCGCCGAGGAGGTTCGAGGTCCGAGGGCGGCCGCCGACGGCGCACCGCCGTGCCGGCTACGGTTTCACCGACCGGTAGTAGCGCTCGGCCCCCACGTGCAGGGGCAGCGGATCGGTGAAGACGGCGGTCCGCAGGTCCACCAGTTGCGCCGCGTGTACCACGTTGCCGATCGAGTCCCTGCTGTCGATCACCGCCTTGGTCAGGCGCTGCACCAGCCCGGCGTCGGCGTGGTCCGTCGTCACCAGCAGGTTCGCCACCGCGATGGTGGCGATGGCCTGCCCGTCCTGGGCGCTGGGGTACGCGTCCGCCGGCATCATCGCCTGCCGGTAGTACTGCATCTGCGGCCCCATGGAGTGCAGTTTGGCCACCAGGTCGCCGAGTTGGACCAGCCGGATGCGGTCGGTCGGGGAGGCCATCGCGCCCACCGCCGCCGTCGGCAGGCCACCGGACCAGAAGAAGGCGTCCAGTTTGCCGTCGAGCAGCATGGCCGGTGCCTGGTCGATGCCGACCGGCACCGCTGTGACGTCCTTGTCGATGTCCAGGCCCGCGGCCGTCAGCAGCCGCCTGGTGATCAGGTTGACCCCCGAGCCGGCCTGCCCGACACCCACTCTCAGCCCGCGCAGGTCCCGCGCCGACTGCACGGAGGAGTCGCGCGGCACCACGAGCTGCATGTAGTCGTCGTAGAGCCGCGCGCACGCCCGCAGGTCCTTCTTGTTCGGCCCGTCGTAGGACGCGACCGCGTCCGCCGCGGCGATCGTGAAGTCGGCGCGGCCGTCCGCCACCTGCTCGATGTTCTCCACCGAGCCCTCGGTGTGCTCCAGGTCCACCTTCACCCCGGGCAGAGCCGTGCGCAGATCGCTCTTGAGCAGTACCCCGTACTTCTC
Source organism: Streptomyces sp. SN-593 (assembly GCF_016756395.1). Taxonomy (NCBI): domain Bacteria; kingdom Bacillati; phylum Actinomycetota; class Actinomycetes; order Kitasatosporales; family Streptomycetaceae; genus Actinacidiphila; species Actinacidiphila reveromycinica. Next base: position 6,501,109 of record NZ_AP018365.1, read on the forward strand.
GTAGACCCCGTTCTGCACTCCGGTCGCCAGCGAGATCGGGCCCCTGGGGTACGACGGACCGTCCGTCGGCAGCAGCCACCACAGCAGCAGCGCCAGGGCCGAGGCCGAGGCCAGCACGACCTGGAGGGCACGCCGGGTGCCGAGCCGGCGGCCGAGGCGGGTGAGGTCCATGGCCCGCGATCCTGCCAGCCGCGCGGCCGGGAAGGAAGGCGCGACCGGTGTCCTTGCCGCTGGGCCGCGATGCCGGACCCCGCGGCCGCTGGTTCGGCATCGCGGCCCAGCGGCAAACCGGGTTCGGGTACGGCGCGGGCACCGCCTACCCTGGGTGCATGACCGCGCAGGACACCGCTCTCCAGCGAAGCTACGAGATCCGCACCTATGGGTGCCAGATGAACGTCCACGACTCCGAGCGTCTGGCCGGCCTCCTTGAGGACGCGGGGTACGTCCGGGCACCCGAGGGCGCCGATGGCGCGGACGTGGTGGTCTTCAACACCTGCGCGGTGCGGGAGAACGCCGACAACCGGCTCTACGGCAACCTCGGCCAGCTCGTGCCGCGCAAGGCCGCTCGCCCGGGCATGCAGATCGCGGTCGGCGGCTGCCTGGCGCAGAAGGACCGCGACACGATCGTCCGTCGCGCCCCCTGGGTGGACGTCGTCTTCGGCACCCACAACATCGGGCAGCTCCCGGTGCTGCTGGAGCGGGCGAGGGTCGCGGACGAGGCGCAGGTCGAGATCGTCGAGTCGCTGGAGACGTTCCCCTCCACGCTGCCCTCGCGCCGCGAGTCGGCGTACGCGGCCTGGGTCGCGATCTCCGTCGGCTGCAACAACACGTGCACGTTCTGCATCGTGCCCGCGCTGCGCGGCAAGGAGAAGGACCGGCGGCCTGGAGACGTGCTCGCCGAGGTCGGGGCACTGGTCGCCGAGGGCGTCGTCGAGGTGACGCTGCTGGGGCAGAACGTCAACGCCTACGGCTCCGACATCGGCGACCGCGAGGCGTTCGGCAAGCTCCTGCGGGCCACCGGCGTCGTCGAGGGCCTGGAGCGGGTCCGCTTCACCTCCCCGCACCCGCGCGACTTCACCGACGACGTCATCGCCGCCATGGCCGAGACGCCGAACGTGATGCACCAGCTCCACATGCCGCTCCAGTCGGGATCCGACCGGGTGCTCAAGGCGATGCGCAGGTCGTACCGGCAGGACCGCTACCTCGGCATCATCGAGAAGGTGCGCGCCGCCATGCCGGACGCCGCCATCACCACCGACATCATCGTGGGCTTCCCCGGCGAGACCGAGGAGGACTTCGAGCAGACCCTGGACGTGGTGCGGCAGGCGCGCTTCGCGCAGGCGTTCACCTTCCAGTACAGCAAGCGCCCCGGCACTCCGGCGGCCGGGATGGACGGCCAAATCCCCAAGGCGGTCGTGCAGCAGCGCTACGAACGCCTGGTGGCGCTCCAGGAGGAGATCTCCTGGGAGGAGAACAAGAAGCAGGTCGGCCGCACCCTCGAAGTGCTGGTCGCCGAGGGCGAGGGCCGCAAGGACGACGCCACCCGCCGGCTGTCCGGCCGTGCCCCCGACAACCGGCTGGTGCACTTCGCCCGCCCGGAGCAGGAGATCAGGCCCGGCGACATGGCGACCGTCGAGATCACGTACGGCGCCCCGCACCACCTGCTCGCCGAGCGGCCCCCGCTGTCGGTCCGGCGGACCCCCGCCGGCGACGCCTGGGAGCGGCGGCAGGGCGCGGCTGCGGCCAAGCCCGCCGGGGTCATGCTGGGCCTGCCGACGATCGGAGCGCCCGCACCGGCGCCCGAGGCGGTACCGACGGGCGGCTGTGCGCTCGGCTGAGGGCCGGGGAACGGGGCGATCATGATCTCCCCCTTGTGGGTGCCTGCCGGGGCCGTGACGGGCCGGTGAGGGCAGCCGGGGGCCGTCCCAGGATGTCCGGGCGAGTGTGGCGCGTGCGCCGTCAGGCGTGATCCCGGGCGCTTCCGTCCCGGATACCGGAGGGCGGGGCGTCTGACGGGCGTCCGCCGGAAGCCGTGCGGGAGCGCGGCCGCCCGGCAACCGGCCGGTAGGGTTCCGAGCATGCTGGTCGCCGCCGCCGTCTGCCCCTGCCCGCCGCTGCTCGTGCCCGAGGTCGCCGCCGGTGCCGCGCCCGAGTTGGACTCCCTGCGGACGGCCTGCGCGGACGCGGTGGGCGTGTTGGCCGCGGCCCGCCCCGACCGGTTGGTGGTCGTCGGCCCCGCACGGCGCCCGGGGCGCGGGGTCTTCCCTCCCGGAGCGGCGGGATCCTTCCGCGGCTACGGCGTCGAGGTCGACGTGACTTTGGGGGAGCCGCAGGGCGCGGAGCCGGCGGAGGAACGGGGCGCGGAGTCGTCGTCCGGCGGCGACGCGCTGCTGCCCGCCGCATCGGTGCCCCTGCCGCCTTCCCTCGCCGTGGCCGCGTGGCTGCTGCGCGGCTGGCGGGCGGCGCCCGTCGAGGGGCTCGGGGTGGGCGAGGAACTGGAGCAGCAGCGGTGCGCGCTGGCCGGACGTGCCGTGGCCGACGCGGCGCCGCGGGTCGCGCTGCTGGTCATGGGCGACGGCAGCGCGTGCCGCTCGGTCAAGGCGCCGGGCTACCTCGACGAGAGGGCGGGCCCCTTCGACGCCGCCGTGGCCGAGGCCCTCGCCGCCGCCGATGCCGCGGCCCTGGAAGGGCTCGATCCGGAACTGGCCCACGCGCTCCAGGCCGCGGGACGGGCCCCCTGGCAGGTGCTGGCGGGCGCCGCGCGCGGAACCGCACCGACGGGTGAGCTGCTGTACGACGCGGCGCCGTACGGGGTCGGCTACTTCGTCGCGACCTGGACCTGACCGGTCGCGCGAGCCCACCCGCGCGCTCAGGGCGGCGGTACACGGGTCGCTGATGGTGGACTGACCGCGGATGGTGGGGTCCGCGGCCGTCCGGTCCTTGGGACGCACCCCCTGCCGTGGGGGCGTCGGTCCCGGCCCGGGGCAGCCCCCCGAACCAGGACCCGGCGGGTCGGTGCTCAGCCGGCGTCGGGGCCCTTCGCGTCCTGGCCCTTCTCGCCGTACCCCTTGACGGCGTCCTTCGCCTTGCCCACGCCCGAGTTGATCTGGCTGCTGTACTTGCCGCCGGTCTTCGAGTCGACGGTGTGCGCCGCCTTGTCGAGGCCCTGCCCGATCTTGTCGCCGTGCTGCCTGGCGAGACCCGCGGCCTTGTCCTTCGACATGCCGATCTTGCCCTTGAGCGAGTCCATGAAACTCATCTGGCACCTTCCCTGCGGGTTCCCCTCGAAGTGGCGGCCAGGGGACGGCCGGGATGCGCCGGCACCCGCGATGACCAGGTCAGCGGCACATCGAGGGGCACGTGACGCCCCTCACGTCCGACCATACCCGGGCGGACCGCATTCCGCGTGGCCAGCCGCCACGCCCTGTGGACGACCGGGTGCCCGGGCACCTGCGATCATCACAGGACCGGTGCCGTCGTCACCCGATCGGTACCGCGCCGCGGAGTTTGGGAGACTTGCAGGGTGAACAAGCGCGTGATCGCCGTCGTCGGCCCCACCGCGGCCGGCAAGTCCGACCTGGGCGTCTTCCTGGCGCGGGAGTTGGGCGGCGAGGTGATCAACGCCGACTCGATGCAGCTCTACCGGGGCATGGACATCGGCACGGCCAAGCTCACCGAGGAGGAGCGGCGCGGTGTGCCGCACCACCTCCTCGACATCTGGGACGTCACCGAGGCCGCCAACGTCGCCGACTACCAGCGCCTCGCGCGTGTCGGGATCGACCGGCTGCACGCCGAGGGCAGGGTGCCGATCCTCGTCGGCGGCTCCGGGCTGTACGTCCGCGCCGCCCTCGACGACCTCCGCTTCCCGGGCACCGACCCCTCCGTGCGCGCCCGCCTGGAGGCCGAACTCGACATGCGGGGCCCAGGCGCCCTGCACGCCCGGCTCGCCGCGGTGGACCCGGAGGCCGCCCGCGCGATCCTGCCGAGCAACGGCCGCCGCATCGTCCGCGCGCTGGAGGTGGTCGAGATCACCGGACAGCCCTTCACCGCGAACCTCCCCGGCCCCGACTCCGTCTACGACACCGTGCAGATCGGCGTCGCCGTCCCGCGGCCCGAGCTCGACGAGCGGATCGCGCTGCGCGTGGACCGGATGTGGCAGGACGGCCTCGTCGCCGAGGTGCGCGCCCTGGAGGCGGCCGGGCTGCGCGAGGGCCGCACGGCGTCGCGCGCCCTGGGCTACCAGCAGGTGCTCGCGTGGTTCGCCGGCGACTGCACGCAGGAGGAGGCGCACGCGGAGACCGTACGCGCCACCAAGCGCTTCGCGCGGCGCCAGGACTCGTGGTTCCGGCGCGATCCGCGTGTGCACTGGCTCACCACCAGGGGAACGGAACTCGCCGGGCAGGCGCTGGCGTTGGCGGGAGAGGCTCCCAGAAGCGGTCACAGCCTGATCACGTGATGGCATCGGGACGCCTCGGCGTCCCGGAGCGGCCTTCCGGGCGTGCCATCATCGTGCTTCCAGCTACTGTGTCGACGTACGGGAGGGCGCGTGGCGATGGCAGCCGGCCCACGCGACACCCCGCCGGGGCGCGACACGTCGACCGATTCCGGGCGCTCCGCGAGGGGCCGCAGGCGGAAGCACCACCCGGGTCAGATCCCGGACTCCCGTCCTCCGCTGGACGCGCTGGAGTCGGCCAACGCTCCGTTCCCGGCAGCCGATCCGGCCGAGGGCGCCGACCCGGTGCGTGCCGGGGCCGCGCCCGGGTCCGCCGAGCAGGACGTGCCGGCCGATCCGGACGGCGTCGGCGATCCCCTGGCCGGGGTCGGGGCGCTCGACGGATACGACAACCTGGAACGGCTCGACCGGCTGGAGCCGCTCGGCGTGCTGGACGACCTCGATCCGCTCGAAGCCGCCGAACACCTGCCCGCCCTCGAGGACGGCGCGTCCTTCCGTGAGCTGCGGCCGAAGCGAAGGCTGCAGATCTGGCAGATCGCCCCGATCATCGCCCTGGCCGTCGGCGGCTCGCTGATGTTCGCCTTCCCGCTCGCCTTCGAGTCCGGGGACACCGGCCCGGTGGTCGCGATGCTCGGCCTGCTGCTGTGCTGCTGCGCGGCCGGCTGGGGCCTGGCCGCCGCACGGCGGATCGGCCAGACCTGGCCGGGGCTGCCCGCGCGCGGCTCGGGCGAGCGCGCGGACTGGCGCTACGTCGCCGGCTACGCCGCCTTGACCGTGCTGCTGGCGCTGCTGGCCGTGTGGCGGGTCGCCCGGCTGCGCTGACGGATCGCGGCGCAGGTCAGCGCCGGTGCGAGCGGCGACATGCCCCCGCCTGCGGACCGCGTACGATCGGAGGTGTGACTGACGCGCGCTCCGCCGACGCCCCCCTCGCCTTCCTCAAGGGACACGGCACCGAGAACGACTTCGTGATCCTCCCCGACCCGGACGGCCGGCTCGACCTGTCGTCCGGTGACGTGGCGCGGCTGTGCGACCGGCGGGCCGGCATCGGCGCCGACGGTCTGCTGCGCGTGGTGCGCTCTGCCGCCCACCCGGAGGCGGCCGCACTCGCCTCCGAGGCCGAGTGGTTCATGGACTACCGCAACAGCGACGGCAGCGTCGCCGAGATGTGCGGCAACGGCGTCCGCGTCTTCGCCCGCTACCTCCAGCGGACCGGACGGGCCGGAGCAGGCGACCTCGACGTCGCCACCCGCGCGGGGGTGCGGCACGTCCACATCGGCAAGGACGGCGCGGACGGCACACCGGGTGACATCACCGTGATGATGGGGGCCGCCGAACTGCCCAGCGGCGCGGTCCGCGTCGGGGTCGACGGCCACACCTGGCCCGCGGTGCACGTCAGCATGGGAAACCCGCACGCCGTGGCCTTCGTCGACGACCTCGACGAGGCCGGTGACCTGCTGCGCGCCCCTGCCGTCAGCCCCGCCGCGGCCTACCCGAACGGGACCAACGTGGAGTTCGTGGTCGACCGCGGCCCCGCCCACGTCGCCATGCGGGTGCACGAGCGCGGCTCGGGGGAGACCCGCTCCTGCGGCACCGGAGCGTGCGCGGTGATGGTCGCCGCCGCCCGCCGGGACGGCCTCGATCCCGCTGCCACCGGGCAGCCGGTCACCTACACCGTCGACCTGCCCGGCGGCCGCCTGGTGATCACCGAACGCGCGGACGGCGAGATCGAGATGACCGGACCCGCCGTCATCCTCGCCGAGGGCGTCATCGACCCCGCCTGGCTCGCGGCTGGCCGCTGACTCCTGGGGCCCGCCCCCTGCGAACCGGACGTATCAGGTCACCACGCCCGTACGCCTTCCCTCGAACGGGTGATGGGGATCACTCTCGGCGAGAGCGTGTCAGCCGCGCGTGGTGGGCTCGATAGCATCAATCACCGGCGCGGCCCCACGGGGCGTGGTGAGTTCCCGCAGCCGGTCCACGCTGCCGGGAGGCCCCGATGAGCGCAGAAAACGCGGTGAACGCGGAGAGCGCGGACAACGCCGCCGATATCGTGCGGCGCGGGCTGCGCCGCATCGACATGCGCCGGATCGACCTGCGCCGCCTGGGCCGGGTGGCACTCCTCGGGAGCAACGGGCACAGCAGGGGCCGGTTGCCCGGCGCCATCGAGCACCTGATCAAGGTCCACCGCACCCGCCATCCCGAGGCCGGCCGGGAAGAGGTCGAGACCCTGCGCCGCGCCTATGTGCTCGCCGAGTCCTCGCACCGCGGGCAGACCCGCAAGAGCGGCGAGCCGTACATCACCCACCCGCTGGCCGTCACCCTGATCCTCGCCGAACTCGGCGCGGAGACCACCACTTTGACCGCGTCTCTGCTCCACGACACCGTCGAGGACACCGAGGTGACGCTCGATCAGGTCCGGCTCGGCTTCGGCGAGGAGGTCAGCTACCTCGTCGACGGCGTCACCAAGCTGGAGAAGGTCGACTACGGCGCCGCCGCCGAACCCGAGACCTTCCGCAAGATGCTCGTCGCGACGGGCGACGACGTGCGGGTGATGTCGATCAAGCTCGCCGACCGGCTGCACAACATGCGGACCCTCGGGGTGATGCGGCCGGAGAAGCAGGCCCGGATCGCCAAGGTCACCCGCGACGTGCTCATCCCGCTGGCCGAACGGCTCGGCGTGCAGGCCCTCAAGCGCGAACTGGAGGACCTGGTCTTCGCCATCCTCCACCCCGAGGAGCACGCGGGCACCCGCGCCATGATCGAGGCCGCCGCCGCGCGGCCCGACCCGCTCGCCGTGGTCGCCGACGACCTGCGCGGCGTGCTGCGCGACGCGGGCATCGCCGCCGAGGTGCGCATCCGCCCTCGCCACACCGTCTCCGTGCACCGCCTCATGCTCAAGCGCGGAGTGACCGAACTGGGCGGCTGCGACTTCGGCCGCCTGCTGGTCATCGTCGACGAGGACGCCGACTGCTACGCCGTGCTCGGTGAGCTCCATACCTGTTTCACCCCCGTGATCGCCGAGTTCAAGGACTTCATCGCCGCTCCCAAGTTCAACCTCTACCAGTCGCTCCACACGGCGGTCGCCGACCGGCACGGCCGAATCGCGGAGGTACTGGTGCGCACCAAGCGGATGCACCGCGTCGCCGAAGCCGGAGTGATCGCGCTCGGCAACCCGTACGCCTCCGAGGCGGCACAGGGCACCGAGACGCCGCAGGCCGCCGGGGCGACCGGCCCCGCCGGGGACGGCTGGGCCGACCCCGACCCCGACCCCACCCAGCCGGGCTGGCTCGCCCGACTGCTGGAGTGGCAGCGCGCGGCCCCCGACCCGGACACCTTCTGGACGGCGCTGCGCGACGACCTCGCCCAGGACCGCGAGATCACCGTCTTCACCAGCCAGGACGGCGACGCGTCCGGCACCTTCCGGCTGCCCGCGGGCGCGAGCTGCGTGGACGCCGCCTACGCCGTCCACGGCGAGGCCGGCCACGCCTGCGTCGGGGTGCGGGTCAACGGCAGGCTCGCCCCGCTGGGCACCCGGCTCCGCGACGGCGACGCGCTCCAGCTCCTGATGGACGAGACCGCCGCCTCGGCGCCCGAGCCGGAAGGGCCGGACCCCGAGTGGCTGGAGTACGCCACCACTCCGGCCGCCCGGATCGCCATCACCCGCTGGCTGGCCCTCCACCCGGCCGGGCCCGGGGGGGAGCGGCCCGTCGCCGCGCCCGCCGCCCGCCCCGTGCCGGCCGTCGACAGCGCGCCGGACACCGAGCCGGTCGCCGTCACCGACCTGCCCGGCGCGGCGGTGCGGCTGGCCCGCTGCTGTACGCCGGTGCCGCCCGATCACGTGACCGGATTCGTGATCCGCGGCGGCACCGTCGCCGTGCACCGGGAGGGCTGCCCGGCCGGCTCCCGTATGGCGGCTGCCGGCCGGGCAGCCGTGTCCGTGCGGTGGCGCGACGGGGGCTCCGCCGGGAACTTCCGTGCCACCGTCCTCGCCGAGGCGCTCAGCCGGCCGAGGCTGCTCGCCGACCTCACCGAGGTCATCGCGGCCCAGGGGATCGGCATCGTCTCCGCCGCCGTGGAGCCGCCGCAGGAGCACCGCGTGCGGCACACCTACACGGTGGAACTGCCGGCGCCCGAAGCGCTGGCGGACCTGATGCGGGCGATGAAGTCCGTTCCGGGCGTGTACGACGTGTACCGCGCCCGGCCTGCTGTGGCCACTCTCCGTTATTGATCACACTGAGTGAACGGCGTGTGACTTTCCGCTGTTCCCCGAAGGTGTCACTCCTGCGAGTGAACCTGCACGGAGGTCGTTCGGGCGCCCGCGTTCCGGCGAACCCGTCCGCGGTCGGAGCGAAAGTCACGTGACCCTTCCGCCCCGGCGTGCGACCATCGATGGTGACGGCGCCGCCACGGCCGCCGGACCCTGACCGTACGACCGAAGGACCCGATGACCTCCAACGCTTCCTCCTCTTCTCCGCACGACCGCCAGCGCCTCCCGGACAGCCTTCGGGCCGACGCCCTGATGGAAGAGGACGCGGCCTGGAGCCAAGGGATCGACGGGGACCGCGACGGCGACCAGTTCGACCGTTCCGACCGCGCGTCCCTGCGCCGGGTCGCCGGACTCTCCACCGAGCTGGAGGACGTCACCGAGGTCGAGTACCGGCAGCTCCGCCTGGAGCGCGTGGTGCTCGTCGGGGTGTGGACCTCCGGCACCGTGGACGACGCGGACAACTCGCTCGCCGAACTCGCGGCCCTCGCCGAGACCGCGGGCGCCCTCGTGCTCGACGGAGTGGTCCAGCGGCGCGACAAGCCGGACCCGGCGACCTACATCGGCTCGGGCAAGGCGCAGGAGCTGCGGGACATCGTCGTCGAGACCGGCGCCGACACCGTGGTCTGCGACGGTGAGCTCAGCCCCGGCCAGCTCATCCACCTCGAGGACGTCGTCAAGGTCAAGGTGGTCGACCGCACCGCCCTGATCCTCGACATCTTCGCCCAGCACGCCAAGTCCCGTGAGGGCAAGGCGCAGGTCTCCCTCGCCCAGATGCAGTACATGCTGCCGAGGCTGCGCGGCTGGGGCCAGTCGCTGTCCCGGCAGATGGGCGGCGGTGGCTCCGGTTCCTCGGGCGGCGGCATGGCCACCCGCGGTCCCGGTGAGACCAAGATCGAGACCGACCGGCGGCGCATCCGCGAGAAGATGGCCAAGATGCGCCGGGAGATCGCGGAGATGAAGACCAGCCGCGACCTCAAGCGCCAGGAGCGACGCCGCCACAAGGTGCCGTCCGTCGCCATCGCCGGCTACACCAACGCGGGGAAGTCCTCGCTGCTCAACCGCCTGACCGGCGCCGGGGTCCTGGTGGAGAACGCCCTGTTCGCCACCCTGGACCCGACCGTCCGTCGGGCCGAGACGCCCAGTGGCCGCCTCTACACGCTCGCGGACACCGTCGGTTTCGTCCGGCACCTTCCGCACCACCTGGTCGAGGCGTTCCGGTCCACGATGGAGGAGGTCGGCGACGCGGACCTGATCCTGCACGTGGTGGACGGCTCGCACCCGGTGCCGGAGGAGCAGCTCGCCGCCGTCCGCGAGGTGTTCCGCGACGTGGGCGCGCTCCAGGTGCCGGAGATCGTCGTGGTCAACAAGGCCGACGCGGCGGACCCGCTGGTCCTCCAGCGCCTGCTGCGTACCGAGAAGCACGCCATCGCCGTGTCGGCGCGCAGCGGCCAGGGCATCGACGAGCTGCTCGCCCTGATCGACGAGGCGCTGCCGCGTCCGCAGGTGGAGATCGAGGCCCTCGTGCCGTACACGCACGGCGGGCTGGTCTCCCGGGTGCACGCCGGCGGCGAGGTGCTCTCCGAGGAGCACACCGGCGAGGGCACCCTGCTCCGCGTGCAGGTCCACGAGGACCTGGCCGCCGAGTTGGCCCCGTTCACCCTCGCCGCCCAGCGCTGACCGGACCGCCACCCGGCGCGGCCGCGGTCCGCGTTGCGGCACCGCGTTGACAGTAAGGGCCCGCCCGGGAGGCGGGCCCTTACCCTTTGTCACGCCGTTGCCATCGGACAGTTCATCCGAACTTCCTGCTCACCCCGTCGTAGATCTTCTTCGCGTCCGCGCCCAGCCGGGGGCCGGCCAGCCACGTCGCCGTGAGCGGGCCGATCGACGTGTTGCTGACCAGCCCCGGCTTGCCGTCCGGCATGGTGGCGAACCACCCGCCGCCGGAGGCGCCGCCGGTCATGGTGCAGCCGAGCCGGTACTCCGTGGGCGCCGAGGCGAGCAGCGAGAGCCTGCCCGGCGTGCCCTGGCAGGAGTACATCCGCTGTCCGTCGTACGGCGCCTGCGCCGGGTAGCCCCAGGCGCCGACGGTCCCGATCCGCGTCGCCGAGGGAGCGTCGAACCACACCGGCATGGCCGCGCCGACCGTCTCCTGGAGCGATGCGCCGCCGGCGCTCTTGGCGGGGGTCACGTGCAGCACGGCGAAGTCGTAGGGCGAACCGCCGCCGCCCTGCTCCGAACCGGAGCTGATCCATTCGTCCGACGTGCTCGCCCAGTCCGCCCACCACACGCCGTACGGCGCGAGCTCGTCCAGGCTTACGTGTGCCAGCGCGGCCGCGCTCTCGCCCCCGTCGTTGTAGTCGGGCACGAACGCGATGTTGCGGTACCAGCCGCCGCTCTTGCCCGCGTGCACGCAGTGCCCGGCCGTCCACACCAGGTTCGACTTGCCCGGGTGCGCAGGATCGTCCACCACCGTCGCCGAGCAGACCATCGGCCCCTTCGGACTGTCGAAGAACAGTTTGCCGACGGCCGGCGCGCTGCCGTGGTAGGGCGCCGCGACCCTGGCTGCCGTCTCGGGCGCGGGTGCCGGATCGGTCTTCCCCTGGTCGGCGGGCACGTCCGCGGGCACCTGCTTGTCGTCCTGGTCGGCGCCCTTCATGCGGTCGTCGCTCCACAGGCCGTCGATCACCGGGTTCACGAAGTCCTGTGCCTTGCGCAGCCAGGAGGACGTGTCCCAGTCCTTCCACGCGCCGTCCTTGTACGCCTGCTCCCACTTCTTCAGGTCGTTCAGGCTCTTCGGCAGCGACGTGGGCAGTTTCGGCAGCTTCTTACCCGCGGCCGTGGCGCTCGGCTTCTCCGTCGCCTTGGCATCGGTGTCGCTCCCGGATGTCCCGCACGCGGTGACCGCGCCCGCGAGCAGTACAGCGGCCGCCGCGGCGATCAGCGGCCTGCGTATGGATGGCATGGACGCAAGTCCTCCTGGGTCGTGCGTTCGTGGGTCGTGTGCTGCCTGAATCATGGACGGTTCCGTGTTCGCGGGTGGTTCCGCGCAGGAAAGTCCGGTGGCGGCCCGTGATCGGTCGGTGACCGCGTCGTTAGTACATCCGGGGGACAGAGGGACGGATCGCCGAGCAGGAGGAGAGCACACGTGGCGGCCACTTCGAGCGTGCCGGAACAACTCACGGCACCCGCCGAAGACTTCGACTCGGGGGAGGCGATCCTGCGCAGACAGGCGCAGCGCGAGTCCGCGGCGCGCACGTACGCGAGGTCGCTGCCCGTGGTGCCGGTCCGGGCCCGCGGCATGACCGTCGAGGGCGCCGACGGCCGTCGCTACCTGGACTGCCTGTCGGGAGCGGGCACCCTGGCGCTCGGCCACAACCACCCGGTCGTCCTGGAGGCGGTCAGGCGGGTGCTGGACTCCGGCGCGCCGCTGCACGTCCTGGACCTCGCGACACCGGTGAAGGACGACTTCACCACCGCCCTGTTCGAGACGCTGCCGCCCGAACTCGCCGACCGCGGGCGCATCCAGTTCTGCGGCCCGGCCGGCACCGACGCGGTCGAGGCGGCCATCAAGCTCTCCCGGATCGCCACCGGTCGCAGCGGCCTGCTCGCCTTCTCCGGGGCCTACCACGGCATGACCGCGGCGGCCCTCGCGGCCACCGGCGACACCGCCGCGCGGGCCACGACCGAGACGGCCGCCGGCGTCACCCGGCTGCCGTACCCCTACGACTACCGCTGTCCGTTCGGGACCGGGGGCGAGCAGGGCGCCGAACTGTCCGCGCGGCTGACCGCCGCGCTGGTCGACGACCCCAAGGGCGGCGTGCAGCACCCTGCGGCGATGCTACTGGAGCCGGTACAGGGCGAGGGCGGTGTCATCCCGGCCCCCGACAGCTGGCTGCGCCGGATGCGGGAGATCACCGCGGACCGCGGCATCCCGCTGATCGCCGACGAGGTGCAGTCCGGCGTCGGCCGCACCGGCACGTTCTGGGCGGTCGAGCGCAGCGGGATCGTGCCCGACGTGATGGTGCTGTCCAAGGCCATCGGCGGCAGCCTCCCGCTCGCCGTGATCGTCTACCGCGAGGAACTGGACACCTGGCACCCGGGCGCGCACGCCGGCACCTTCCGGGGCAACCAGCTCGCCATGGCCGCGGGCGCCGCCACGATCCGCTACGTGGCGCGCAACGCACTGCCCGCGCGTGCCGAGGAGGTCGGCTCGCGCATGCTGCGCCGGCTGCGCGCGCTGGCCGGACACCACGCCTGCGTCGGCGACGTGCGCGGTCGCGGTCTGATGATCGGTGTCGAACTCGTGGACACCACGGCCGACCCCGACGACCGGGGAACGCTGCCCGCCGCCCCGCGCCTCGCCGCGCGCGTCCAGCAGGAGGCCCTGCGCCGCGGCCTGATCCTCGAACTGGGCGGCCGACACTCCAGCGTCGTACGGCTGCTGCCACCGCTGACGATCACCGACGAGCAGGCCGAAGCCGTGCTGGAACGGCTCGCCGACGCCGTCGCCGCCGCCGAGGCGCCCGGAGCCGGCGGCACCGGCGGGGCCGGCCGCCGCGGCGCGGGAGCCGGGGTTCCGCGGCCCAACGCCCCGCATACGGGCACCTCATGAGGGCCGGTCACAGTATGATCACATCAATCCGCCGCTCTGCGGCGCCGTGCCCACCGCCCTGCCCGATCGCACCGGACCACTTCACGACCCGACAACTCCGGCAAGGCGCGTCCGCAGGGTGCCCCCCCTGTGCCACGCCACCGCGCGCCGCGCCGTGGCGCCGCTCCGGCGCCCGGCACAGCCGTACCGGGGTGCACCGCCCCACCGGGGCGTGTCGCCGCTGCCGTACACCACCGCCGTACCGCCGCACCGCCGTACCGACAAGTGAGGCCCCTGGCATGACCGCACCCGTGGACCCCGCCGGCACCGACCGCCACGACAGCGCCGCATCCGTGCCCCCGCAGCGGGCACGCACCCACTGGGGCGCGACCGGGCCCGACCCACTGGCGCGCGACGAGCCCTACGCCGTGGCCGACGCGGCCGGCACCGAGGCGCTGCTGCGCTGCTGGACCCGCGAGAAGGGCCTGGCGCAGCCGGCCGACGGGCTGCTGCGGGTGCCGCTGCCGGCGGCCGGCGCCACGGTCGGCGCGGTCGTCCACCACTGGTCGTCCACCGGGCACCACCGCTTCGGACCCGCCCGGCTCTCCACCGCCGACCACCGGCCGCTGTCCGCGGTCGAACTGGCCGCGCTGCTGTCCCGGGAGAGCGGCGCCGACCCGGAGGAGGGCGCCGACCTGGTCGCCAGGGTGGCGGACTCGGTACGGCGGACCGCCGTCTTCGTGACCGAACGCCGCGAGGACCCCGGGGCTAGCGACCCCGAACTGCCCTTCCTCGACTCCGAGCAGGCCCTGATCCTGGGCCACCCGCTCCACCCCACGCCCAAGAGCCGCGACGGCCTGGGAGACGCGGAGGCGGCCGCCTACTCTCCCGAGTTGCGCGGCGCCTTCCCGCTGCACTGGTTCGCCGTCGACCGGTCGCTGCTCGCCACCGAGTCGGCGTGGACCGAACGCGGCCGCCCGGTCCCCGCGCCCGACCTGCTCACCGTGCTGGCCGGGCCCGACCTCGCGCTGCCGGCGGGGACCGCGCCGCTGCCGCTGCACCCGTGGCAGGCCCGCGAGGTGCGGCACCGGCCCGCCGTGCGCGCGCTGTTCGACGCGGGGCTGCTGCACGACCTCGGCCCCCTGGGGGACGTGTGGCACCCCACATCGTCGGTGCGCACCGTCTACCGGCCGGGCGCACAGGTCATGCTGAAGCTGTCGCTGGCCCTGCGGATCACCAACTCCCGACGGGAGAACCTCCGCAAGGAGTTGCAGCGCGGTACCGAGGTGCACCGGCTGCTGCGCAGCGGCCTGGCCACCCGCTGGTCCGAGGCACACCCCCGGTTCGACATCGTCCGCGACCCGGCCTGGCTCGGCGTGGACGACCGGGACGGCCACCCGGTGACCGGACTGGACGTCGCCCTGCGGCACAGCCCGTTCGACCCCGGCGCCCAGGCGCACTGCGTGGCCGGGCTGACCTCGCCGCGCCCCTGGCCGGGTCTGCCCGCACCGGCACTGGCCTCCCGGCTCGCGGTGCTGGTCGGCCGCCTGTCCGAGCGCAGCGGCCGACCGGGGACCGCGGTGGCCACCGAGTGGTTCCTGCGCTACCTCGACGAGGTGGTCCGGCCGGTTCTGTGGCTGGACGGCGAGGCGGGCATCGCCCTGGAGGCGCACCAGCAGAACACGCTCGTGCTGCTGGACGCCGACGGCTGGCCGAGCGGCGGACACTACCGCGACAACCAGGGCTACTACTTCCGCGAGTCGCACCGCGACGCGCTGGAGCGACAACTGCCCGGCATCGGCGCCCACAGCGACACGTTCGTCGCCGACGAGGTGGCCGACGAGCGCTTCGCCTACTACCTCGGCATCAACAACGTCCTCGGTCTGATCGGCGCATTCGGCGCCCAGCGGCTCGCCGACGAGGAGGTGCTGCTCGCCGCGTTCCGGCGCTTCCTCACCGGGGCGGCGAACGGCCCCAGCAGCCTGCCCGAACACCTGCTGCACAGCACGCACCTTCGCTGCAAGGCGAACCTGCTGACCCGGCTGCACGGAATGGACGAACTCGTCGGGCCTGTCGACACCCAGTCCGTGTACGTCACCCTGCCCAACCCGCTGGCCCGCTGACCGGCGCCCCCGCACCCCCGCCGACCGGCCCCCACGCCCCGCCCGCGCGGCCGGGACAGGAAGGAGTTCCGTTGCCGAACGCCGACTCCAGCACCGAGGACACCCTCGACCTGAAACTCCCCCCGGAAGTCCTCGCGCTGTTCGCGGAAGGAGCGGAAAGGACGGGGGGGACGGAAGGAGCGGTCATGGCGGAGCCGGCGGGCACGGCGGCGGGACCGGCGGGCGGCGGCGCGGGTGGGCTGCTCGACGGCATCGCGACCTGGCGGGCCGCCGACACGGCGGCCGGTCCCTTCCGGCTCGTCCCGGTCGACCTCGACCGGGACCTCGCCCTGGTCACCCGGTGGATGAACGATCCGGCAGTCGCGGAGTTCTGGGAGCTGGCCGGCGAGCAGCAGGTCACCGAGGACCACCTGCGGGCCCAACTCGACGCCGACGGCCGCAGCGTGCCCTGCCTGGGCGTGCTCGGCGGCACCCCGATGAGCTACTGGGAGGTCTACCGCGCCGACCTCGACCCGATCGCGCGCCACTACCCGGCCCGGCCGCACGACACCGGCGTCCACCTGCTCATCGGCGGCGTCGCCGACCGTGCCCGCGGACTGGGCGGCACACTGCTGCGCGCGGTCGCCGACCTGGTGCTCGACCACCGGCCCTCCTGCGGCCGGGTGATCGCGGAACCGGACCTGCGCAACACCCCGTCCGTGGCCGCCTTCCTGGCCGCCGGATTCCGGCTGTCCGCCGAGATCGACCTGCCGGACAAGCGCGCCGCCCTGATGGTCCGCGACCGCGCCCTGCGCCACAGCCTCTGACACCGCGGCCGACCGCGCACCCCGTGGCCGGCCCACCCCGCCGGTGCGCCTGACCGCGCCGGTCGTGCAGACCGGTGGCGGCCGCCGCACCAGCAGCCCTCCCGTCCCTCCCGTCCGCAGGAGCACACCGTGACGATCCCCTCCTCGACCGAGTCCGGCGCCGCCTGGGAGCGCGCGGCCCGGCGGCTTCTCGCCAAGATGCTCGCCGAGTTCGCCTACGAAGACGTGATCGCACCACAGCCCGACCCCGCGTCGGGCCCCGAGGGCTACCGGATCGAGCTCTCACCCGACGTGACCTACCGCTTCCGTGCCCGCCGCGGCTCGTACGGGAGCTGGTACGTGGACGCGGCCAGCATCACCCCGACCGGTGACCCGCTGCACTTCCTGGCACACGGCCACGACACCGTGCTCGGACTCACCGGGGACACCACCGGCCACCTGATCAGGGAACTGCTCGCCACGCTGTGCGCCGACGTGCGGCTGGACGCCACCGCGCTGCCGGCCGCCGCGCTCGCCGACCTCGGCTACGCGGAGCTCGAAGGGCACCAGACCGGGCACCCGTGGCTCGTGGCCAACAAGGGCCGTATCGGGTTCTCGGACGCCGACGCGGCGCTCTGGGCCCCCGAGGCCCGCAGACGCCACCGGCTGCCCTGGATCGCGGTCCACCGCGACCTCGCCGAATACCGGGGAACCGGCACCCTCGACACCTCCGACCAGCTCTACGCCGAGGAACTCGCCCCCGACGTCCTCGACTCCTTCCGCCGCACCATCGCCGATCGCGGCCGCCTCCCCGCGGACTACCTCCTGCTGCCCGTCCACCCCTGGCAGTGGGAACAGGTCGTCGCCCCGCTGTTCGCACCCGCGATCGCCGACGGCACCATCATCCGCCTCACCACCGACAACGACCTGCGGCTGCCGCAGCAGTCGATCCGCACCTTCCTCAACACCAGCCGCCCGCAACGGCGGACGGTCAAACTGCCGCTGTCGGTCCTCAACACGCTGGTCTGGCGCGGGCTGCCCACCGAGCGCACGCTCGCCGCCCCCGCCGTCACCGCCTGGGTGCACACCCTGCGCGACCACGACCGCTTCCTGCGCGACGAGACCCGGGTGATCCTGCTCGGCGAGGTGGCGTCCGTCACCGTCGCCCACCCCCAGTACGACGCGATGCCCTCGGTGCCCTACCAGTACCGCGAACTGCTCGGCTGCATCTGGCGCGAGCCGCTGACGGGGTACCTCGCGCCGGGGGAGCGCGCCCGCACTCTCGCCGCCCTGCTGCACACCGACCCGGACGGCCGCGCCTTCACCGCCGAACTGGTCGCCCGCTCCGGGCTCGCCCCCAGGGTGTGGCTGCGCCACCTGTTCGCCGCACTCCTGCCGCCCTTGCTGCATTTCCTCTACCGGTACGGCACGGTCTTCTCACCGCACGGCGAGAACGCCATCGTCGTCTACGACGAGCACGACGTTCCGGTGCGGCTGGCGGTCAAGGACTTCGTCGACGACGTGAACGTCTCCGCGCAGCCGTTGCCGGAACACGCCACCATGCCGGCGGACGTCCGCGCGGTGCTGCTCACCGAGTCGCCGGAATTCCTCACCCAGTTCATCCACTCGGGCCTGTTCATCGGCGTGTTCCGCTATCTCGCACCGCTGTGCGAGCAGCAACTCGGCGTACCCGAGAACGACTTCTGGACGCTGGTGCGCGAGGAGATCGTCCGCCACCAGGACCGTTTCCCGGAACTCAAGGAGAGGTTCTCGCTGTTCGACCTGTTCGTGCCGCGGATCGCCCGGCTGTGCCTGAACCGCAACCGGCTGCACCTCGACGGATACCGCGACCGGGCCGACCGTCCGCACGCCGCCGTGCACGGGACCGTGGCCAACCCGCTCTGCGGCCCCTGACCGCGCCGCCACGATCCGCCCGGGGGCGGCCGAGCCGGTGGACCGGCCCGACGGCGGAGCGGGACGGGGGAACAGACCGGGGGTGGGGCAGGACGGGGGAACCGACCGGGGGGTGGGGGCGGGACGGGCGAACCGACCGGGGGCGCTGCCCGGGGTGCGGCACCGCCGGCGCCCGGCCCGGGCAACCTGTCCGCCAGGGCCGCTACGTGCCCTTCGCGCTGACACCGGCCGCCCCGGCCGCGGCGCCGCTCCCGGCTGGGCCCGGCCGGAGCGGTCGGAGGCGGACCGCGTTGTCGGTGCGGCGCCGTAGGCTGGCCCTCCTATGACTGCCACCACCCCACCCGCTCTCACCGACCTGCTGCACGCCGCCGTCACCGCCGTCGGCGGGGTGGAGCGGGAAGGCCAGGTCGCCATGGCACAGGCCGTGCAGGCCGCCGTGGAAGACCAGTCCCATCTGCTTGTCCAGGCCGGCACCGGCACCGGAAAGTCGCTCGGCTACCTGGTGCCCGCCCTGGCGCACGGCGAGCCCGTGGTGGTGGCCACCGCCACCCTCGCCCTCCAGCGGCAGTTGGTGGAGCGGGACCTGCCCAGGACCGTCCAGGCGCTGAAGCCGCTGCTGCGCCGCGAGCCGCAGTACGCGATGCTCAAGGGCCGGTCGAACTACCTGTGCCTGCACCGCCTGCACGAAGGGGTGCCGCAGGACGACGAGGACGGCCTCTTCGACCCCTTCGAGGCCGCCGCGCCCACGAGCAAGCTCGGCAAGGACCTGCTCCGGCTGCGCGACTGGGCCGACGAGACCGAGACGGGGGACCGGGACGGGCTCAGTCCGGGCGTCTCCGACCGCGCCTGGAGCCAGGTCTCGGTCACCTCGCGCGAGTGCCTGGGTGCCACCAAGTGCGCCTACGGCGCCGAGTGCTTCGCCGAGGCGGCCCGCGAGCGCGCCAAGCTCGCCGACGTCGTGGTCACCAACCATGCGCTGCTGGCGATCGACGCGATCGAGGGCGCCCCGGTGCTCCCCGGCCACGAGGTGCTGATCGTCGACGAGGCCCACGAACTGGTCTCCCGCGTCACCGGCGTCGCCACCGGCGAGCTGAGCCCCATCGGCGTGAACCGCGCCGTCAAGCGGGCCGCCAAGCTCGTCAACGAGAAGGCCGCGGACGCCCTGATGAGCGCGGGGGAGGGCTTCGAGCGGGTGATGGAGCTGGCCCTGCCCGGGCGGCTTGAGGAGATCCCCGAGGATCTCGGGTACACGCTCGCCGCGCTCCGCGACGCCTGCCGTCTGGTGATCACCGCACTCGGCGAGACCCGCGACCGGTCGGTGCAGGACGAGGACGTGGTCCGCAAGCAGGCCCTCGCCTCGGTCGAGCACGTCCACGAGGTCGCCGAGCGCCTGGTACAGGGATCGGACTTCGATGTCGTCTGGTGCGATCGGCACGACCGCTTCGGCGCGTCGCTGCGGGTGGCGCCGCTGAACGTGTCGGGCCTGCTGCGCGAGAAGCTGTTCACCGACCGTTCCGTGGTGCTCACCTCCGCGACCCTCAAGCTGGGCGGCGACTTCAACGGTGTGGCCGCCTCACTCGGCCTGTCCCCTGAGGGCGCGGCGGCCGCGGAGGGCGAGGAGGAGCCGCCACCGTGGAAGGGCATCGACGTCGGGTCGCCCTTCGACTACCGCAGGCAGGGCATCCTCTACGTCGCCCGCCACCTCTCACAGCCGGGCCGCGACGCGGGCCGTGCCGACATGCTCGACGAACTGGCCGAGCTGATCGAGGCGGCCGGCGGCCGGACCCTCGGGCTGTTCTCCTCGATGCGCGGCGCCCAGGCGGCCGCGGAGGCGATGCGCGGAAGGCTGGAGCACCCGGTGCTGCTCCAGGGCGAGGAGACGCTGGGCGAGCTGATCCGTACCTTCGCTGAGGACGCCCGGACCTGCCTGTTCGGCACGCTCTCGCTGTGGCAGGGCGTGGACGTGCCCGGCGTGAACTGCCAGTTGGTCGTGATGGACCGCATCCCCTTCCCCCGGCCGGACGACCCGCTGATGAGCGCGCGGCAGAAGGCGGTGGAGGAGCGCGGCGGGAACGGCTTCATGGCCGTCGCCGCCACGCACGCGGCGCTGCTGATGGCCCAGGGCGCCGGGCGGTTGGTCCGGGCCTCCGGCGACCGGGGCGTGGTGGCCGTGCTCGACCCGCGGCTGGCCACCGCGCGGTACGGCGGCTTCCTGCGCTCGTCGATGCCCGAGTTCTGGTACACCAACGACCGCAACCAGGTGCGGAAGTCGCTCGCGGCGATCGACGCGGCGGCCGGGCGCCCGGCGTCCGCCGGCTCCGGGAGCAGCGGATCGGCCGGGGGTGGTGAGCCGGCCGCGAACCCTGATCAGCCGGCCGAGTCCGTCGAGGCTCCGTAGGGCCCTCGCGGCCGTGGGCGGCCTCCAGAAGGCCCTGTGGCCGGGCGGGGCGAGCCCAGGACCCGCAACACGGCGAAGGCCCGGCAGACCGCCTTGTGCGGTCCTCCGGGCCTTGCCGGCCGGTCGGCGCGCGGCACGGCCGAGCGCTCCCCGGGACAGTGGTCAGATGCGGCGCAGCACCGCCACGACCTTGCCGAGGATCGTGGCCTCGTCGCCGGGGATGGGCTGGTAGGCGGCGTTGTGCGGGAGCAGCCATACGTGGCCGTTGTCCCGCTTGAAGCGCTTGACGGTCGCCTCGCCGTCCAGCATCGCCGCCACGATGTCGCCGTTCTCGGCGACCGGCTGGCGTCGCACGGTGACCCAGTCGCCGTCGCAGATCGCAGCCTCGATCATCGAGTCACCGACCACCTTGAGCACGAACAGCTCGCCGTCCCCGACGAGTTGGCGCGGAAGCGGGAAGACGTCCTCGACCGACTCCTCGGCGAGGATCGGGCCGCCGGCCGCGATCCGGCCGACCAGCGGGACGTAGGACGCGGACGGCTTGCCGGTGGTGTCGGTGGGCTGCGGGTGACCGGCGTCGGACGCGCGGACCTCGTAGGCGCGCGGGCGGTGCGGGTCGCGGCGCAGGAAGCCCTTGCGCTCCAGCGCCATGAGCTGGTGGGCGACCGACGAGGTGCTGGACAGGCCGACGGCCTGGCCGATCTCGCGCATGGACGGCGGATATCCGCGCCGCTGCACCGAGTCCCTGATCACCTCGATGACACGGCGCTGACGCTCGGTCAGCCCCGAGCTGTCGGCGCGAATTCCCGGGGGCCGTCCGGGGAGTGCGCGCGCCGGCTTCGGGGTGCTGTCCTCGTGCGCGACGTCCAACGGGGCGATTCCGTCCGGGGAGCGGTCATGGGCGGGCAATGTGCCGGTGGCGCTCTCTGCGGTGGTCACGGCGGCCCCTTTCGAGTTGTTCTCCACCGCATGGACTGCGGTCGGCCCGTCTCCGCGTGCGGGCAGTTAGTACAACGGTAGTGGGTTTCGAAAGGTTGCGCCAAACACACGTTCGAGTGAATTAGCGAAAATCCGCTGACGTGATCAAGGTACCGGGTGTATTGATCGAATGGAAGTTCGAATCAAAGAGTGCCCCGGCGTGCCGGTCCGGAGCGCCACGCGGTCGCGGGCGGCCCCGTTTGGGAGTGGGCCGCCTGCTGCGCCCGCCCAGTGTCGCACCGGCTCCTGAAGTGCGTTCCGCGGGCCCGTTCCCGTACGCTCCGGCGTGCCGCGAACGCCCTCCGTTGCGGTCGGGCCGCCGCGACACGCGGATCGGACCCCCTGATGCACCGGCACCAGATCTAGTGGTTGGATAGGGACCGGCCACCACAAGTTGTGGTTTCCAAGCGGGTCCTGTGGCTCCACCGCCATCGTGATCGCCTATGCTTGGGGCCGCTTCCGAGGTTCCGGCAAGGCGCCGCGGAGGCATGTTCGTCGTGCGCTCACCGCGAGTGGGGAAGGGAGTGGGAAGGCCGTGCACTGCCCCTTCTGCAGACACTCCGACAGCCGTGTCGTCGACAGCCGGACCACCGACGACGGTGCCGCGATCCGACGCCGGCGCCAGTGTCCCGACTGCGGGAGGCGCTTCACCACCGTCGAGTCGGCCTCGCTGATGGTGATCAAGCGCAGCGGCGTCACGGAGCCCTTCAGCCGCACCAAGGTGATCGCCGGAGTGCGCAAGGCGTGCCAGGGCCGCCCGGTCACCGAGGACGCCCTCGCGCTCCTCGGGCAGCGGGTCGAGGAGGCGGTCCGGGCCACCGGCAGCGCCGAGCTGTCCACCCACGACGTGGGCCTGGCCATACTCGGCCCGCTCCAGGAACTCGACCTCGTGGCCTACCTGCGCTTCGCGAGCGTCTACCGGGCCTTCGACTCGCTCGACGACTTCGAGCGGGCCATCACGGAGCTGCGCGAGCAGCTCCCACCCATGACTCCCGGCGGGCTTGACGAGGACCTCGGGGTCCCCGCGCCCGCGGGCACCGACTGACCGACGTCGGGACGCGGATTTGCCGAGGCGCCGGAGCGCGCCGAGGCGGCAGACAACACACAGTGCTGCGGGAAGAACCGGGCACATCAGGGCGTTTGCCCATATTGGGAGGCGGAATGACAGAGACGACGAGCGGCCCGGCACGCGGTTCACGCACCAAGGGGTCGAAGGCGAGCAAGGGTCTGCGGATCGAGCGCATCCACACCACCCCCGGCGTGCACCCGTACGACGAGGTGGTCTGGGAGCGCCGTGACGTCGTCATGACGAACTGGCGCGACGGATCGATCAACTTCGAGCAGCGCGGTGTCGAGTTCCCCGACTTCTGGTCGGTGAACGCGGTGAACATCGTCACCAGCAAGTACTTCCGCGGCGCGGTCGACAGTCCCAAGCGCGAGAAGAGCCTCAAGCAGCTCATCGACCGGGTCGTGCTCACCTACCGCAAGGCGGGCGAGAAGCACGGCTACTTCTCCGGGCCGGCGGACGCCGAGATCTTCGAGCACGAACTGACGTACGCCCTGCTGCACCAGGTGTTCAGCTTCAACTCGCCGGTGTGGTTCAACGTGGGCACCGCCCAGCCGCAGCAGGTCTCCGCCTGCTTCATCCTGTCGGTCGACGACTCGATGGACTCGATCCTGGACTGGTACAAGGAAGAGGGGATGATCTTCAAGGGCGGCTCCGGCGCCGGCCTGAACCTCTCCCGCATCCGCTCCTCCAAGGAACTGCTCTCCTCCGGCGGCAACGCCTCGGGGCCGGTCTCCTTCATGCGTGGCGCCGACGCGTCCGCGGGCACCATCAAGTCCGGCGGGGCCACCCGCCGCGCCGCCAAGATGGTGGTCCTGGACGTCGACCACCCGGACGTCGAGGCGTTCATCGAGACCAAGGTCAAGGAAGAGCAGAAGATCCGCGCGCTGCGCGACGCGGGCTTCGACATGGATCTCGGCGGGGACGACATCACCTCCGTCCAGTACCAGAACGCGAACAACTCCGTCCGGGTCAACGACGAGTTCATGAAGGCCGTCGAGGGCGGCGGGCAGTTCGGCCTGCGCGCCCGGATGACCGGCGAGGTCATCGAGCAGGTCGACGCCAAGTCGCTGTTCCGGAAGATGGCCGAGGCAGCCTGGGCCTGCGCCGACCCCGGCATCCAGTACGACGACACCATCAACCAGTGGCACACGTCGCCGGAGAGCGGCCGCATCACCGCCTCCAACCCGTGCAGCGAGTACATGCACCTGGACAACTCCAGCTGCAACCTCGCCTCGCTCAACCTGCTGAAGTTCCTGCGCCACGACGACGAAGGACACCAGACCTTCGACGCGGAGCGCTTCGCCAAGGTCGTCGAGCTGGTCATCACCGCGATGGACATCTCGATCTGCTTCGCCGACTTCCCCACCGAGAAGATCGGCGAGACCACCCGCGCCTTCCGCCAGTTGGGCATCGGTTACGCGAACCTGGGCGCGCTGCTGATGGCCACCGGCCACGCGTACGACTCGGACGGCGGCCGCGCCCTGGCGGGCGCGATCACCTCCCTGATGACCGGCACCTCCTACAAGCGGTCCGCCGAACTGGCCGCGGTGGTGGGCCCGTACGAGGGATACGCCCGCAACGCCGACGCCCACAACCGCGTCATGAGGCAGCACTCCGACGCCAACTCCGCCGCAGTGCGGGTGGACGACCTCGACACCCCGGTGTGGGCCGCGGCGACCGAGGCGTGGCAGGACGTCGTCCGGCTCGGCGAGAAGAACGGTTTCCGCAACGCGCAGGCGTCGGTGCTCGCGCCCACCGGCACCATCGGCCTGATGATGGACTGCGACACCACGGGCGTGGAGCCCGACCTCGCGCTGGTCAAGTTCAAGAAGCTGGTCGGCGGCGGCTCGATGCAGATCGTGAACAACACGGTCCCCGTCGCGCTCAAGCGCCTGGGCTACCAGGAGGAGCAGATCGAGGCGATCGTCGCCCACATCGCCGAGCACGGCAACGTGATCGACGCCCCCGGCCTCAAGACCGAGCACTACGAGGTCTTCGACTGCGCCATGGGCGAGCGCGCGATCTCGGCCATGGGCCACGTCCGGATGATGGCCGCGGCGCAGCCCTTCCTGTCGGGCGCGATCTCCAAGACGGTCAACCTGCCGGAGTCGGCGACCGTCGAGGAGGTCGAGGAGGTCTACTACGAGGGCTGGAAGCTCGGCCTGAAGGCCCTCGCGATCTACCGCGACAACTGCAAGGTCGGGCAGCCGCTGTCGGCGAAGAAGAAGCCGGACACCGCGGTCGAGGCCACCACCGAGGAAGCGGTTCCCGCGCAGGTCGAGAAGGTCGTCGAGTACCGCCCGGTCCGCAAGCGCCTGCCCAAGGGCCGCCCGGGGATCACCACGTCCTTCACCGTCGGCGGCGCCGAGGGCTACATGACGGCCAACTCCTACCCGGACGACGGCCTCGGCGAGGTCTTCCTGAAGATGTCCAAGCAGGGCTCGACCCTCGCGGGCATGATGGACGCCTTCTCCATCGCCGTCTCCGTCGGCATGCAGTACGGCGTCCCGCTGGAGACCTACGTCTCGAAGTTCACGAACATGCGCTTCGAGCCGGCCGGCCTCACCGACGACCCGGACGTGCGGATGGCGCAGTCCATCGTGGACTACATCTTCCGCCGCCTGGCGCTGGACTTCCTGCCCTTCGAGACCCGCTCGGCGCTCGGCATCCACTCCGCCGAGGAGCGTCAGCGGCACCTCGACACCGGGTCCTACGAGGCCGGGGAGGACGAGGTCGACGTCGAGGGCCTGGCGCAGTCCGCGCCGCGCCACGTGGAGGCCCCCAAGCCCCTGTCGGCGGCCAAGCCGGCAGCAGCGGCGGCGGCACCCGCGCCCAAGGAGGCACACAACTCCACGGAGCTGCTGGAGATCCAGCTCGGCCTGAACGCCGACGCGCCGCTGTGCTTCTCCTGCGGCACGAAGATGCGCCGCGCCGGTAGCTGCTACCTGTGCGAGGGCTGCGGCTCGACGAGCGGCTGCAGCTGACGCCGGGCGGGACCGGGTCCCTGCTGCGCCCGCGCGCAGGGGCGCATGATCCGTCCTGACAGCACACCGAGGGGGCGCCGACGACCGGTCGGCGCCCCCTCGTCGCGTGGCTCTCCTCGTCACTCGCCCCGAGGCACCCGGCGACCGGGGTGGCGTCAGCGCCGCCGGACGCCGAGGACACGTCCCGCGGCGGGGCGGGGGAATAGCTCCGGGACCGCGGCGATTGAAGCCGGAGGGGGTCGAGTCGGTGCACGCGGGGCGCCGCAAACGCGCGAAGGGAAGAGGCCATGGCGGGTGTCGGGATCCGGTACGTCGGAGGGCCCACGGCGCTGCTGGAGATCGGCGGGCTCCGTCTGCTCACCGACGCGACGTTCGACGGACCGGGGAGGTACCCGGTCGGTGCCCGGGCGCTGGTGAAGACCGCCGGGCCAGCCGTCGCGCCGGAGTCGCTCGGACCGGTCGACGCGGTGCTGCTGTCCCACGACCAGCACGCGGACAACCTCGACCACGCCGGGCGGGCCCTGCTGACCGGGGTTCCCGTGGTGCTGAGCACGCGCTCCGCCCAGGACCGGGTGGCCGGACCGGTGCGCGCCCTGCCGAACTGGGAGCACATCGACCTGCCGCGGCCGGACGGCGGCGTGCTGAGGGTCACCGGCGTGCCGGCGCAGCACGGCCCGGAAGGCAGTGAGGGGCTGGTCGGCGAGGTCACCGGCTTCGTGCTGTCCGGCAGTGGGGTGCCGACGGTGTACGTCAGCGGGGACAACGCGTCCCTGGACGTGGTGCGCGCCGTGGCCGAGAGGTTCGGCCCCTTCGACGTCGCCCTGCTCTTCGCCGGAGCCGCCCGCACCGAGCTGGTGCCGGACAGCACACTCACCCTGACCAGCGCCCAGGCGGCCGAGGCGGCCGCGATCCTGGGCGCCCGGCAGGTCGTTCCCCTGCACTTCGAGCAGTGGGAGCACTTCACGCAGGACGGCGACAGCGTGGAGGCGGAGTTCCGGGCCGCCGGTCTGGCGGACCGCCTGCACCGGCTGGAGCCGGGAGCCTCCGTTCGGCTGTGAAGCGCCGCGATCGGCCCGTCGGACCGGCGGAACACGCCGGGTGAGGCGCCCGACGCCACTACGATGGCGCGGTGTTGGTGAAGTGGATGCGCTGCGGGGTCGTGGATCGGCCGGGATTCGACCGGGGGCAACGCCGGTGGGCGGCGCTGCGGCAGCAGCCCGGGTTCCTCGGTCAGGGCGGGGGCTGGAGCCGTGCCCAGCCGGGGGTGGCGCACATATTCGGCTTCTGGGACGGCCGCGGCGCGTATGACGCCTTCATGGCCGGTCCGCACGACGGCGTCGCCGCCACGCAGCAGGGCACGTACGAGATGCTCGCCGTGCGCCTGTTCGAGCACCGGCTGGACGTGAAGGTCGGGTTCGAGCCGTTCTTCGCCGACACCGACCTGCTCAGGGTCGCGCTGTGCAAGGTGCGGCCGGAGCGTGTCGAGCACTTCACGCAGATGCAGGAACGGGTGTGGAACCCCGCCATGGCCGGATCACCCGGGATGCTGCGCGGGGCCTTCGGCCGGGGGGAGGCGGACGACTTCCTGGTGCTGTCGATGTGGGATTCGGCCACCGAGCACGGCAAGTACCGGGAAGGGGCCGTGGAGCGCCTGTCCGAGCGCGCCGGGCTGGACGCCGACGTGCTCTCCGTGGCCGGCGACGTGGTGGACGTGGTCCAGGAGTGGACGGTGTGAGCAGAGAGGGCACGAGCGGGAACGCCGCCCCCGGCCGGACCGGCCACGGTGCCCGGACCCGCCCCCGGCCCGCCGCGGGGGCCGGAAGGCGGCACGGCGCCGGGCGCAATAGGCTGGCCGGTATGGGACGCCCGCACCGCATCGTGCTCATCCGGCACGGAGAGTCCCAGGGCAACGAGGACGACACCATCTACGAGCGGGTGCCGGACCACGCCCTGGAGTTGACCGCCAACGGCCGCCGTCAGGCCGCCCGCGCGGGGGGCCGCCTGCGCGAGGTCTTCGGCGGGGAGCGGGTCCAGGCGTTCGTCTCCCCCTACCGCCGCACCTGGCACACCTACGAGGAACTCGGCCTGGACCCGGCGCTGGCCCAGGCCCGCGAGGAGCCCCGGCTGCGCGAGCAGGACTGGGGGAACTGGCAGGACCAGGAGGACATCCAGCGCCAGCGCAAGGCACGCGACGCGTACGGCCACTTCTTCTACCGCTTCGCGATGGGGGAGAGCGGCGCCGACGTCCACGACCGGGTGGGGGCGTTCCTCGAGACCCTCTACCGCGCCTTCGACAAGCCGGACTTCCCGCCGAACGTGCTGCTGGTCACGCACGGGCTGACGATGCGGCTGTTCTGCATGCGCTGGTTCCACTGGACGGTCGAGGAGTTCGAGACGCTGTCCAACCCGTCCAACGCCGAGACCCGGATGCTTCTGCTGCAACCCTCCGGCCGCTACATCCTGGACCGGCCGTTCGAGCGCTGGGGCACCCCGTGCCCGCCCGGCGGCGGCTTGCAGTGACCTCGGGGGCGGCTCGGCCCCCATTCCGGGCGCCCCACCCCCCCCCGCATCCCGCAGGTGACGGGTGCGCGGTCCGGTGGTGAGCCGACCCGTAGAACTCCCTGGGCGCCGATCGGGCGGATCAGTACGATGCGTCGGATGACTTCCGAGGTTCCGACACCATGACTTCCGATCCTGATTCCGCGCCGGGCCTGCCGGCCGGTCCGGTCCTGCCCTCCTCCCACGCCGTTCCCCGCTCCGGCGCCGTTCCCCGACCTCCTGGCGGCCACCGCTCCGCCGCCGGGCCCGATCCTGAGCCCGACCGTCGGCCCGGGGCTGGCCTCGACCGCGCCTCCGACCGGGTCCCAGCCTTTGACCAGGACGCCGACGCCGATCGGCTGTCGCGCGCCAGGGCCAGCCTGCGCGGCCTCGCCGTCGGCGACGCGCTCGGCTCGCAGTTCTTCGTCCCGGCCCACTACCCCGCACTCCAGAGCGGCGAACTTCCGCCCGGCCCGTGGGCGTGGACGGACGACACGGAGATGGCCTGCTCGGTTCTGGCGGTGCTCGCGGCCCACGGCCGGATCGACCAGGACGCGCTCGCGTGGTCCTTCGCGGAGCACCACGACTTCGACCGGGGCTACGGCCCCGCCGTCAACCGGATGCTGCGGCTGATCCGGCAGGAGGGCGGCGACTGGCGCGAACTGGCCGCCGGACTGTTCAACGGACAGGGCTCCTGGGGCAACGGGGCCGCGATGCGGATCGCCCCCCTGGGCGCCTGGTACGCCGGAGACCCCGAGCGGGCCGCCCACCAGGCCGAGATCTCCGCCCACACCACCCACCGGCACCAGGAGGCCGTCGCCGGGGCGAGGGCGGTCGCCGCCGCCACCGCACTGGTCGCCGGCCCCGCGGGCCCCGGGACCCCGGACGCGCTCCTGGGCGCGGTGCTCGACCTCGTGCCCCGCAGCGCGGTGCACGCGGGCATCCGCCGCGCCCGCGACATGCTGGACTACGACGACGTGGCGACCGTCGCGGCGGTACTCGGCTGCGGCCGCCACACCAGTGCCCAGGACACGGTGCCCTTCGCCCTGTGGGCCGCCGTACGCCACCTCGACGACTACGAGCAGGCGTTCTGGACCACCGCGCGCGCCGGCGGCGACGTGGACACCAACTGCGCCATCGTCGGCGGCGTCGTGGCCGCCCGCCCCGGTGGGGAGCCTCCCACCGCCTGGACGCGACGTACCGAACCGCTGCCGCAGTGGGCCGGTGTGTCCTGATCGCGACCGCGCTCCGCCTCCTCGCGCGGCCACCCGATCACCCCTCTATGGGCGGGCCGTTGCCGGGAGGTAGGCTGACAGCGTCATGCCGTACGTACCACCCACCCACACCGTCGAGCGTTCGATGCGCGCCACCCTCGGCGTCCGTACCGTCGCTGGTGTGGACGAGGTGGGGCGCGGCGCGTGGGCCGGACCGGTCACCGTGTGCGCGGCAGTCACCGGGCTGCGCCGGCCGCCCGAGGGGCTGACCGACTCCAAGCTCATCACCCCCAAGCGCCGGACGAAGCTGGCCGCTCTCCTCGCCGACTGGGTGACGTCCTACGCGCTCGGCCACGCGTCGCCCGAGGAGATCGACGCACTCGGCATGACCGCGGCGCTGCGGCTCGCGGCGGGACGCGCCCTGGAGGCGCTGCCCGAGCGGCCGGACGCGGTCATCCTGGACGGCAAGCACAACTACCTCGGCGGCCCGTGGAAGGTGCGGACCGTCATCAAGGGCGACCAGTCATGCGTCGCGGTGGCCGCCGCGTCGGTGATCGCCAAGGTGCGGCGTGACAGCGCGATGGCCGAACTCGGAGCGGAGCACGTTCCGTTCGCGTTCGCGGACAACGCGGGCTATCCGTCACCCGTGCACCGCGCGGCACTCGAGGAACTGGGCCCGACCGCCCACCACCGGCTGTCCTGGTCCTACCTGGACACCATGCCGCGGTGGCAGCACCTCAAGAAGGTGCGGGACGACGCCGACACAGGGGAACAACTCGGTTTCGATTTCTGATTCGGGCGCCACCCCCCGCTGCGCATTCACAGCGCGTTTGATAGACATCAACTCATGCCTCTCACCCCCGAGGAGCCTCAGATTCACGAGAGCGTCCCGGGTCCCCGCACTGCTCCGGCCGCCGGCCGGAATGCGTCGACCCCCCGTCCAGTCCCCGGCCCGCCGCGACCCGCGGCACCGCGCCCCACTCCGTCCAGGGAGTCCGCGGCCGCGGGTGTCGGTCCCGGCCGCCCCGGCCCCCACCGACCCGCCGGCAAGCCCGGACCGGTGACGCCGACCGCGCCGCCGGCCACCCTGCCCGCGCAGCGCTCGGCCAAGGGCGCGTCCGCCCAGATCCAGCTCATCCCCGCTCCGGAGGACGGCGCGGTCGACGCCGCCGACGAAACGGTTGACCTGCTGCTGGACACCGGC
This sequence comes from Streptomyces sp. SN-593, assembly GCF_016756395.1. NCBI lineage: Bacteria > Bacillati > Actinomycetota > Actinomycetes > Kitasatosporales > Streptomycetaceae > Actinacidiphila > Actinacidiphila reveromycinica. The sequence goes on from NZ_AP018365.1 coordinate 6,531,627, forward strand.
CGTGCCCCGGGAGAGATCCTGGTGCTGACCGCGGGCGAGCACCATCCGTGGGCCGCCCACGAACTGTCCTTCGGCGAGGCGTCCTACTGGGCCCAGTACGACGCCGCGGACGACGTGTTCTACGCCGACATCCGTGCCGGTCGTGCCACCGGCCGCCCTGTCGTGGTCGTCGCGCTCAACGGCGGCGACGACGAGGACATGTCGCGGGCGCTGGCGGACGCGCTGTCCCGTGCCGGTGTGCTGCTGATCGTCTGCGGCGACACGGCCCGGATCAACGGGTTGCTCGGCGCGAGCGCCTGACCTGCCACCCGACCGGGCCGCGGGCGCGAGCTCCCGGCGTCCCGCCGGCCTGGTCCCCGCCGTGGCGCCGCGGTGCCGCGGGCGCGGTCGACCGCGCCCGCCTGCCCGGTGCCGGGTCGACGCGTGGCTCAGCGCGCGGCTGCCTGGCGCCCGGCCAGCGGTGAGCCGCTCGGCAGCGGGGCGCGCGCCGGCGGGTCGGTACGTCGGCCGGTCACGGAACCGGCGTTGGGCGTGCGGCCGGCGCGGCTCTCGCCGATGACGTTCCAGCCGTCGTCGGTGAGGGTGACGTACGACCCGCAGCGCAGTCCGTGCAGTGTGCAGGCGTCGCGCAGTCCCCACATCCAGGCGCCGTCCTCCGCGGTCCAGTCCGGCCCGCCGTCCCGGCACACCATGAGCACCGCGACCCGTACCGGGTGGCGCAGCCGCAGGTCGTGCGGGATGACCCGGCGCAGGTGGGAGAGCAGGGAGTTGCGGCGTTCCCAGCCGTCGAGCACCCCGTCGCGACCGGTGAACGAGGCGCTGGCCCTGATCCGGCCGTCGGGGTCGTAGACCGCGACCACGGCGGTCGACGGCGTGGGCAGGTGTCTGGCGTGCAGGTCCTTGATGACATCGCGCGGGCTCGCCAGCATCGGCACTCCGCTGCCGGCCCACTCGGCCGGCTCCACGCTGCGCGACACCCGGGGAGAACCGGCGGTCGAGGTCTCAGGAACGAACCCGATGGTCACGGTCCTCCCTTCGCGGATGCACCCGTGGACCGGGCGCGGGCGCACGCCGGTCGAGGGGCTCGGAGAGCCGATGGGGGATCCACCGCCAATTCTTCCTCTCGTACTGCCCTGCGGCAACGGGCAATTGGCGGCAACGACCGGTATGGCAGCGTCCGCCGGATAGATCCCACCCGGCCGGTCGGCCGCTCGCGCACCGCCGGGACCAGCGGGAACGCGGCGGCCGTCGGGACCCGGCGGCCGGGCCGGACCCCGGTCGCGCACCGGTGCTTCCCGCCGCGCCCCCCTTGCGCCGCCTGCTTTCGCCTTCCGCCGTCGCCCTTCGCCGTCGCCTTTCGCCGCCGACGGTCCGGCCGCGGTGGACCCGCCGCGGCGGGGTGAGCGGATTGGGCCGATGACGGTGGGGTGCGGTTGCATGGGGGCATGAGCAACCAGGAGCTGCGTGCGGAAGCCGATCTGATCCTTGCCGAGCTGGTGGGAGGCGCGGAGGGCTCCGCACGGCTCCGGGAGGACCAGTGGCAGGCGGTGGCCGCCCTCGTGGAGGAGCGCCGGCGCGCGCTCGTGGTGCAGCGCACCGGTTGGGGCAAGTCCGCGGTGTACTTCGTCGCCACAGCCCTGCTGCGGCGGCGCGGCGCCGGTCCCACGGTGATCATCTCCCCGCTGCTCGCCCTCATGCGCAACCAGGTCGAGTCCGCCGCCCGCGCCGGCATCCGGGCACGGACGATCAACTCCGCCAACCCGGAGGAGTGGGAGACGATCTACGGGGAGGTGGAGCGGGGCGAGACGGACGTCCTGCTGGTCAGTCCCGAGCGGCTGAACTCGGTCGACTTCCGCGACCAGGTGCTGCCCGAGCTCGCGGCGACGACCGGCCTGCTGGTGGTCGACGAGGCGCACTGCATCTCCGACTGGGGCCATGACTTCCGCCCCGACTACCGGCGGCTGCGCGCGATGCTGGCCGAACTGCCCGCCGGGGTGCCGGTCCTGGCCACGACCGCGACCGCCAACGCGCGTGTGACCGCGGACGTGGCGGAGCAACTGGGCACCGGGGCCGGCGAGGCACTGGTGCTCAGGGGCACGCTCGAACGCGAGAGCCTGCGGTTGGGCGTGGTGCGGCTGCCCGACGCCGCCCACCGGCTCGCCTGGCTCGCGGAGCACCTGGACGAGCTGCCGGGCTCCGGGATCGTCTACACCCTCACCGTCGCCGCGGCCGAGGAGGCCACCGCGTTCCTGCGCCAGCGCGGCTTCGAGGTCGCGTCGTACACCGGGAAGACCGAGAACGCGGACCGCCTCCAGGCTGAGGTCGACCTGCAGGAGAACCGGGTCAAGGCCCTGGTCGCCACGTCGGCGCTCGGCATGGGGTACGACAAGCCGGACCTGGGCTTCGTGGTCCACCTGGGCTCGCCCTCCTCGCCGATCGCCTACTACCAGCAGGTCGGCCGTGCCGGACGCGGCGTGGCGCACGCCGACGTGCTGCTGCTGCCGGGCCGGGAGGACGAGGCGATCTGGCGCTACTTCGCCGACACCGCCTTCCCGGCGGAGGCGCAGGTCCGCCAGACGCTCGCCACCCTCGCCGAGGCGGGCCGGCCGCTGTCGGTGCCGGCCCTGGAGGCGGCGGTGGACCTCAGGCGCGGCCGCCTGGAGACGATGCTCAAGGTCCTGGACGTCGACGGCGCGGTCAAGCGGGTCAAGGGCGGCTGGACGGCCACCGGGGCCGAGTGGGTGTACGACGCCGAGCGCTACGCGTGGGTCGCCCGGCAGCGCGCGGCCGAGCAGCAGGCCATGCGCGACTACGTGGGCACCGACCGCTGCCGCATGGAGTTCCTGCGCCGGCAGTTGGACGACGAGGGCGCGGTGCCCTGCGGCCGCTGTGACAACTGCGCCGGCGCCTGGATCGACTCCTCCGTCTCGCAGGGCGCCCTGACGGGCGCCGAGAAGGAACTGGACCGCCCCGGGGTGGAGATCGAGCCGCGCCGGATGTGGCCCACCGGGATGGCCGCACTCGGCGTCGACCTCAAGGGCCGCATCCCGGCCCAGGAGCAGTGCTCGGCCGGGCGGGCGCTGGGGAGGCTGTCGGACATCGGCTGGGGCAACCGGCTACGGCCGCTGCTGGCCGAGGACGCGCCCGACGGCCCCGTGCCCGACGAGGTCCTGCGCGCCGCCGTGGCGGTCCTGGCCGACTGGGCGCGCGCGGACGGCGGATGGGCGACGGGCGCGCCGGACGCTCCCGGTCGGCCGGTCGGAGTCGTCGCCGTACCGTCCCTGACCCGCCCGCAGCTGGTCGGCTCGCTCGCCCAGGGGATCGCGTCCGTCGGCCGCATGCCCTTCCTGGGCAGCCTGGCCTACACCGGGGTGGACGGGGCGCACGCGGCGCGCCGCAGCAACTCCGCCCAGCGACTCAAGGCCCTGTCCGGCGCGTTCACCGTCACCGGCGAACTGGCGGGCGCGCTGGCCGCCTCGCCCGGACCGGTCCTGCTCGTGGACGACTCCACCGACTCCGGGTGGACCCTGGCGGTGGCCGCGCGGCTGCTGCGCCAGTCGGGGAGCGGGCCGGTCCTGCCCCTGGTCCTCGCCGCCGCGGGCTGAGCCCGGCAACGCCCGGGGCGGGGCGGTCGTCCACAGCCGAACGGGTGGTCCTCCGCGGGAGGCCCCGGCGATGCGTCATCGTCGAGCCATGACACAGAGCGACGAAATTCAGTACGGAAAGTCAGCGGACCGCCCGGCGGAGGTCAAGGTCACCCTGCGCGGTCCGGAGGACCTCGCGGACGCCTTGCCCTACCTGCTCGGCTTCCAGCCGACGGACAGCCTGGTCCTCGTGGCGCTGCACGGGGAGCACGGCCGCTTCGGCGGGAGGCTGCGGGTGGCGCTGCCCGAGAACCCGGAGGACTGGTCGATCGGCGCCGACCAGTTGGCGGAGTGCCTGGTGCGGAACAGCACCCGTCGCAGCGGCCACCCCGACGCGGTCGTCGTCTTCCTCTGCCAGGACCCCGCCGATGGCGAGCGGCCGTCGGACGTGATGGAGCGCCTGCGCCCGCTCGCCCAGCGTCTGCGGGTCGCGTGCGGAGACCTGGACGTGCCGGTGGTCGAGGCGCTGTGCGTGTCGGCCGGGCGCTGGTGGTCCTACTGCCTGCCGGAGTGCGAGCCAGCACCGGCCGAGGGCACCGCTCTGCCGCCGCCGGGCAGCAGCGCCGTGGCCGCCACCGCCGCGTACGCCGGGATGCCGGTCCCCGGCCTGCTGCGGGACATCGAGACGCGGTTGAGGCCGGCCGCGCGCGACGACCACCAGCAGGAGATCGCCCTCGACATCGCCTGCGCCGAGCTCCTGCCGCGGATGCTGGCCGACCACCGGGCCGAGGAGACCCGCCGCCGCACGCTCCGGCTGGCCCGCGCCGCCCTGGAGAGGTTCCGGGCCGCGCCGCGGCTCGACGACGCGACGCGGGCCGACGAGCAGGACGACGGGCTGCTCGGGGACGACGAGGCAGCCGCCCTGATCCTCGGCATCCAGGACAAGGCCACCCGTGACCGCGCCGCGGAGTGGGCGGAGCCGGGGCAGGCCGACGCGGCGGTGCGGCTGTGGCGCGCGCTGGCCCGGCGCTGCGTCGGGCCCTACCAGGAGCACGCGGTCACCCCGCTCACCCTCGCCGGGTGGGTCACGTGGTCGACGGGTGACGAGACCGAGGCGCGCGTCGCCCTGCGGATGGCCCTCGACCTGGATCCGGGCTACACCTTCGCCCGGTTGCTGCACACCTCGGTCAACGAGGGCCTGGACCCCGAGTTGCTGCGGCGCACCCTGCGCCAGGAGCGGCGCAAACGCGTGGTGGACCGGGCGGCGTCGCACCGCCGCGGGCCGGCCGGCCCCTCGGGCCGCGGCCCCGCCCACCGCGTGCCCAAGGGCCGCCATCCCCGGACCCGGCGGTGAACGGCGGGACGCCCGGCGCGGCGCGTCACGGGCGGGAAAGCAGCCGCGCGGGGGGCTGGGGAGGCCAATTGCCGCCACCTGATCGTCAAGAGAGTCGATCCGGCTGTTTATCGTCAGGGAGACGACTAGGATCGCGTCATGTCGCCCTACGACCCGTCGGCCTTCCCGCCCTTCGCTGTCACCGTCGACCTGGTGGTGCTCACGGTTCGGCATCACGCGCTGTGCGCTCTCTCGGTGCGCAGGGGCGAGTCCCCGTTCCAGGGTCGATGGGCGCTGCCCGGTGGTTTCGTCCGCGACGACGAGGACCTCTCGCAGGCGGCGGCCCGCGAGTTGGCCGAGGAGACGGGCCTGAGGGCGCAGAACGGGGCCCATCTGGAACAGCTCGCCACCTACGGCGATCCGCAGCGCGACCCGCGGATGAGGGTGGTCAGCGTCGCGCACCTCGTGCTCGCCCCGGACCTGCCGGCGCCTCGTGCCGGCGGCGACGCGCGCAGCGCCCGCTGGGCGTCGGTGGACACGCTGTTGACGGAGAGTGGCCAGGACCACGCGGGCGACGCGGCGCCGCTCGCGTTCGACCACGGGCGCATCCTCGCCGACGGGGTGGAGCGGGCCCGGTCGAAGATCGAGTACTCCTCGCTGGCCACGGCGTTCTGCCCGCCCGAGTTCACCGTCGGCGAGTTGCGCCGGGTCTACGAGGCGGTGTGGGGTGTGGCGCTCGATCCGCGCAACTTCCACCGGAAGGTGACCGGGACAGTCGGCTTCCTGGTGCCGACCGGTGGCACGACGACCCGTCAGGGCGGCCGCCCGGCACAGCTGTTCAGGGCCGGGGGTGCGGCACTGCTGAATCCGCCGATGCTCCGACCGGAGGTGTAGTTTCAGGGTTTTTGTCCGTTTTTCTGGCCGTTTCGGCGTTATGGTGCTGGGGTGATCCAGGCCATCGGACTGACCAGCTTGTCCCGCCGCAACACCCCGCCCGCCGTCGCCGACCTTTCCTTCGAGGTGCGCGAGGGCGAGGTGACCGGCATGCTCGGACCCGGCGGTTCGGGCAAGTCCACCGCGCTCCGGCTGCTGCTCGGGATGCAACCCGGCCGTGGCGTCACCCTCGTCGACGGCCGGCCCCTGCACGAACTGGCCCGCCCCACGGACGAGATCGGCGCAGTGCTCGGCGACGTCCCCGGGCACCCCCGCAGAAGCGCCCGCGGACACCTGCGCATGCTCTGCTCCGCCTACGGACTGCCGCTCTCGCGTGCCGACGAGGTCCTGGAGCTCGTCGGGTTGGACGCGGTGGCCGAGGAGCGGCTCGCCACGCACTCGCTGGCCATGGACCGCCGCCTGGGCGTCGCCGTGGCACTGCTCTCCCACCCGCGTGCGCTGATCCTGGACGACCCGGTCCACGAACTGCTGCCGCGCGAGGCCGCCTGGGTGCACGAACTGGCGCGCCGGCATGCCGCAGAGGGCGGGGCCGTGCTGCTCGCGGGCCGGGACGCCGGCGCGCTGGCCCGGACGTCCGACCGTGTCCTTGTCCTTGACGGCGGGCACCTGGTCGCCGACGAGGTCGCGGCACGGTTCGCCCGCAGCCGCCTGCGCCCCTGTGTGGCGGTGCGGTCGCCTTACGCCCAGCGGCTGGCGGAACTGCTCGGCGACGAAGGCGTCGAGGTGGTCAGCGCGAGCGGCAGCCGTATCGCCGTGTACGGCACGACGTCCGCGGCGGTGGGGGAGACCGCCTACCGCAACGGCATCCTGCTGCACGAACTGGCCGACACCTCGGCGGACCGGCTCGACCGGCGCGACCGGTGGAGGGACGACGCCGCCGAGCAGGGACAGGCCGCGGTGCCCCGCCAGCGGAGCGAGGTCCGGCGCCCACGGCGGGTCGGGCGCCGCCCCGGCCCGGTCCGCCCGGTCCGCTACGAGGTCCGCCGCGCGTTCGGCGTACGCACGCCCTGGCCCACCGTGTTCGCCGCACTGGCGTGCTCGGTGCTCGCCACCGTGCTGCTCGCCCGTACCGGCGTGGCGCACACCTCGGCGCTGCGCGCGCTGTCGGGCTGGGCTCCCGAACTGCCGCTGCCCGCCTCGGCGATCGGCGCCGGGCTGCTCGGCGCGCTGAGCTACGGCCAGGAGTTCCGCTACCCGGCCCTCGCCGCCGGCCACGGTCCCGAGCCGCGCAGCCTCCGGCTGCTCGTCGCCAAGCTCGTGGTCGGCGCGGTGGCCGCGGTGGCGTTGACCGCCGTGGCCACCGCGGTCGACGTCGGGGTGCTCGGGCTGCTCGTCGCCCGCGGCCGCGTACCCGACCCGTCGGCCCACCCCGTGGCCCTGGCGGGGAGCGCCGCGCTCGCCGTCGGGTGCTGCTGGGCCGGGGTGCTGGCCGCCGCGGTCTTCCGCACCACCGCGCTCGGCCTGTCCGCGGTGCTCGCGGTGCCGCTGCTGGCCGTACCGGCCGTCCGGGCGCTGCTCGGTGGGCCGCAGTTGAAGGAACTCGGCGACGCGGGTGAGGCGCTGTGGTCGGTGGTGTGCGGGGTGTCGCAGGGCGGGGGCGGAGGAGTGGGCAGGGCGCTGCGGATCGCCGGTCAACCCCTCTTCCTCGGTTTGGCGTTGCTGCTGGCCGTGCTCGTCGTGGCTTTCGCGGCAAGCGCGTTGCGGGGGCGGCGGCAAGAGCGGCGGTCAACTGGCGTGTCCGCCGGAGGAAGTGCGCCCCTGCCCGGCGACGAGGGGTGATTCCTCCAGGAAAAACGTCAATTATCAGGTGATGAGTGCTCACCCTTTCGTGTGCTTTTCAGCAAAGCCCTCAAGGCCGGGTTCGGCATCGCCGACAAAGGATGCGTGAGTACCCTTGCGCATTCCATGATGACCGCGGCCCGTTCAGCCGACTCCGGTGTCGCCGGTTCGGGCGAGCTCGATCGCTATCCGTACCCCGAAGCCCCCGGTGGCGACCGCCCCGGGCTCAACGCCTGGGAAGGGGTCGAGCCGGACATGGGCCGGGTCGGCCGCCGCGCCGGAGGCAGCCGTGGCCGTGGTCTGCACGGCCAACTCGTTCAGCAGCTCGGTCAGATGATCGTCTCGGGCGACCTGGGCGCCGATCGCCCGCTGGTCCCCGAGGAGATCGGCCAGCGCTTCGAGGTCTCCCGCACGGTGGTGCGCGAGTCGCTGCGCGTGCTCGAGGCCAAGGGACTGGTCAGTGCCCGGCCGAACGTCGGCACCCGGGTCCGCCCGGTCAGCGACTGGAACCTGCTGGACCCCGACATCATCGAGTGGCGCGCGTTCGGCCCGCACCGGGACGACCAGCGCCGCGAGTTGCTCGAACTGCGGTCGACGATCGAACCGGTCGCCGCCCGGCTCGCGGCCGGACACGGGCGGGAGGACGTCCAGCAGCGGCTCGCCGACATGGCGGAGATCATGGCCCATGCGAGCGCACAGGGCGACTCCCTCACCTTCTCCCGGGCCGACGCCGAGTTCCACACCCTCGTGCTCCAGGTCGCGGGCAACCGGATGCTGGAGCACCTGTCCGGCATCGTCTCGGCCGCCCTGCACGTGTCGGGCGGTCTGGCCACCGGCTGCGAGCGTCCGGGTGACACCTCCGTCGGGTTGCACCAGCGGATCGTCGAGGCGCTGGCGGAGGGTGACGGCGGGACCGCCGAGGCGGCCATGCGCGAACTGCTGGCCGCCCCGCCCGAGCCGGCACCGGCGCCCGCCGCCGACCACGTGGTCCCCGCGCCCCGCGAGAAGAACTGACCGCATCTGGTGCCGCCGCGGGCCCGGTCCGGGAGGTCGGCGGCGGCTCCACGTGTGCGAGATGTCCGACTCTGGTATGTATATGCGTGTTATGGGGTGTGACTCGGGCCACGTAAGCTTGGCGTAACGCTTGGCGAGGCAGTGCGATGACTTAAGAGGTGGCCGCCGCACACGCAATGTTCAACCGAATATTCGGCAGCAGGACTGACGCCGAGTCGCTGTGCGGTACCACTCAGTCGTTCCCATCGTTCCGAGAGGTTGTTCGTGTCGGCCAGCACATCCCGTACGCTCCCGTCCGAGATCGCCGAATCCGAGTCTCTGATGGCGCTCATCGAGCAGGGTAAGGCCCAGGGCCAGATCGCCGGCGACGATGTGCGTCGGGCGTTCGAAGCGGACCAGATTCCGGCAACCCAGTGGAAGAACGTTCTGCGCAGCCTCAACCAGGTCCTCGACGAGGAGGGTGTGACGCTGATGGTGACCGCCGCAGAGGCGCCCAAGCGCACCCGCAAGAGCGTCGCAGCCAAGAGTCCGGCGAAGCGTACTGCCACCAAGACGGTCGCCACCAAGACGGCGGCCCCTGTCAAGAAGACCGTTGCGCCCAAGGCCCCCGCCACGGAGGCGGTGACCGAGGCCGAGACCACGGTGGAGCCATCGGTGGAGGCGGAGAACCAAGGCAAGAAGGCGCCCGCGAAGAAGACCGCGGCGAAGAAGGCGGCTGCCAAGAAGGCCCCGGCGAAGAAGACGGCGGCGAAGAAGTCCGCCGCCGGTTCGGGTGACGAGGCCGCCGTCGAGACCGACGAGGCGCTCGAGGACGTCCCGCCCGGCAAGGCCGGCGAGGAGGACGCCGAGAAGACGGAGTCCGAGAGCTTCGTGCTCTCCGACGACGACGAGGACGACGCGCCCGCCCAGCAGGTCGCCGTCGCCGGCGCCACCGCCGACCCGGTCAAGGACTACCTGAAGCAGATCGGCAAGGTCCCGCTGCTCAACGCGGAGCAGGAGGTCGAGCTCGCCAAGCGGATCGAGGCCGGCCTCTTCGCCGAGGACAAGCTCGCGGCGGCCGACAAGCTCGCGCCCAAGCTCAAGCGCGAGCTGGAGATCATCGCCGAGGACGGCCGCTGGGCGAAGAACCACCTGCTGGAGGCCAACCTCCGCCTCGTGGTCTCGCTGGCCAAGCGCTACACCGGCCGCGGCATGCTCTTCCTCGACCTGATCCAGGAGGGGAACCTCGGCCTGATCCGGGCGGTCGAGAAGTTCGACTACACCAAGGGCTTCAAGTTCTCCACCTACGCCACCTGGTGGATTCGGCAGGCGATCACCCGCGCGATGGCCGACCAGGCCCGCACCATCCGTATCCCGGTGCACATGGTCGAGGTCATCAACAAGCTGGCGCGCGTCCAGCGCCAGATGCTCCAGGACCTGGGCCGCGAGCCCACCCCGGAGGAGCTGGCCAAGGAACTCGACATGACCCCCGAGAAGGTCATCGAGGTCCAGAAGTACGGCCGTGAGCCCATCTCGCTGCACACGCCGCTCGGCGAGGACGGCGACAGCGAGTTCGGCGACCTGATCGAGGACTCCGAGGCGGTCGTGCCGGCCGACGCGGTGAGCTTCACCCTCCTCCAGGAGCAGCTTCACTCCGTCCTGGACACCCTGTCGGAGCGCGAGGCGGGCGTGGTCTCCATGCGCTTCGGCCTCACCGACGGGCAGCCCAAGACGCTGGACGAGATCGGCAAGGTCTACGGGGTGACGCGCGAGCGCATCCGCCAGATCGAGTCGAAGACGATGTCCAAGCTGCGCCACCCCTCGCGCTCTCAGGTGTTGCGCGACTACCTCGACTGAGACGCCATCCGGCCGTGGGACCCGTCGTACTCGGCGGGCCCCACGGCCGACCGCTCTGCGGATGCGGCCTCCCGACCCCTCGATCACTCTGGGTGTGCAGAGTGTTCCACAGGGTCAGGAGGCCGTATGCGTTTCAGTGTCCGTACCGTCATCGCGGCGATAGTCGCGCTGCTGCCGGCTCTGGTGGTGCCTCTGGCGCTGCCGGCGACCCCGGCGGCGGCCCACGAGGTCGTCGTGGGCGGTGTCCCGACCACGACCCAGCAGGAGCCCTGGGTGGTGGCGCTGTCCAGCCGCTCGCGCTTCGGCAGCGACCGCTCCGGCCAGTTCTGCGGCGGTGTCGCCGTCGGCTCCCGCACCGTGGTCACCGCCGCGCACTGCTTCGGGCGGGAGGCCCTGGGGGTGTCGGACTGGCGGCAACTGCCGGATCTGCGCGTCATCGCGGACCGGACCGACCTGTCCGATGCGACGGGGGAGGAGCTGCGGCCGTCCGACGTGTGGGTGAACCCGGACTTCGACCAGACCACCAACGCCAACGACGTCGCGGTGATCACGTTGGCCGAGCCGCTGCCGAACGGCGCCGCCATCCCGATGGCGGATTCGTCCGACACGGATTCCTACCGCCCCGGCGCCCGGGCCGAGGTCTATGGCTGGGGCGACACCACCGGAAACAGTGACTACGCGAGCACGCTGCGTGCGGCGGATATCACGGTCCTGGCCGATTCGGCATGCCAGCAGGCGTACCCCGGCGGCAGCGTCGGCACCTACCAGCCCGCGTCGATGATGTGCGCGGGGGAGGAGCAGGGCGGGCGGGACGCCTGCCAGGGCGACAGCGGCGGTCCGCTGGTGGTCGCCGGCCGGCTGGTGGGTCTGGTGTCCTGGGGCAACGGCTGCGCGCTGGCGGACTACCCCGGGGTCTACACGCGGGTCTCCGCGATGGAGGCGCTGATCGCCCGGCACATGTGACCTGGTCGCGCGGACGGCGCGCGACGGACACGCGAAGGCGCTGCGCCGACACGGGCGCAGCGCGGGGGCGCCCACAGGTCGGGTACCTGCGGGCGGGCGGTCCGGTGAATGTGCGGAAGGGGGGCCGGGCGGACCGGTGAGCGAAAAATCCCGCGGGCGGACACCCCCTGAAGGGGTCCGTCCGCCCGCGGCTCCGAACTCGTCGCTGGTGCGAGGGCTCAGCGCTCGTCGTCTCCCGTCGACGCCGGGGTCTCGGTCAGCCGACCGGTCTCGTCCTGTATCTCGGCTGCGATCTTCTTCAGTTCGGGCTCGAACTTGCGGCCGTGGTGCGCGCAGAAGAGCAGCTCTCCGCCGCTGATGAGTACGACGCGCAGGTAGGCCTGAGCGCCGCAACGGTCGCAGCGGTCGCCCGCTGTCAGCGGACTCGCGGGGGTCAGAACAGTAGTCACGTCGCCTCTTCTCTAGCTCGACGAGCTGTCGTACCAGGGTCAACATCCAACCAGGCCGAAAACGTTCCCGCTGACGGCATTTTCTCGGAACCGTCCTCGGTGTGACCGGGTGTTACCGATTGGCGGCGAATAGGAGTCATTTGCGTCTGATGTCGGGTGTGGAGCTCTTGTCCGGGTCGCCCCCCCGGCTGGCAACCGGGTTGTTGGAGAGGACGTGCCCGGAGCCTAAATGGTTCATGCCTCTTTGGGAACGTGACATGTGTATCACTCGTGCGGGTTATCGAACGCACGATCGATGACGACTACGATGGATCATCCGGATAACGGGTCGCGGCAGTGTCCGCCTGCCCCGCATCGGTACCCTCTCACCGACACGGCTGAATATCTTGACCGAGGAGCTGCCCGCGTGACCGCCGAAACCTCCGTGCCGCCCGCCTCGATGCTGACGGGCGCAGATCGTGACGGTTCCAACTACACCGCGCGGCATCTCCTCGTCCTCGAAGGACTCGAGGCCGTCCGCAAGCGGCCCGGTATGTACATCGGCTCGACCGACAGCCGCGGCCTCATGCACTGCATCTGGGAGATCATCGACAACGCCGTGGACGAGGCCCTGGCGGGCCACGGCGACCGGATCGAGGTCGTGCTCGGCTCCGACGGCTCCATCGAGGTCCGCGACAACGGCCGCGGCATCCCGGTGGACGTCGAACCGAAGACCGGCCTGTCCGGCGTCGAGGTCGTCATGACCAAGCTGCACGCCGGCGGCAAGTTCGGCGGCGGCTCGTACGCCGCCTCCGGCGGTCTGCACGGCGTCGGCGCCTCGGTGGTCAACGCGCTGTCCTCGCGCCTGGACGTCGAGGTCGACCGCGGCGGGCACACCCACGCCATCAGCTTCCGACGGGGTGTCCCCGGCATTTTCACCGAGTCCGGCCCCGACGCCCCCTTCGAGCCGGCCAGCGGCGTGACCCGTGCCAAGAAGGTGCCCCGCACCCGCACCGGCACCCGGGTGCGGTACTGGGCGGACCGGCAGATCTTCCTGAAGGACGCCAAGCTCTCCCTGGACACCCTCCACCAGCGGGCCCGGCAGACCGCCTTCCTCGTCCCCGGCCTCACCATCGTGGTGCGCGACGAGCGCGGCATCGAGGAGGACAAGCCGGTCGAGGACGTCTTCCACTTCGACGGCGGGATCAGCGAGTTCTGCGAGTACCTCGCCCCCGACAAGCCGATCAGCGACGTGCAGCGGCTGACCGGCAGCGGCACCTTCAAGGAGACCGTCCCGGTACTCGACGACCGCGGCCACATGACGCCCACCGAGGTCACCCGTGAACTCGGTGTCGACATCGCGCTGCGCTGGGGCACGGGATACGACACCACCCTCCGGTCGTTCGTCAACATCATCGCGACGCCCAAGGGCGGCACCCACGTGACCGGCTTCGAGCGGTCGGTCGCCAAGACGGTCAACGAGGTGCTGCGCGCGACCAAACTGCTGCGCGTCGCCGAGGACGACATCGTCAAGGACGACGCGATGGAGGGCCTCACGGCGGTGGTCACCGTCCGGCTGGCCGAGCCGCAGTTCGAGGGCCAGACCAAGGAGGTGCTGGGCACCTCGGCGGCGAACCGCATCGTGGCCGCCGTCGTGGCCAAGGAGCTCAAGGAGTTCCTGACCTCCACCCGGCGCGACACCAAGGGCCAGGCCCGGGCCGTGCTGGAGAAGGCCGTCGCCGCCGCGCGGACCCGCATCGCCGCCCGGCAGCACAAGGAGGCGCAGCGGAGGAAGACCGCGCTGGAGACCTCCTCGCTGCCGGCGAAGCTCGCCGACTGCCGCAGCGACAACGTCGAGCGCAGCGAACTGTTCATCGTCGAGGGCGACTCGGCGCTCGGCACCGCCAAGCTGGCGCGCAACTCCGAGTTCCAGGCGCTGCTGCCGATCCGCGGCAAGATCCTGAACGTGCAGAAGTCCTCCGTCTCCGACATGCTCAAGAACGCCGAGTGCGGCGCGATCATCCAGGTGATAGGAGCCGGCTCCGGGCGCACCTTCGACATCGACCAGGCGCGCTACGGCAAGGTGATCTTCCTGGCCGACGCCGATGTCGACGGCGCCCACATCCGCTGCCTCCTGCTCACCCTCTTCCAGCGCTACATGCGCGCCATGGTCGAGGAGGGCCGGGTCTTCTCCGCCGTCCCGCCGCTGCACCGGATCGAGCTGGTCCAGCCCAGGAAGGGCCAGGACAAGTACCTCTACACCTACTCCGACGCCGAGCTGCGGCAGACCCTCCAGGACCTCAACCGGCGCAACGTCCGCTACAAGGACAGCATCCAGCGCTACAAGGGCCTCGGCGAGATGGACGCCAACCAGTTGGCCGAGACGACGATGGACCCGCGCCACCGTACCCTGCGCCGGATCAACATCAGCGACCTCGAAGCCGCGGAGCAGGCGTTCGACCTGCTGATGGGCAACGAGGTGGCGCCCCGCAAGGAGTTCATCTCCAGCTCCGCCTCCACCCTGGACCGCGCGCGGATCGACGTCTGACCGCAGGCTGTCTCCACCTGGCGAAAACGCTCTCCACCCCCGGGTGGAGAGCGTTTTTCAACCCCTGGCTTGATCCGCTGACCAGCGGTTCTCCGTAGATTCGAGGACGTAGCCCATCGTCGAATCTTTTCGGAGGCAACTGCCATGTCCGGTCTGGTCAACGCGCTGGTGATCGCCGCGGTCGTCGCGCTGGTGCTCGCCCGCCAGCTTCGGCCGCGCGTGGTGGCCGGCGGCCGGTGGTGGCTGCTCCCCGTCGTGCTGATCGCGCTGACGGTCCGGGACGGCGGCGGCCTGATCGACGGACAGCACCAGGACGCCTCGGTGGCACTGCTGTCCGCGGAACTTGCGGTCGGCGCAGCGATGGGCGTCGTCTGGGCGACGACCACGCGGATGTGGAGGGAGTCCGACGGCCGGGTGATGGCGAAGGGCACCAAAGCCACCCTCGCGGTGTGGTTGCTCGGCATAGCCGTCCGCGGAGGGCTGTACGCGGTCGCGGCCGCGGCGAGCGTGCACCAGAGTTCGTCCTCGGTGATGCTCGCGGTCGCCGTGACCCTGCTGATACGCAGCGGCGTGCTCCTCTGGCGAGCTCAGGGCCTGGCGCCGTCGTACCGTGCGGTCTCATGAACACCTGGACCTCATGGCCCTCACGGGAGGCCCTGTCCCGCGAGATGAGGCCGCGGGCCAGGCGCCGGGTCGGGCGGGGCATCCGGCTGGCGCTCACGGGCGCGGCGCTGTGGGGCATCATCGCCAAGGGAGAGCTGCGCCCGTGGGCGTCAGCGGGCGCGTGCCTCGGAGTGCTGGTGTTGTACGGGGTGCTGTGGTGCTACTTCCGGACCACTTTGCGGCACCGGTTGGGGCCGGCGCTCGGCATGGTCGCGCTGCTGGTCGCGGGGGGCGCCCTCGCGGTCGGAGCGGATGCCCCGTTCGCCGCGGTGATGCTGTGGTGCGGGTGCGCGGTACTCGCGCTGGAGCGGCTGCCGATGACGGTGGGCCTGCCGGTGGCGGTGGTCGCGCTGACCTTGTTCGTGCTGTTCGCCAGGTCCGACAGCTGGCTGGTGACGTTGCTGACCGCACTCGGGGTCTGCCTCGCGGGATACACCGTGCGGCTGGACGCGGAGGCGCGAGGGAACACCCATCGGCTGCTGGCGCAGGAGCGGGCCGCGCGGAAGGCCGAGGCGGAGACGGCCGCGCTCGCCGAGCGGGCCAGGATCGCCCGGGAGATCCACGACGTGCTGGCGCACAGCCTGTCCGCGCAGACCGTCCACCTGGAAGCGGCCCGGCTGCTGGTCGAGCGGGGCGCGGAGCGGGAGTTGGTGCTGGAGCGGGTGGTGGCGGCCCGGCGGATGGCCCGGGAGGGTCTGGCCGAGACACGGCAGGCACTGTCCGCGCTGCGCGGCGACATGACGGCGGTGGAGGACTTCCTGCGGGAGTTGGTGGCGTCGCAGGGGGCGCGGCTGGAGGTCGACGGGGAGCCCCGGCGGCTGCCGGCCGAGGCGGGACTCGCGGTGCGCCGGGTCGCACAGGAGGCGATGACGAACGTCCGGAAGCACGCCCCCGGGGCGGACGTCGTGCTTCGCCTGGAGTACCGGCCCGATGAGGTCGAGTTGGAGTTCCGCGACTTCGGGGGCAGATCGCCTGTGGACAACTCTCTGGGGGTGTCCGGATCGGGCTACGGTCTTCGAGGGATGAGAGAGCGCGCCGAACTGCTGGGAGGCGCGTTGGACGCCGGACCGGCAGAGGAGGGCTTCGTGGTGCGCTTGCGGGTGCCCGCATGACAAGGGTGGTGGTCGCGGACGACCAGACGGTCGTGCGCGAAGGGATCGTGATGCTGTTGGGGCTGCTGCCGGGGATCGAGGTGGTGGGAGCGGCCGGTGACGGCGAGGAGGCGGTGCGGCTGGTGGCGGAGCAGCATCCGGAGGTGGTGCTGATGGACCTGCGGATGCCCCGGTGCGACGGGGTCGAGGCGACCCGGCGGATCCGGGCCGGGTATCCGGGCACACCGGTGGTGGTGCTGACCACGTTCGCGGACGACGACTCGTTGTTCCCGGCGCTGCGGGCCGGTGCGCGGGGCTATCTGACGAAGGACGCGGGCGGGGAGGAGATCGCGCGGGCCATCGCCGATGTGACGGCAGGACGGGCGGGATTGTCGTCGTCGGTGCAGGGCCGGGTGCTGGATGTGCTCGCGCGAGGTGAGCCGCGGGTGGCACCGTTGAGACGTGAGGGAGAGGAGTTGCCCGACGGGCTGACGATACGGGAGGCGGAGGTGTTGGTACTGGTGGCCGAGGGCCTGTCCAACGCGGAGATCACCGAGCGGTTGCACGTCAGCAGGGCCACCGTGAAGACGCACATCAACAACCTGTTTGCCAAGACCGGGGCACGCGATCGGGCTCAGGCCGTGGGATACGCCTACCGGCACGGGATCACCTGATGGTGTGAAGGTTTCGGCATGTTGGGCCTGGATCTTCCCGCTCTGCCCATGATTGGCCGCACGACCGACCGGTCGGCTGATCGAGGAGAGTTCGGTGGACGAGCACGGCGGGGGAGACCCGGGGACGCTGGGGGTGGACAGCCCGTGGCGACAGGCCGCGGTGGCACGGCAGTGGGCGCCGGAGCCGGATACCGCAACGGGTTCGGGCGAGGTCAGAGAGCAGGTGGCGGAACCGGCGGCGCCACCGCGGGCGCGCCGTGGGGATGAAGCGGCCGCCCGAGCGGCGGTCTACGTGGAGGTCCAGCACAGCGCGGCGTTCGCTCAGGTGCGGGACAGCTACCGGGGGTTCGCGTTCCCGGCGGTGGCGGCGTTCGTCACCTGGTACCTGGTCTACGTGGTGGCGGCGACCACCGCGCCGGGCCTGATGGCCCGACGGGTGGCGGGCGAGCTGAACGTGGCGATGGTCGCGGGCCTGGCGCAGTTCGCGACGACCTTCCTCCTGACGTGGGCGTATGCGCGGCACGCGCGGCTGCGGCGGGACCGGGCGGCGCTTGACCTTCGGTGGACGCTGGCCACCAGGACCGGGCAGGAGCGGGTGCGGTGACAGGGCAGTTGACGGGTCGGCTGGCGGGGCAGCGGACGGACGTGGCGTACCTGGCGGACACGACGGGAGATCACCAGGGACTGGCGATCGTCCTGTTCACGGTGTTCGTGTCGGTGACGCTGGCGATCACGGCGTGGGCGGGGCGGCGGCGCAGTTCGTCGGTCGAGTTCTTCGCCGGCGGGCGGCTGTTCACCCCGGTGGAGAACGGCTTCGCGATCGCCGGGGACTACATGTCGGCGGCGTCGTTCCTCGGGATCTCCGGGCTGATCGCGCTGTTCGGGTACGACGGGCTGCTGTACTCGGTCGGGTTCTTCGTGGCGTGGCTGGTCGTGCTGATGCTCGTCGCCGAACTGGTGCGGAACGTCGGGCGGTACACGCTGGCCGACGTGTTGTCCGCCCGGTTGCGGCACCGCCCGGTGCGGATCGCGGCGGGGACGGCGTCGGTGACGGTGTCGATCCTCTACCTGGTGGCGCAGATGGTCGGTGCGGGCAGCCTGGTCGGTCTGCTGCTCGGCGGCACCGGCACGGCCAGGACCTGGACGGTGATCGGGGTCGGCGCGCTGATGGTGACCTACGTGTCGTTCGGCGGGATGCGGGCGACCACCTGGATCCAGATCGTCAAGACCGTGCTGCTGATGGGGGGCACGGTGGCGCTCACGGTGATGGTGCTGGTGAAGTTCCACGGCAACGTGAACGGGCTGCTGCGCTCTGCGGTGACCGGGAGCGGGCAGGGCGACGCGTTCCTGGCGCCGGGGCTGAAATACGGGGTCAGCGGGACATCGAGGCTGGACTTCATCAGTCTGGGCCTGGCCCTGGTGCTGGGCACGGCCGGGCTGCCGCACATCCTCTCGCGCTTCTACACGGTGCCGACGGCGCGTTCGGCGCGGCGCTCGGTGGTGTGGGCGATCGGGCTGATCGGTGCGTTCTACCTGATGACGATCGTGCTGGGCTTCGGTGCCGCGGCGATGGTCGGTTCGGACACGGTGCGGACGTCCAACGAGGCGGGCAACACCGCGGTGCCGCTGCTCGCGGAGGCGCTGGGCGGCGGATCGGGCACGACCGGCGGCGCGGTGCTGTTCGCGGTGGTGGGGTCGGTGGCGTTCGCGACGATCCTGGCGGTGGTGGCGGGCATCACCCTCGCGTCGTCGGCGTCGGTGGCGCACGACCTGTACGCGACGGTGCGGCGGGTGCCGCGCCACGCGGCCAGGGGCGACGCCGGCAACCCCGGCGGCCACATGGAGGAGGACGAGGTGCGGGTGGCGCGGTTCTCCGCGGTCGGGATCGGCGCGGTGGCGATCGCGTTGAGCCTGCTGGCGCAGGACCAGAACATCGCGTTCCTGGTGGGGCTGGCGTTCGCGGTGGCGGCGTCGGCGAACCTGCCCTCGTTGCTCTACTCGCTGTTCTGGCACCGCTTCACCACCAAGGGTGCCGTGTGGTCGATCTACGGCGGGCTCGTCCCCGCGCTGACCCTGGTGGTGCTCTCACCGGTGACGTCCGGGCGGGCCGACTCGCTCTTCCCGGGGGTGGACTTCCACCTCTTCCCGCTGGAGAACCCGGGGCTGGTCTCGATCCCGCTCGGCTTCTTCGCCGGCTGGTTGGGCACGGTGCTCACCAAGGAGCCGGCGGACGAGGCCGCGTTCGCGGAGACCGAGGTGCGGTCGCTGACGGGAGCCGGCGCCGTGTAGCGGGCCGGATCGCCCCCGTACTGTCTACCGGGGCCGGGGGTGCGGCTCCACCCGGGCGACGGGCCGGCGCCAGTCGCCCGACCCGAGCCCGCCCTACCCGAGCCGCCCGGTGTCAACGGCCCGACCTCAACGGCCGGGCGGCGTACGGGTGGACGCTGGACCGGGGGCGATCTGCTCGACGGCCTCCACGTCCATCCGCGCGGGCGTGCCGAGCGCGGCGCCACAGCTCTCAGGCCGCGGGGGAGTGGCGGCGCGCTGGGCGACCAGCACCCGCCAGGCCCGGCCGTCGGTGTGCTCGACGCGCACGGACCAGGCGGTCCGTGCGTCGTCGTTCCCGGGCCCCGGCGCGGGCTGCTCAGGCTGCACGGGGTCGGCGGCGCGCACCGCCAGCACCGCCGCGCGGTCCTCGTCGACGAGCGTCCGGACCGCCAACTCGGCGGCCTGCCCCGGGCGGGACCAGGTGGAGCGGCCGCGGCAGCCGTCCAGGGCGACCCGGCCGGCGCGCGCGGCGGTCAGCGCGTCCTTGGCCGAGGCGGCGTCCAGACGGCCGTAGGAGTAGCCGTGCGGCAGCACCAGCATGGTCGGGGCGAAGCGGTGGCCGCCGAGATGGGTGGTCTCCCAGACGTCGAAGCCCTCGTCGGCGGCGAGTTCGGCGGCGAGCGGACGACCGTGCAGGGCGCAGCAGCGGTCGCGGGTGCCGTTGGTGCAGACGAGGGCGACCGGTCGGGCGCCGGGGCCGTCGGCGGGGGCGCCGAAGCCGGCGGACCGGCCGCCGCCGAGAGCCGGGAAGTCCAGGTCGGCCAGGTCGGAGGCGTCGGCCAGGTCGGCGGTGCAGACCCAGGGCCGGTCGGGCGCGGTGTGGGCGGCGATGACGCGGCGCAGGCGCGGCCGGTGGGTGTCGGCATGCCGGCCGGGGCGCCGGATGAGGCCGAGCCGGACACCGGTGCCGTCGGCGAGGCGCTCCAACGTGCGCCCCAGTACCGGGTCGAGGTGGCTGGTCCTGAGCGCCTTCGCCCCCCACGGCCCCGGCTGCTCGATCAGGAGCCAGGTCCGGGCGGTCGCCGCGGTCGCGGTCAACGGTTCGGCCAGTTCGGTCGAGGCAATGGTGCAGAGGCTCACGCCGCCGAGCCTAGACCGTACCTCCGCGCGTGCCCGTACCGGCGCCCGTCGCCGTACGCCGGTCCTCGGACCGGTGCCGTATGCCGGTCCTCGGACCGGTGCCGTACGTCCGTCCTCGGACCTGTATCGCGGGCCCGCCGCCCGGCCCGGGCCCGTCGCCGTACCGGCCGCCCAGCCAGCCGCGTGTTCCGCCCTGCTGGGCCCGCACCCACCCGTGCCCGGGCCGTGGCGGGCCCGGGCACGGGTACGGGGGTGCGGCTACGCCGGGCCCGCGATCACCGCGACCGGCTTGGCCAGCGGGACACCGGAGCCGTCGCGGCGCGGGTCCTTCGGCGGGAGTTCGGCGGGCGCGCCCGCCGAGGTGGCCGCGCGGGCCGGTGCGGGACCCGCCCAGGCCAGCAGCAGGCCGTTCTCCCCGCGCAGGAACCGCTGGCAGCGCACCCCGCCGGTGGCCCGCCCCTTCCGCGGGTACTGGTCGAACGGTGTCAGCTTCGCGGTGCCCTCGCCCGGGCCGTCGAGCGTGCCCTCGGAACGGGCCACGGTGAAGACCACCGCCTCCACGGCCGGGTCCACCGCGGTGAAGGAGATCACCCGGGCGCCGTCGGCGAGCTTGATGCCCGCCATACCGCCGGCCGGGCGGCCCTGCGGACGGACCTGGGCGGCCGGGTAGCGCAGGAGTTGGGCGTCGTCGGTGATGAAGACCAGGTCCTCCTCACCGGTGCGCAGCTCCACCGCGCCCACGATCGCGTCGCCCTCCTTGAGGGTGATGACCTCCAGGTCGTCCTTGTTGGACGGGTAGTCCGGCACGACCCGCTTGACCACGCCCTGCGCGGTGCCGAGCGCCAGCCCGGGCGAGGACTCGTCGAGCGTGGTCAGGCACAGCGCCCGCTCCCCGTCGTCGAGCGCCAGGAACTCCGACAGCGGGGCGCCGCCGGCGAGCGAGGGCGGGCCCGCGGTGTCCGGCAGCATCGGCAGGTCGATGACGGTCAGCCGCAGCAGCCGGCCGGTCGAGGTCACCACGCCGACGTCGGAGCGGGCGCTGGTCGCCACCGCGGACACGACCACGTCGTGCTTGGCCCGCTTGCCCGAGGTGTCGGAGGGCGGCTCGCCCACCGGGGTGCGCGCCACCAGCCCGGTCGAGGAGAGCAGCACCCGGCACGGGTCGTCGGCGACCTCCAGGGGCACCGCGGTGGCCGGGGCGCCCGCCGACTCCAGCAGCGCGGTACGCCGCTCGGTGCCGTACTTCTTCGCGACGGCGGCGAGTTCGGAGGACACCAGCTTGCGCAGTTCCGCGTCCGACTCCAGGATGCGGGTCAGCTCGGCGATCTCCTCGTTGAGCCGGTCGCGCTCGGCCTCCAGCTCGATCCGGTCGAAGCGGGTCAGCCGGCGCAGCGGGGTGTCGAGGATGTACTGCGTCTGGATGTCCGACAGGCCGAACCGGTCCATCAGGCGTTCCTTGGCCTGCGCCGCGTTCTCGCTGGACCGGATGATGGAGATGACCTCGTCGATGTCGACGAGCGCCACGAGCAGGCCGTCCACCAGGTGCAGCCGGTCACGGCGCTTGGTGCGCCGGAACTCGCAGCGCCGCCTGACCACCGTGAAGCGGTGGTCGACGTAGACCTCCAGCAGCTCCTTGAGGCCGAGGGTGAGCGGCTGGCCGTCCACCAGGGCCACGTTGTTGATGCCGAAGGAGTCCTCCATCGGCGTCAGCTTGTAGAGCTGTTCGAGCACGGCCTCGGGGTTGAAGCCGTTCTTGATCTCGATGACCAGCCGAAGGCCGTGCTCGCGGTCGGTGAGGTCCTTGACGTCGGCGATGCCCTGGAGCTTCTTGGCACCGACCATGTCCTTGATCTTGGCGATGACCTTCTCGGGCCCGACGGTGAAGGGCAGTTCGGTGACGACCAGGCCCTTGCGGCGCGGGGTGACGTCCTCCACCGAGACGGTGGCGCGGATCTTGAAGGTGCCGCGGCCGGTCTCGTACGCGTCGCGGACACCGGACAGTCCGATGATCCGGCCGCCGGTGGGCAGGTCGGGCCCCGGGACGTGGCGCATCAGCGCGTCGAGGTCCGCGTTCGGGTACCGGATCAGGTGCCGGGCGGCCGCGACGACCTCGCCCAGGTTGTGCGGCGGCATGTTCGTCGCCATCCCGACCGCGATCCCGGACGAGCCGTTGACCAGCAGGTTCGGGTAGGCGGCCGGCAGGACCTCGGGCTCCTGCTCCTGGCCGTCGTAGTTGGGCGCGAAGTCGACGGTGTCCTCGTCGATCGACTCGACCATGAGCTGCGCCGGGCCCGACATGCGGGCCTCGGTGTAGCGCATCGCGGCCGGCAGGTCGTCGAGCGAGCCGAAGTTCCCGTGCCCGTCGACCAGCGGCAGCCGCTGCGAGAAGGGCTGCGCCATCCGGACCATCGCGTCGTAGATCGACGCGTCGCCGTGCGGGTGCAGCTTGCCCATCACCTCGCCGACCACGCGGGCGCACTTGACGAAGCCCCGCTCGGGGCGCAGGCCCATCTCGTTCATCTGGTAGACGATGCGGCGGTGCACCGGCTTCATGCCGTCACGGGCGTCGGGCAGCGCGCGGGCGTAGATCACCGAGTAGGCGTACTCAAGGTAGGAGCCCTTCATCTCGTCCACGACGTCGATGTCGAGGATGCGCTCCTCGAAGTCGTCGTCCGGAGGCGGGCTCTTCGTCGTGCGGCGGGCCATCTCGGCGGCGCTCCTTTGCCTTGCGTGGTGCCTTCGGGTGCGTGGTGCGTGGTGCGTGTACGGGGTGGTGCGTTGCGTGTCGTGCTGCGGGTACGTCCTGTTGCCGGGCCGCGTGCCGCGCGGTGCGGGTCGCGCGCTGCTGCCGCGCACGGACGGCGGGCCCGCGCCGCGGTGCGGCGCGGTCCATTGTGGACCGCGGCACCGACAACGCGGACCGCGACCCGGCACGAGCGCGTTCCGGGCGGGAACTTCGCGCGGCGCGGGCACGCTTGCCTAGAGTGGCAGCACTCTACGCAGTCACGCAGCAGCGACCGGAAGGACAGCTTGCCCATGGGTCACACGGCCACGCCGGAGGCACACTCCAGCGGCCTGACAGCCACCGAGCACCGCCTGGCGAACGGCCTGCGAGTGGTGCTCTCCGAGGACCACCTCACCCCGGTCGCCGCGGTATGCCTCTGGTACGACGTCGGTTCGCGCCACGAGGTCAAGGGCCGTACCGGTCTCGCCCACCTCTTCGAGCACCTGATGTTCCAGGGCTCGGCCAGCGTCAAGGGGAACGGGCACTTCGAGCTCGT
The DNA here is from genome assembly GCF_016756395.1 of Streptomyces sp. SN-593. Lineage (NCBI taxonomy): Bacteria > Bacillati > Actinomycetota > Actinomycetes > Kitasatosporales > Streptomycetaceae > Actinacidiphila > Actinacidiphila reveromycinica. Next base: position 6,555,183 of record NZ_AP018365.1, read on the forward strand.
CCAGGGCGCGGGCGGTTCGCTCAACGGCACCACCAGCTTCGAGCGCACCAACTACTTCGAGACCATGCCGGCCCACCAGCTCGAACTGGCCCTGTGGCTGGAGGCCGACCGCATGGGCAGCCTGCTGACCGCGCTGGACCAGGAGAGCCTGGACAACCAGCGGGACGTGGTGAAGAACGAGCGCCGCCAGCGTTACGACAACGTGCCCTACGGCACCGCGTTCGAACGCCTCAGCGCGCTCGCCTTCCCGGACGGCCACCCCTACCACCACACCCCGATCGGCTCGATGGCCGACCTCGACGCGGCCTCGCTGGAGGACGCCCGCGCCTTCTTCCGCACGTACTACGCGCCCGGAAACGCGGTGCTGTCCGTGGTCGGCGACATCGACCCGGCGCAGACCCTCAAGTGGATCGAGAAGTACTTCGGCACCATCCCGGCCCACGACGGCAAGCCGGAGCCGCGCGACGGCTCGCTGCCCGACGTGGTCGGCGAGGGCGTGCGCGAGGTGATCGAGGAGGACGTCCCCTCCCGTGCCCTGATGGCCGTCTACCGGCTGCCGCACGACGGCACCCGTGAGAGTGACGCTGCCGACCTGGCGTTGACGGTCCTGGGCGGCGGCGAGTCCTCCCGGCTGCACAACCGGCTGGTGCGGCGCGACCGTTCCGCCGTGACCGCCGGGTTCGGCCTGCTGCGGCTGGCCGGGGCGCCCTCGCTCGGCTGGCTGGACGTCAAGGCGTCCAGCGGCGTGGAACTGCCCGCCATCGAGGCGGCCGTGGACGAGGAGCTGGCCCGCCTCGCCGAGCACGGCCCCACGCCCGAGGAGATGGAGCGCGCGCAGGCGCAACTGGAGCGCGAGTGGCTGGACCGGCTCGCCACGGTGGCCGGCCGCGCCGACGAACTGTGCCGGTACGCGGTGCTGTTCGGCGACCCGCAGCTCGCCCTCACCGCGGTGCAGCGGGTGCTGGACGTGACGGCCGAGGAGGTCAGGACGGTCGCCGCGGCGCGGCTGCGCCCCGACAACCGGGCCGTCCTCGTCTACGAGCCCACCGGGGGCGCCGGCGCACAGCAGGACGACCAGGACGAGCAGGGAGAGGGTGCCGAGGCATGAGCGCCACCGCCGACACCATGACGTTCCACCCGCAGCCGCAGGCCGGCGAGCCGAAGCCGTGGGCGTTCCCCGCGCCCCAGCGCGGCACCCTGGCCAACGGCCTGACCCTGCTCACCAGCCACCGCCCCGGCCAGCAGGTGGTCGCGGTCGAGGTGCTGCTCGCCGCTCCGCTGGCCGCCGAGCCCGAGGGCCTCGACGGTGTGGGCACCATCATGGCCAGGGCGCTGTCGGAGGGTACCGACCAGCACTCCGCCGAGGAGTTCGCCGCCGAGTTGGAGCGCTGCGGCGCGACGCTCGACGCGCACGCGGACCACCCGGGGGTGCGGGTCTCCCTCGAGGTGCCCGCGTCCCGGCTGGACAAGGCGCTCGACCTGCTCGCCGAGGCGCTGCGGTCCCCGGCCTTCCCGGACGACGAGATCAAGCGGCTGGTCGCCAACCGGCTCGACGAGATCCCGCACGAGCTGGCGAACCCCGGCCGCCGGGCCGCGATGGCGCTGTCGAAGGAACTGTTCCCGGCCGAGGCGCGCCACTCGCGGCCCCGCCAGGGCACCGAGGAGACGGTGCGGCGGATCGACGCGGACGCCGTGCGCGCCTTCTACACCGCGCACGTCCGGCCCGCCACGGCCACCGCCGTGGTGGTCGGCGACCTGACCGGGATCGAGCTGCCCGTGCTGCTGGAGAGCACGCTGGGCCGCTGGACGGGCACCAAGGCCGAGCCCGCGGCCCGCCCGGCGATCGTGGCCGACGACACCGCGCGCGTGGTGATCGTGGACCGGCCCGGCTCGGTGCAGACCCAGTTGCTGATCGGCCGGACCGGCCCGGACCGGCAGGACCCGGTGTGGGCGGCGCAGGTGCTGGGCACCTACTGCCTCGGCGGCACCCTCACCTCCCGGCTGGACCGGGTGCTGCGCGAGGAGAAGGGCTACACCTACGGGGTGCGCGCCTTCGGCCAGGTGCTGCTCTCCTCCGCCGACGGCACCGGCGCCGCGCTGCTGGCCGTCAGCGGCTCGGTCGCCACCGAGGTGACCGGCCCGGCCCTGGCCGACGCCTGGCGGGTGATCCGCGAACTGGGCGAGGGCGGGCTGACCGACACCGAGCGCGACGTCGCGGTGCAGAACCTCGTCGGGGTGGCCCCGCTGCGCTACGAGACCGCCGCCGCGGTGGCGAGCACCTTCGCCGACCAGGTCGAGCAGGAGCTGCCCGACGACTTCCAGGCCGCGCTGTACGCCCGGCTCACCGAGACCGGCACGGTGGAGGCGACGGCCGCGGTCGTCAGCGCCTTCCCGCTGGACCGCCTCGTGGTGATCCTGGTCGGCGACGCGGCCGCGATCGCGGACCCGGTGCGGGAACTGGGGATCGGCCCGGTGTCCGTCGTCTCCTGACCCCGGCCGCGGAACCCCCGCGACCCCCCCCACCGGAACCCCGGCCCGCCAGCGCGGCGCCGGGGTTCCGGCCGTCCCGCCCCCTCCCGCCGCCCCCCTCGGCCGTCCCGCCGCCTCGGCCCGGCCGCCCCCGCCCTCCGGTACCCCCACGCCCGTCCCCGCCCTGCCCTCTCCCCGCCGCCCCGCCCGGGGCGCGCGCCCCCACGCCGGACACCGGCCACGATTCGCGCCCCCCTGTCCGAAAACCATCCGGAACGACCCGGAAATTCAGGGGCTGCATTTCCGTACGGTCTCGTGCTGCAATAGAGTCGCGTCAGAATGCATACGGGGAGAGAGCGGAGTTCTTGCGATGCGGAAACGGATGTGAACGGCGCGGGGGGCACCGATCGGCGTATCTCCGCCCAGGTGGTGTGTACGGCGATCCGCGACGACATCGTGGGCGGCTTCTTCCCGCCCGGCAGCCGGCTGACCGAGGAGCTGCTCGCGCAGCGGTACGGGGTGTCGCGGGTGCCGGTGCGCGAGGCGCTGCGCACCCTGGAGTCCGAGGGCTTCGTCCGCACCCGCCGGCACGCCGGCGCCTCGGTGGCCGAGCCCACCGAGCAGGAGGCCGCGGACCTGTTGGAGCTGCGCGGCCTGTTGGAGCCGCTGGGCGCCGCCCGGGCCGCGCAGCGTCGGGGCGAGTCCCACCTCAAGGTGCTGCGCGGCCTGGTCCGGCTGGGTCAGGAGCGCGCGGTGCAGGGGCAGTTGTCGGACCTGCCGGCGCTCGGCGGCTGGTTCCACGAGACGCTGGCGCAGGCGTCCGGCAGCCCCACGCTGGCCGCCCTGCTCACCCAGCTCCGGTACAAGATCGCCTGGGTGTACGCCGGGGACAGCACCGACCGGGCCGCGCTCGCGTGGGAGGAGCACGCGGCGATCGTGGACGCGGTGGCTCGCGGCGACGCCGAACGCGCCCGCCGGCTGGCCGCGCTGCATGTGGAGCACGCCTCCTCGGTGAGGACCCTGAAACGCGCCGTACACGCGGGACGCCGCCGCGCTTAACAATCGCACCGTATACAAGAACGTGAATTGTCGTCCCGGATATCGCGGGAAATGCCGACCGGCCGGGCCGAGGGCATGTCCGGCTCCGGTGAATTCCGCTGTGCGGGTGTTTTACGCGGCGACCGGTCATCCGGAGCGGCGGCCGGTATTCGCTGCGGCGGGCATTGCGGTCCGCCGGCCTCAGACCGTCTCGGGCAACTCGTCCAGGCCCTCGGCGACCAGCTTCGCCAGCCGGTCCAGCGCCACCTCGGCCCCGTCCGCCTCCGAGGCGAGCACGACCTCCTCGCCGCCCTGCGCGCCGAGACCGAGCACGGCGAGCATCGACCCGGCGTTGACCGGGGCGCCCCCGGCCCGGGCGATGGTCACCGGCACCCCGGCGGCCATGGCCGCGCGGACGAAGATGGATGCGGGGCGGGCGTGCAGCCCCTCCGCCCAGCCGACGTTGACGTGCCGCTCAGCCATGGTGAAGTCCTTCGGGTCGGTGCCATCCGCACAGGCGGTTCCAGTGATCGAGACCAGTCGAGCACGCCTCCGGCGCGGCTTCGACGCACCGGCCCGCGCTCGAAGCGGCCTCCCCCAGACTGCCCCCTGCGCGTCGGCGGCGCGAGCAGACACCCCACGCGCTCCGGCGCATACGCTGGGGACATGAGCGAGCAGCCGTACCCCGTCCACTGGGAGGCCGACGTCGTGCTGCGCGACGGCGGCATCGCCCGGATCCGGCCGATCGGCCCGGAGGACGCCGGACGGCTGGTGGACTTCTACGAGCAGGTCTCCGACGAGTCGAAGTACTACCGGTTCTTCGCGCCCTACCCGCGCCTGTCCGACCGGGACGTGCACCGCTTCACCCACCACGACTACGACGACCGGGTCGGCCTCGCGGCCACCGTCGGGGGCGAGTTCATCGCCACCGTCCGCTACGACCGCACCGACGAGTACGGGCGGGCGGTGTCGGGGCCGGCGGGCACCCGCGCCGAGGTCGCCTTCCTCGTCCAGGACGCGCACCAGGGCCGCGGCGTCGCCTCCGCGCTGCTCGAACACATCGCGGCCGTCGCCCGCGAGCGCGGCATCCTGCACTTCACCGCCGAAGTCCTGCCCGCCAACCGCAAGATGGTCAAGGTCTTCACCGACGCCGGCTACACCCAGCAGCGCAGCTTCACCGACGGCGTCGTCCACCTCGACCTCGACCTCGAACCCACCGACGAGTCCGTGCGTGTGATGCGCGCCCGCGAACACCGCGCCGAGGCGCGCTCCGTCCAGCGGCTGCTGCGCCCGGAGTCCGTCGCGGTGGTCGGCACCGGCCGCCGGCCCGGCGGCCTCGGCCGCACGCTGCTGCGCAACATCGCCGCCGGCGGCTTCACCGGCCGCCTCTACGCGGTCAACCACGCCTTCCCCGCCGGCGGCACCGACCTCGGCGGCGTGCCCGGCCACCGCTCGGTCCGGGAGATCGCGGAAAGCGGCGCGAGCGTCGATCTCGCGGTGGTGGCGGTGCCCGCCGAACGGGTGCCCGAGGCCGTCGCCGACTGCGGCGCCGCCGGGGTGCGCGGCCTCGTCGTGGTCAGTGCCGGCTACTCCGAGGCCGGCCCCGAGGGCCGGGCCCGCCAGCGCGAACTGGTCCGGCAGGCCCGCTCCCACGGCATGCGGGTGATCGGCCCGAACGCGTTCGGGGTCCTCAACACCGCGCCCGACGCCCGGCTGAACGCGTCGCTGTCCCCCGACATGCCGCGCCGCGGCCGGCTCGGCCTGTTCACCCAGTCCGGCTCCATCGGCATCGCCCTGCTCTCCGGGCTGCACCGCCGGGGCCTGGGCCCGTCCACCTTCGTGTCGGCGGGCAACCGGGCGGACGTCTCCGGCAACGACCTGCTCCAGTTCTGGCAGGACGACCCGGACACCGGCGCGGTGCTGATGTACCTGGAGTCCTTCGGCAACCCCCGCAAGTTCACCCGGCTCGCCCGCCGCACGGCGGCCGAGAAGCCCGTCGTGGTGGTGAAGGGCGCCCTGCACTCCGGCGCGGTGCCCCCCGGCCACGAGGTGCCCGTCACCCGCATCCCCGACTCCACGGTGTCCGCGCTCTTCCGGCAGGCCGGGGTGATGCGGGTCGACACCGTCACGGAACTGCTCGACGCCGGGTTGTTCCTCGCCCTCCAGCCGCTGCCCGCCGGCAACCGCGTCGCCATCCTCGGCAACTCCGAGTCCCTGGGCCTGCTCACCTACGACTCGGCGCTCACCGCGGGGCTGCGCCCCGCCGCGCCGGTCGACCTCACCACCACCGCCGGCCCGGACGACTTCGCGGCCGCCCTCACCACCGCGCTGGCCGACCCCGGCAGCGACGCGGTGGTGGTCACGGCCATCCCCAGGGTCGGCACCGACCTGCTCACCGCCGACCCGAGCGACCCGGGCGACGCGGCCGCCCCCGCCGTCCCGTCCGACCCCGAGGCCGGCGACGACCCCGCCCTCGCCGCCGCCCTGCGGGCCGCCGCCGCCGGCGCGGACAAGCCCGTGGTGGTGGTCCACCTCGCCCTCGACGCCATGGCCGACCGGCTCGGCGCGCCCGTACCGGAACCCGGGGAGGACAGGGCACCGACGCGCGGACCCGGGGAGGCCGGGCCGCCACCGCCCGGGCCGGGCACGTCCGGGCCGGGCACGTCCGGGCCGCCGCCCGTGCCCGACGGGTCCGCGGCGCCCGTGCCCGATGCGGCCGGCACACCCGCCGCCCGTGTCCCCGCCGCCCGCGCCGCCGAGGCCCGTATCCCCGCCTACCGCGCGCCGGACCGCGCGGTCGGCTCGCTCGCCGAGGCCACCGCCTACGCCGCGTGGCGCGCGAGCGTCGCGGAACCCGGCCGGGTCCCGGACCTGGACGGGATCGACGAGGCCGGCGCGACCGAGGACGTGCGCCGGCTGCTGCCGCCGGGAACACCGCCCGGCGAGGGCGTCACCCTCACCGAGGCCGACACCGCGGCCCTGCTCGGCCGCTACGGCGTCCAGGTCCGCCTGGCCCGGCCCGCGCCCGACCCGGACGCCGCCGCCCGGGCCGCCGCCGCGCTCGGCTACCCGGTGGCGCTGAAGACCACCGCGCCCCACCTGCGCCACCGCGCCGACCTCGGCGGCGTGCGGCTCGACCTCGCCGACGAGGACGACCTGCGGCGGGCCTACGGCGAGCTGACCGCGCGGCTCGGCGGGCCCGCCGAACTGCGCCCGGTGGTCCAGGCGATGGCCCCGCGCGGGGTGGACACGGTGGTGCGGGCCGGGGTGGACCCGGCGGCGGGCGCGGTGCTCTCCTTCGGGCTGGCCGGCGCGCCCTCCGAACTCCTCGGCGACATAGCGCACCGGCTCGTCCCGGCCACGGACCGCGACGCCGCGGAGCTGGTGCGCTCCCTCAAGTCCGCGCCGATGCTCTTCGGCTGGCGCGGCGCCGAGCCGGTCGACACCGCCGCGCTGGAGGAACTGCTGCTGCGGGTGTCGATGCTCGCCGACGACCTTCCGGAGGTGGTCGCCGTCGACCTGGAGCCCGTGGTGGTCGCGCCGCGCGGTCTGAGCGTGCTCGGCGCGCGGGTCCGGCTGGCCACCCCGCCGGCCCGCACCGACCTGGGCCCGCGCGCGCTGACGACGTACTGAAGGCCCTGGAGCGCGCATAGGATGGACCTCATGGCGAAGACCGGTACGACGACGCAGGGACTGCGCACGGCCATCGAGCGCAGCGGCTACTACCCGGCCCTGGTGGCCGAGGCCGTCGAGGCGGCCGTGGGCCGCGAGCCGGTCACGTCGTACCTGGTCCACCAGGAGACCACCTTCGACGCCAACGAGGTGCGGCGGCACGTGACGGTGCTGGTGCTCACCGGCAGCCGGTTCATCGTCAGCCACACCGACGAGCAGGCGGCCGACGACACCTCGCCGAGCCCGTACGCGACCACGTCGACCGAATCGGTGAAGATCGGCCGGATCTCCTCGGTGGTGGTCAGCCGGGTGGTGGCCAACCCCGAGTCCTACACGCCGGGCACCGCCGGCACTCCGGGCACCCTGCCGCGCGAGGTCGTGCTCACCATCGGATGGGGCGCCGTCTCCCGGATCGACCTGGAACCGGCCGCCTGCGGGGACCCCAACTGCGAGGCCGACCACGGGTACACCGGCTCCTCGACCGTCGACGACCTCTCGCTGCGGGTCAGCGAGGCCGGCGACGGCCCCGACACCGTCCGGCAGGCCCTCGCCTTCGCGCAGGCCCTCTCCGAGGCGACAGCGGCCACGGACTGATGGGCGGACCGCTTCCCGACGCCTACGACCCCGAGCCGCTCGACCTGCGCACCGCACCGGTCCCCGCCTACGGCACCGGTGCGCTGTGCGACGTGATCCCGGCCGCGGTCGCCGGGTTCGACGTCCCCGGCATGCCCCGCACCGGCCTGGTCCTCGAACCGGCCGACCGGGTCTGCGTGTTCCTGGTGGACGGGCTCGGCTGGGAGCTGATCCTGCGCCATCCCGAGGAGGCGCCCTTCCTCACGTCGCTGCTGGGCACCTCCACCGGCGGCAGCGGACGCCCGCTCACCGCCGGCTTCCCGTCCACCACCGCGACCTCGCTCGCCTCCGTGGGCACCGGCCTGGCGCCGGGCGCGCACGGCCTGGCCGGGTACACGACGCTCAACCCCGGCACCGGCGAGCTGATGAACCAGTTGCGCTGGCAGCCGTGGACCGCGCCGCACACCTGGCAGCCGCACCCGACGGTCTTCCGGCTCGCCGACGCCGCCGGGATCGCCACCTGCCAGGTCTCCTCACCGACCTTCGCCCAGACCCCGCTGACCAAGGTCGCGCTGTCCGGCGGCGCCTTCCACGGGCGGCTGTCCGGCGAGGACCGGATGGACCTGGCCGCCGACCGGCTCGCGGCCGCCGACCGCGCGCTGGTCTACACGTACTACAGCGAGCTGGACGCCATGGGCCACCGGCACGGCGTCGACTCCGACGCATGGCGCGGGCAGTTGGCGATGGTCGACCGGCTGGCGCAGCGCCTCGCCGAGCAACTGCCGCCGCGCAGCGCCCTGTACGTCACCGCGGACCACGGCATGATCGACGTCCCGTTCGACGAGGAGTCGAGGATCGACTTCGACGAGGACTGGGAACTGCGCGCGGGGGTCGCGGTGCTGGGCGGCGAGGGCCGGGCCCGGCACGTGTACGCGGTGCCCGGAGCCGCGGCCGACGTGCTCGCGGTGTGGCGCGAGGTGCTCGGCGACAGGATGTGGGTGGCCGGCCGCGCGGAGGCGGTGGCCGCCGGCTGGTTCGGGCCGGACTGCGAGCCACGGGTGCTGGGGCGGATCGGCGACGTGGTGGCCGCGGCCCGGGACGACGTGGCGATCGTGGCGGGCCGCACCGAGCCGGGGGAGTCGAGGATGGTCGGGCTGCACGGCTCCATGACCCCCGTCGAGCAACTGGTCCCGCTGCTCGAAGTACGCTCCTGAGGCTGCCCGCCGTCCGCTGCCCGTCCGCGTGCCCGTCGCTCTCCCCTCGTCCTCCCACCTGCCGCCCGCGCTCCGTCCGGCCGCCCTCCGTCCACCGCCGCCCCTCCGAAAGGCCGTCGTCCTTCCCATGTCCGAGCTGGTCTTCTTCTCCGGAACGATGGACTGCGGCAAGAGCACCCTCGCGTTGCAGATCATCCACAACCGCACCGCCCGCGGCCTCCAGGCGGTGATCTTCACCCGGGACGACCGCGCCGGGCAGGGCAAGCTCTCCTCCCGGCTCGGCCTGGTCACCGACGCCGTCGAGGTGGCCGACGACATGGACCTGTACGGCCACCTGATCGGGGTGATCAGCCGCGGCGGCCGGGTGGACTACGTCGTGGTCGACGAGGCACAGTTCCTCGCCCCGGTGCAGATCGACCAGCTCGCCCGGGTGGTGGACGAACTCGACCTGGACGTCTACGCGTTCGGTATCACCACCGACTTCCGCACCCGGCTCTTCCCGGGCTCGCAGCGGCTGATGGAGCTGGCCGACCGGATCGAGGCGCTCCAGGTCGAGGCCCTGTGCTGGTGCGGTGCCCGCGCCACCCACAACGCCCGCACCATAGGCGGCGTCATGGTCGTCGAGGGCGCCCAGGTGGTGATCGGCGACGTGGACCGCGCCGCGGAGGTCGGCTACGAGGTACTGTGCCGCCGCCACCACCGGCGCCGCATGACGAGCGCGTCCGCCGCCGTGGGCTCCCTCTCGCCGGACGTGCTGCCGGTCAACAACCACGGTTGACCCGCCGGTCGGCCTTACCGGGCCCGGCGGCCCTCCCGCCCCGGTGCCGCTGCTGCCCGCGATCGCGTGGGGGTGGGGTGCGCCCGCGCCGCGCGGACCACGACCCACAATGGGGGCATGGAACCCATCATCACCGCGGCCGAACTGGCCGCGGCGCCCGCCTCCACCGCCGTGCTCGACGTCCGCTACGCGATGGGCGGGCCGTCCGGGCACGGCGAGTACGCGGCGGGCCACATCCCCGGCGCCCGCTACGTGGACCTGGACACCGCGCTCGCCGGGGCGCCCGGCCCGCGCGGACGCCACCCGCTGCCCGACACCGGGGTGTTCGGCGCCGCGATGCGCGCGGCCGGGGTCGGCGCGCAGACCGACGTGGTGCTCTACGACGACTGGAACGGCTGGGGTCCGGCCCGCGCGTGGTGGCTGCTGCGCTGGGCGGGACACGAGCGGGTCCGGGTGCTGGACGGCGGCCTGGCGGCGTGGAAGGCCGCGGGGCTGCCGCTGAGCACCGCGGAACCCGCGCCGGGGGACGGGGACTTCGTGCCGCGGCCCGGTGCCCTGCCGGTGCTCGACGCGGCCGGTGCGGCCGCACTCGCCCGCCGCGGGCTGCTGCTGGACGCACGGGCGGGAGAGCGGTACCGCGGCGAGACCGAGCCGATCGACCCGGTCGCCGGCCACATCCCGGGCGCGGTGAGCGCCCCCACGACGGAGAACGTCACCTCGGACGGGCTCTTCCGCGCCCCCGCCGAACTCGCCGCGCGGTTCGGCGCCCTGGGCGCGACGCCCGGCGCCGAGGTGGGCGTCTACTGCGGCTCCGGCGTGTCCGCGACGCACGAGATCCTCGCGCTCGCCGTCGCGGGCGTCCCGGCGGCGCTGTACGTCGGCTCCTGGAGCGAGTGGGGCGCCGACCCCTCCCGTCCGGTGGCCACGGGCGCGCAGCCGGGCTGACCCCCCGCAGGGCGCACGCGTAAGGGGCAACCACCAAGGTGGCTGCCCCTTACGGCCGTCGGCTCCCGGTCGGTGTCCCGATGCCCGCTGCGAAGCCGGTTCACTCCTCCCGGCGCGCAGTAATCCTGCTGCGCTGATCCTGCTGCCTGCTGCCTGCGCTACTCCTGCTTCTTGCGGCGGCTGCCGAAGACGATCTCGTCCCAGCTCGGCACCGTGGCCCGCCGCCCCGGGCGGACGCCGTCCGCCTCGGCCTGGCGGTCGGTGGTGCCCTTCAGACGGTCGCGGTGGCCCGCCACGGCGCGCGGCATCAGGACGTCGGCATAGGCGGAGCCCGCGCCGGCGCTGGCCGCGGGAGCGGCCTCCTCCGGCTCCTCCTCCTGTGCCTCCTCCGCCGGGGCGGAGTCCGGCGGAACCGGGGGAGCGGGCACGACCATGTCGCCACGGAAGCTCGGTACCGCCTCGAGCAGGCTGGTGAGCGAGTCGCGCTCCTCCGACTGCTCCTCGGCGCGCGCCTCGCGGTCGGCCCGGTCGGTGCGGTCCGGTCGCTCGCCGCCGGGGCGGTCCAGCGGCCGGTCCCGGGGCAGCCGGGCGATCCGGGGCACGAACGGGAAGCTCGGCTCCTGGCCCTGGGTCTGAGCGGTCTCGCCGATCAGCGCGCGCGCCTCGTCGTCCACCGCCTGCACCAGGCGGCGCGGCGGGTCGTACGTCCAGCACGCCGAGTGCGGTTCGCCGGCGACCTGGTAGACCAGCAGGACCTCCCAGGTGCCGTCGTCGCGGCGCCAGGAGTCCCACAGCACGGTGTCCTTCTCCGCGCCCCGCAGCAGCAGGCGTTCGGCGACCGCCTCGCCCAACTGCGGCCCGGTGGTCTCGCCCTGGCGGCGGACCGGGGTCTTCCTGGCCCGCTCGGCCATGAAGGCCCGCTCGGCCAGCACCGGCCCCTCGAACCGCCGCACCCGCTCCACCGGGATGCCGCCGAGCTGGGCGACCTCCTCGGCCGAGGCGCCGGCCCGTATCCGCGCCTGGATGTCCCGGGGCCGCAGATGGCTCTCGACCTCGATCTCGATCTGGCCGAGCCGGGCCCGGTCGTTGCGCACGGCGGCGCGCAGCCGCTCGTCGATCGGGAGGGTGTACTCCGTGCTGTCGGCAGCCTTGAGCACCAGTCGGGTGCCGTCGTTGCTGACGGCCACGACCCGCAGTTCGGGCACGGTTACCTCCCGGGTGGTGCCTGCCGACGTCACGTGCGTCGCTGCTCCCGTTGAACGAGTGTGGCCTGCCCGGGTGCAGCGTGCCACAACCTTGCGGAGTTGCCCGGCGTGTCGGGACCAGACGGTGACACGCCGTTATGGGACGGTGGTCGGTCGGCCACCCTGTGTGACCGACTGTGGCACCCCGGGACGAGCGCCCCCGACTCCCCTCCACGCGTCCTTGGCGACCGGCCGGGCACCGGAAGCCAGGATTCGTCACGGTACTCCATTCGGGCCACCAGGGGGCGGCTGCCGCGCCGTCCAATGTCGTGCGGAGGGCGGGAGTTGGGTGACCCGGCTCACACCGGAGTGCGTCATTGATCACCCAAAAGGGTTCTTACGCGGCGAAGTCGCCGTCACCCGTCACGTGCGGGCACCCAGCACCCGGCGCAGGTAGTCGTTCTCGAACAGCCGCTCGGGGTCGAGCCGGTCGCGCAGCGCGGTGAACTCCTCGAAGCGCGGGTAGGCCGAGCGCAGGTACTCCGCGTCCCGGGTGTGCATCTTGCCCCAGTGCGGACGGCCGCCCGCCGCGACCATGATCCGCTCGACGGCGGTGAAGTACTCCTGGTAGCGGCTGCCCCGGTACATGTGCACCGCGACGTAGGCGCTGTCCCGGCCGGAGGCGGTGGACAGCGCGATGTCGTCGGCCGGAGCCACCCGTACCTCCACCGGGAAGCTGATCCGCAGGTCGGACCGCTCCACCATGGACTTCAACTCCCGCAGAACCGGCACCGCGGCCTCCCGCGGCACCGCGTACTCCATCTCGACGAACCGGACCCGGCGCGGGCTGGTGAAGACCTTGTAGGGGATGTCGGTGTACGTCCGGGCCGACAGCGCGCGGCTGGAGATCCTCGCGATCCCCGGGATCGCCGCCGGGGCCACCCTGCCGAGCGCGCAGGCGGCCTGGAAGACGCCGTTGGACAGCAGTTCGTCGTCGATCCAGCCGCGCAGCGCGGGCACGGGGGCGGCCGGGCCCGCGGAGCGGTTGTTGCGCTTGGTGGTGCAGCCCTCGGTGTGCGGGAACCAGTAGAACTCGAAGTGTTCGTTGTCCGCGACGAGCCGGTCGAACTCCGCCGTCACCCGGTCGAAGCTCATCGGCTCCTCCCGGGCGGTGAGCAGGAACAGCGGCTCCACCGCGAAGGTGAGGGCGCTGACCACGCCGAGCGCGCCGAGGCCGATCCGGGCGGCGGCGAACACCTCGGGGTTCCGGTCGGCCGAGCAGTCGAGCACCGACCCGTCGGCGGTGACCAGTTCGAGCGCGGTGATCTGGGCGGCGATCGAGCCGGAGTCGCGGCCGGTGCCATGGGTACCGGTGCTGGTGGCGCCGGCCACGGTCTGCTCCATGATGTCGCCCATGTTCCGCAGCGACAGCCCGGCGGCGGCCAGCGCCGCGTTGAGCTGCCGCAGTTGCACCCCCGCCTCCACGGTGACGGTGCCGGCCTCGGGGTCGATCGACCTGATCGCGGACAGCGCCTCGGGCCGCACCAGCAGCCCGTCGGTGGCCGCGGCTGCGGTGAAGGAGTGGCCGGAGCCGACCGCCTTCACCCGCAGTCCGTCCGCGGCTGCCTTGCGCACCACCGCGGCGAGTTCGTCGACCGACGCGGGCGCGGCGACCCGCCCGGGGCGCGCCGAGACGTTACCCGCCCAGTTACGCCACTCCCTCGCCCTCAAGGGTGCCGAGATGCCGCTGGTGGTCCTGGGTGCTGCTCCGGTCCGCCCCATCGTGGTCCTGCTCCTCCCGATCCGGTGCCGGCCGCAGCCGGCGGTAGCCGAGGAACGCCGCCGCGGCCGCGAAGACCGCTGCGGCGGTGCCCACCCAGAAGGCTGCCCGGGCGCCGTGTGCGTCGATCACCCGACCGGCGAGCGCGGCGCCCGCGGCGACGCCGACCGCGAGACCCGTGCTGGTCCACGTGATGCCCTCGGTCAACCGCCCCCGGGGTACGAGCTGTTCGACCAGGCCCATCGCGTTCACCATCGTGGGGGCGATGGTCAGGCCGGAGAAGAACAGCGCCAATGCCAGGAAAAAAAGATTCCCTATCAGTAGTGGCGGGATCATACTCACCCCCATCAGCACTATGCCCAGCCTGAACCGCCCGGCGACCGTCCCGCGCGGCCGGGTCAGCCCGAACACCACCCCGGCCACGCACGAACCGAGCGCATAGGTCGCCAGCACCACGCTCGCCAGCGCCTTGTGGCCGCGCTCGTCGGCGAACGCGACGGTGACCACCTCCACCGCCCCGAAGACCGCGCCGGTGCCGACGAACACCCCGACCAGCACCGCCAGTCCGGGCGCGGCCAGCACCGAGCCGGCCGACCGGTGCGCGTCCGGGTGCGGCACCGGCTCGGTGGACCGCAGCGCGGTCAGCGCCAGCACCCCCGCGGCCAGGAACACCGTCGCCAGCAGCGGTCCGGCCTCGGCGAACCATCCGGTGCTCAGGCCCACCGACAGGATCGGGCCGACGATGAACACGATCTCGTCGACGACCGCCTCGACGGAGTAGGCGGTGTGCAGCTTCTCCGGGGTGCCGCGCAGGATTTCCGACCAGCGGGAGCGCACCATGGCGCCGGTGCTCGGGGTCGTCCCGGCGCCCAGCACGCACACGAAGTACGCCCAGTCCGGCGCCCCCGCCCACGTGCACACCAGCAGCCCGGCGACCGAGACGACCGTCACCGCGCAGACCGGGCGCAGCACCCGCCGCTGCCCGTACCGGTCGACCATGCGGGAGACGCGCGGGCCGGTCACGGCGCCCGACAGCGCCAGCGTGGCCGACAGCGCGCCGGCCAGGCCGTACCTCCCGGTCACCTGGGAGACCATCGTCACGATGCCGATGCCGAGCATCGACAGCGGCATCCTGCCGACCAGCCCGGCCACGCTGAACGCCATCGCGCCCGGGGTCCGGTAGATCGCTCGGTAAGGGCTGGTCACGTGGCGCTCCCCGGCGTCGTCGCCGTCGGCACGGGCGGGACGGCAAAGGTCCCGCGTAAGGAACATGGCTGGCGCATACAGCTTACGGACGGCGGCAAGTCGTTTTGCGCACCTCGGCGCGCCGTCCCCGGTCGCGCGGCGGCGTATCCCCCCATCCGGGGACGGGCGCGGGGGACGGCGGCCCGAAGTGGCAGGATCGACGGCATGCCTGAAGAGCGTGACCCGCACGCCGTGCCGGACCGACCCGACCTGCCGGACCGACCGGACACCGGCCCCTACGACGCCCTGCTGCTGCTCTCCTTCGGCGGCCCGGAGGGCCCGGACGACGTGGTGCCGTTCCTGGAGAACGTCACCCGGGGGCGCGGCATCCCGCACGAACGTCTGAAGGAGGTCGGCAAGCACTACTTCCTGTTCGGCGGGGTCAGCCCCATCAACGCCCAGAACCGCGAGCTGCTGGACGCCCTGCGCAAGGAGTTCGCCGACCACGGCGTGGACCTGCCGATCCACTGGGGCAACCGCAACTGGGCGCCCTACCTGACCGACGCGCTGCGCGAGATCGCCGACGCCGGGCACCGCCGGGTACTCGTCCTGGCCACCAGCGCCTACGCGTCGTACTCCGGCTGCCGGCAGTACCGGGAGAACCTGGCCGCCTCGCTCGCCGTCCTCGCCGAGGAGGGCCGCCCGGCGCTGCGGGTCGACAAGCTGCGGCACTACTTCAACCACCCGGGCTTCGTGGAGCCGATGGCCGCCAACACGCTGGCCGCGCTGGCCGCGCTGCCCGAGGAGGTGCGCGACGGCGCGCGCCTTGCCTTCACCACGCACTCCATCCCCACCGCCTCCGCCGACACCTCGGGTCCGGTCCCGGGCCACGGCGACGGCGGCGCGTACGTCGCCCAGCACCTGGAGACCGCCCGGCTGGTCGCCGACCGGGTCCGCGAGGCCACCGGCAGGGACCGTGACTGGCAGCTCGTCTACCAGTCGCGCAGCGGTGCCCCGCACATCCCGTGGCTGGAGCCGGACATCTGCGACCACCTGGAGCAGCAGCACGCCGACGGCGCTCCCGCCGTGGTCATGGTGCCGATCGGGTTCGTCTCGGACCACATGGAGGTCAAGTACGACCTCGACACCGAGGCCGCCGCCAAGGCGGCGGAACTGGGTCTGCCGGTCACCCGCGCCGCCACCGTGGGCGCCGACCCGCGGTTCGCCGCCGCCGTGCGCGACCTGGTGCTGGAGCGCGCCGCCACCGAGCGGGGCGCGGCCCCGGTCCGCTGCGCGCTCGGCGCGTTGGGCCCGAGCCACGACGTGTGCCCCGCGGGCTGCTGCCCGGCCGCCGTCCGGGGGCGGCAGCAGCCGCGGCCCGCCGCCGCAGGAACCGACTGAGGAGACCGGAAGATGAGCACACCCGCCACCGGCCCGGCGGCCGCGGACGAGCCGCCCGCCGCCACCGAGGACGCCGCCGGCCCCGCCGCCGGCGAGGACACCGCCGGCGAGGACACCGCCGGCGAGGACACGACCGGAGCGACCGGTCCGGCCGCCACCGGCGAGGACGCCGAACTGCTCGCCATCGCGCTGGAGGCCGCCCGCAGGGCCGGCGCCCTGCTGCGCGACGGCCGCCCCGCGGACCTGGGCGTCGCCGCCACCAAGTCCAGCCCGATCGACGTCGTGACCGAGATGGACATCGCCGCCGAGAAGCTGATCACCGCCTACATCGGCCGGCTGCGCCCCGAGGACGGCTTCCTCGGCGAGGAGGGCGCGAGCCGCGCCGGAACCAGCGGCGTGCGCTGGGTGATCGACCCGCTCGACGGCACGGTGAACTACCTCTACGGCCTGCCCTCCTGGTCGGTGAGCATCGCCGCGGAACGGGACGGCGAGACCGTCGTCGGCGTCGTGGAGGCCCCGATGCGCCGTGAGACCTACCAGGCGGTGCGCGGCGGCGGCGCCTACGTCGGGACCGTGCGGGCCCGCTGCCGCCCCGCCCCCGACTTCGAGCACGCCCTGGTCGCCACCGGCTTCAGCTACCTGCGCGAACGCCGGGTCGCGATGGCCGAGGTGGTCAAGGGCCTGCTGCCGCAGGTCCGCGACATCCGCCGGGCCGGCTCGGCGGCGATCGACCTCGCGGACGTCGGCTGCGGCCGGCTCGACGCGTACTACGAGCGCGGCCTGAACCCGTGGGACCTGGCCGCCGGCGACCTCTTCGCCCGCGAGGCCGGCGCCCTCACCGGCGGACGGCCGGGCGAGCGGCCCTCCGGGGAGCTGGCGGTGGCCGCCCCGCCCGGCCTCTTCGAGCCGCTCCAGCGCCGCCTGGACGAGCTGGGCGCCTGGCACGACTGACCCGGCCGCTCCCGCGCTCCGCGGGCCCGCACGCGGGCGTACACGGCCTTCCGTCCGGTCGCGTGAGGCGGCGGTCACGCGCGGCAGCCGCCCGCGTGACCGCCGCGGGCGGCCCGGAGCCTGCGGGCGACCCGCGCGGGCGGACGACCCGCGGGCGGGCATGCGAACGCCCCGGCACCTTCCTGGTGGCCGGGGCGTGCGGCTTTGGGGGCCGGAGGTTCAGGCGACCTTGGGCCGTACGTCCACTCCGTGCTCCGCGGCGAGGCGGCGCAGGTCGTCCAGCTCGCCCTGTTCGACGTCGGCGAGGAAGTCGTCCCCCGTCTCGCGGGCCCGGCGCAGATCGGACTCCGTGCTGTGTATGCGCTGGAGGATTCCATTCGTGAACGCGTCCATTGTGCGCCCCCTCGTCGTCTCCGTTGACACGCGAGTGTCAAGCCCGCTGCCCTCGCGCGGGAAGCGCGGGGCAAGGCGTGGTGGGTGGGTGTAAAGCCGTCCTCCCCACCCCGCCCGAGGCGGAAACCTCACCGAACGGACGGAAATTCCACGGGCTGCCGGCGTCCCGTTCCGCGGTCCTCCGCGTACCGTCCCTCGGACCGCGGGCGCTCCCCCTTACCGCCGATTTACGGGGGCCCGGTGCAGGATGGGAGTGGATTCCCACAGCTCACGGAAGGAACAGCGCCTTGCGCGTACTGGTCGTCGAGGACGAGCAACTGCTCGCCGATGCGGTTGCCACCGGCCTGCGCCGCGAAGCCATGGCCGTCGACGTGGTCTACGACGGCGGTGCCGCCCTGGAGCGGATCGGCGTCAACGACTACGACGTGGTGGTGCTCGACCGCGACCTGCCGGTGGTGCACGGCGACGAGGTGTGCCGCCAGGTCGTCGGCCTCGGGCTGCCGATGCGGGTGCTCATGCTCACCGCGGCGGGCGACGTCAGCGACCGCGTCGAGGGCCTCGAACTGGGCGCCGACGACTACCTGCCCAAGCCCTTCGCCTTCACCGAGCTGACCGCCCGGGTACGCGCGCTCGGGCGGCGTACGACGGCCGCCCTGCCGCCGGTGCTGGAGCGTTCCGGCATCCGGCTGGACCCCAACCGCCGGGAGGCGTTCCGCGACGGCAGGGAGGTCCACCTCGCGCCCAAGGAATTCGCCGTCCTGGAGGTCCTGATGCGCAGCGAGGGCTCGGTGGTCTCCGCCGAGCAACTGCTGGAGAAGGCCTGGGACGAGAACACCGACCCCTTCACCAACGTGGTGCGGGTCACCGTGATGACGCTGCGCCGCAAGCTGGGCGAGCCGCCGGTCATCGTCACGGTGCCCGGCTCCGGATACCGGATCTGATCCGCCATGGCCCATCCGTCCTCCCCCACCTCCGCGGGGCCGCCCCCGGACCGGCCGTCCACACCGCCGCGCCCGGCGTGGGACCCGGCGCCCCCGGAGACCCCGCCGCCCTGGCTGCGTCCCACCATCCGGATACGGCTGACCGTGCTGTACGGCGGGATGTTCCTGATCGCCGGCGTGGTGCTGCTGTGGATCATCTACCTGCTGGCGGCGCAGGCGATCCACAAGGGCGCCGAGCTGCCGTTCGAGATCGCCGGCATCCAGATCCGCTCGGTCGAGGGCAGCTGCATCCAGGTCACCCCGCAGACCACCAACGACCAGGTGATCAACGCGATCAACGCCTGCATGCAGCACCAGCGGGACGTGGCGCTCGGCACACTGCTCAAGCGGTCGCTGCTGGCACTGATCGGGCTGGCCGTGGTCGCCTTCGCCTTCGGCTACGTGATGGCCGGCCGGGTGCTGGCGCCGCTCGGCCGGATCACCCGCACCGCCCGGAGCGTGGTCGGCTCCGACCTCAAGCGCCGGATCGAGCTGGACGGCCCGGACGACGAGCTGAAGGAGCTGGCCGACACCTTCGACGGCATGCTGGACCGGCTGGAGCGCTCCTTCACCGCCCAGCGCCGGTTCGTCGCGAACGCCTCGCACGAACTGCGCACCCCGCTGGCGATCAACCGCACCCTGCTGGAGGTGCAGCTCGCCGACCCGGACGCCTCGCCGGACCTCCAGCAGCTCGGCAAGACACTCCTTGCGACCAACGAGCGCAGCGAGCAGCTCGTGGAGGGCCTGCTGCTGCTCGCCCGCAGCGAGAACGAGATCGTGGACCGCAAGGCCGTCGACCTCGCGGAGGCGGCCTCCCGGGCCCTGGAGCAGAGCCGCGGGGAGGCGGAGGCGAAGGGCGTGGCGCTGCGCGAGTCGCTGGCCCCCGCGGTCGTGCAGGGCAACGGTGTGCTGCTGGAACGGATCGCGCTGAACCTGGTGCAGAACGCCGTGCGGTACAACGTCCAGGAGGGCGGCTGGGTCGACGTGACCACCAGGGTCGAGCACGGCCAGGCGCTCCTGGTGGTGGCGAACACCGGTCCGGTGGTTCCCGCCTACGAGGTGGACAACATGTTCGAGCCGTTCCGCCGGCTGCGCACCGAGCGCACCGGCAGCGACAAGGGCGTCGGGCTCGGGCTGTCCATCGCCCGGTCGGTCGCCAGAGCGCACGGCGGGGTGATCAGCGCGGAGCCGCGCGAGGGAGGCGGCCTGGTCATGCGGGTCGCGATCCCGATGTGACGCCCGGTGGGCACCGGCCACGGGCTGTGAAGCGCGTCACGCCCCCGCCGGGCGCGACGCGCCGGGCCGCCCGGGGAGCCTGTTCGCTTTGCGAGTAATCGGCACTTCCGGCCCGGCCGCCCGCCACCTGTGATCGATTGCACACAGGACCCTCACCGTGTGTACGCTCGGTGATCACAGATCTGGGAGAAACAGCAGTAAATTCCATGTTTCCGCAGGTCATGATCACGGGAAGTACACGGAGAGATATCCCTGGCGGATGGCTTTCGGACCGCCATGGACCATGATCGGCCACCCTCACGATCACCTCTTCGGGGGCGTCATTGGGTGTCGATTGAGTAACGGGCCTTGATGTGAGGCAAAATCTCCGCCTCGGGTCGGGCACAAGTCCGGCCTCCCGCGCGTTACGTGCGCTGGAGACACCACAGACACCCACAGGGGGAGAGCGAAATGGCTACGGATTACGACACCCCACGCAAGACCGACGATGACGTCAATGAGGACAGCATCGAGGAACTGAAGGCCCGGCGGAACGAGAAGTCGACCTCCGCGGTCGACGTCGACGAGTTCGACCAGGCGGAGTCCCTGGAACTGCCCGGCGCGGACCTCTCCAACGAGGAGCTCTCGGTCCGCGTGCTTCCCCGTCAGGCGGACGAGTTCACGTGCATGAGCTGCTTCCTGGTGCACCACCGCAGCCAGCTCGCCGCGGAGAAGAACGGGAACCCCATCTGCCGCGACTGCGCGGCCTGACCGGGCAGGCGCCGTGACCGGCTCACCGGAGAAGAGAAGGAACGTCGAGCGGGGCCGCGCGGCCTCGCTCGCGGCCGCGACCGCCCGCGGGGTCACACGGGGCGTCGGCGGCGGAGCCCGTGCGGGCGGGCGGCTGGCCAGGGCCGGCGCGACGTCGGTCGCCGAGCGGCTCCTGGAGACCGCTCCGCGCATCCCCGTCCGGGAACTCGCCACGCTGCGCGCCCAGTTCCCCGGGCTCGGGCCCGACGAGATCGCCGACCGGCTGATCGCCGCCGCGGTGAAGGGCACCATGACGGTCGGCGCCGGTGTGGGCGCTGCCGCCATGATGCCGGTCCCGCCCGCCATGCCCACCGAGCTGGCCACCGAGACGCTGGGCGTGGCCGCCGTCGAGTACAAGCTCATCGCCGAGCTGCACGAGGTCTACGGCCTGCGCGCGCCCGGCTCCGTCCGCGAGCGCGCCAGTGCGTACCTCTGGTCCTGGACCCAGCAGCGCGGCATCGACGCGCTGCGGCTGTCCACCCTCAACGTGGCGCTGGGCACCAGCATGAAGCGGGAGATGCGCCAGCGGCTGCTGCGCCGCAGCCTCAGGCACATGCCCGCGCTCACCCCGTTCATGATCGGCGCCGCCGTCGGCGCGGTGATGAACCGGCGCGACACCCGCCGACTCGCCACCCGGGTCCGCAAGGACCTGCGCGCGCACCAGCTTCCGTGGCCCCAGCCCGCCGACGCCCCGTCGGCCTCCGCCGCCCGCGGCCGGGCGGCCGCCACCGGCCTGCCGCCCCAACTGCCCGGCGCCACCGACAGCTGAGGGCTGTCCCGCCGGCGGTTCGAGCCCCGCGGACCGTTCCCGGCCCGCTCGGCGGCTCCCTGAGGTACCGGGCAGGTCCGACCGGGAGGTACACGGCCCCGTGCCGGTCTCCGGCAGGGCCCTGTGCGGGACGCGCCGCCTGCCCCCGGGTCCTTGGGCCTAGGCCGCCCGCCCGGCCGTCCTGAGGGCGTTCAGCGCCTCGGCGAGCCGCTTCGGCGAGCGGGTCGACAGGTAGACGTACGGCGTGGGGTCGGCCGGATCGGTCACCTCCACCTTCACCGCCGTCGGCACGTAGGACCGCAGCAGCATGAACGCCCGCGGGTCCGCCTTGTACGACCGCCAGGCCACCGCCTCCGCCGGGCCGAGCACCAGCGCGTCGCCCAGCGCCTCCAGGGGGATGCGCGCCTTGCCCGCGACCAGCGAGCCGGCCACCACGCGGATGCGCGCGGAACCGTACGAGCTGACCGTCATCATCGCCAGCGCCCCGCCCACGACCAGGCCGCCCAGCATGGCGAGCAGGCCGAAGGGGAAGAAGGCCAGGGCCAGGAAGACGCCGATGCCGATGGCCATGAACCACCAGGAGCGGGGCACGGTGAGGCGTTCGTCGTACGGCTGCGAAGCGGGCATGGCACAAGCCTGCCATGCCCGTCCGCGCCCTCGGGGCCGGGTGTGCGGGCCGCGGCGGCGCCTCCCGGGCCGCCCCCGCGCCGCAGGCGTACCGCGTCTCCGCGTCGGGCTTCCGCGCCGACCTGCGCGCCGGACCTGCGCGGGGCGACCGGTCCCGTACGCCCGCGTGCGACCGCCCGCCGCGGACCGGGGGCGCTCACACCTTCGCGCGATAAGGTCTGCGGCGTGAGTGCAGCCACGACACCCCCCCATGCGGGCCGACCGGGCCTGGTGCCGCCGCCCGGTGCCGTCGCGCCCGTCCGCCATCCCGAGGCACCCGCGCCCGGCGAACTGCTCGGCGCGCACTACGACCAGTGTTTCGGCTGCGGCGAGAGCCAGCCGTACGGGCTGCACCTGGCGGCCAGGGCCGGTGAAGACGTCAGCGTCACCGCGGAGTTCACCGTGCAGCCCGCCCACCAGGGCGCGCCCGGCCTCGCGCACGGCGGGGTGCTGGTCGCCGCGCTGGACGAGACGCTGGGCTCGCTGAGCTGGATACTCCGGGTCATCGCGGTCACCGGACGGCTGGAGTCGGACTTCGTCCGGCCCGTCCCGGTGGGCGCCACCCTGCACCTGTCCGCGCGCTGCACCGCCGTGGACGGCCGCAAGATCTACGGCAGCGCCGTGGGCCGGATCGGCGGGCCGGACGGCCCGGTCGCGGTCCGCGCCGACGCGCTGTTCGTCGAGGTGAAGATCGACCACTTCACCAGCAACGGCCGACCCGACGAGATCCAGGCCGCGATGTCCGACCCCGACCAGGTCAAGGTCGCCCGCGCTTTCGAGGTGAACCCATGAGCAGGCCCCCGGTGGACGTGCTGCTGCACCGGCTCGACCCGTCGGTGCCGGTCCCGGCGTACGCGCATCCCGGCGACGCGGGCGCCGACCTGATCACCACCGAGGCGGCCGAACTGGCGCCGGGCGAGCGGACGGTGCTGCCGACCGGCATCGCCGTCGCGCTGCCGGACGGCTACGCGGCCTTCGTCCACCCGCGCTCCGGCCTTGCCGCGCGCTGCGGGGTGGCGATGGTGAATGCCCCGGGAACGGTCGATGCCGGGTACCGTGGGGAGATCAAGGTGATCGTGGTCAATCTCGACCCGCGCGAGACCGTCAGGTTCGAGCCGGGCGACCGGATCGCCCAACTGGTCGTCCAGCAGGTCGAGCGGGTCCGCTTCCACGAGGTCGCGGAACTACCGGGATCTGCCAGGGCCGCGGGGGGCTTCGGCTCCACGGGGGGTCACGCCGCGGTGCAGACACCGTCGGCGGGCACGTCCAGCAACGGATACGCATCGGTCGGCAGCGACCGGGAAGGACAGTGACCGTGTTCCGTCGTCGCAAGGAGCGCGAAGACGCCATCGACGAGCTCGACGAGGCCGAGGGCCCCGACGACTCGGCCGAGGACGCCGCGGAGTCGGACGACGCCGAGGAGTCGTCGGGGTACAACCTTCCGCCCGCCCCCCGGCCCGACGGCCCGTGGGACATCGGCGAGGTCCAGGAGCCCGGCGAGGGCCGGGTGGACCTCGGCGGCCTGTTCGTGCCCGGTGTCGAGGGCATGGAGCTGCGGGTCGAGGTGGCCGGCGAGTCGATCGTGGCCGCGACCGTGGTGCTGCGCGACAGCGCCGTCCAGCTCCAGGCGTTCGCCGCCCCGAAGTCCGAGGGGATCTGGGGCGAGGTGCGCGAGGAGATCGCCTCGGGCATCACCCAGCAGGGCGGCGTCGTCGACGAGGTCGAGGGTCCGCTCGGCTGGGAGCTGCGCGCGCAGGTGCCGGTCCAACTGCCCGACGGCACCAACGGGGTGCAGCTCGTGCGCTTCGTCGGCTGCGACGGCCCGCGCTGGTTCCTGCGCGGGGTCATCTCCGGCCAGGGCGCGGTGCAGCCGGCCGCGGCGGGCGTGCTGGAGTCGGTCTTCCGTGACACCGTGGTGCTGCGCGGCGAGGCCCCGATGGCGCCCCGCGACCCGATCGTGCTGAAGCTCCCCAACGACGCGCAGATGGTGCCCGACGGCGCCTCGCCCGAGCAGGGCGAGCCGTCGAAGTTCGGCGACGGGATCGACCCGATGCGGCGCGGTCCGGAGATCACCGAACTGCACTGAACCACGGGCGTCGCGGCCCGGCGGGATCCGCCGGACACGCCCTTGCCCCCGCACCCGGCCGCCGGACGATCCGGCGGCCGGGTGTCCGGTTTCCCGGGCCCTCCGTGGTCTTCCGGGCCCGCCGCGTGCGGCGCGATCGTTATCCGACCACCAGCCGGAATCCGCCCGGCCGCGGCGTACGGTACGGGGGACGCGGCGGCCGGGGACGGCCACGGCGCGGCTCCGCGCGACCGGGGGGCCGGCCGGCCCGGGGGAGGAGGACGCATGAGCGAGCAGTCCGCCGGACAGGCGGGGGCGGCGGCGGGGACCGCCGTCGCGGAGGCGGAGCGGGCGGAGCAGAGCGGCATGGTCGTGGTCGAGGACCTGCGCCGCACCTACGGCGCGGGGGACACCGCGGTGCCGGCCCTGCGCGGGGTGTCCTTCCGGGTGCCGCGCGGCGAACTGGTCGCGCTCAAGGGCCGTTCCGGGTCCGGCAAGACCACGATCCTCAACCTGGTGGGCGGCCTGGACACGCCGGACGGCGGCCGGATCACCGTCGACGGCACCGACCTCGCGGGGCTCGGCGACGACGAGCTGCTGGCCCTGCGCCGCGACCGGATCGGCTTCGTCTTCCAGTCCTTCGGGCTCATCCCGATCCTGACCGCCGCCGAGAACGTCGGCGTGCCGATGCGGCTGCGCAGGACCCCGGTGCGCGAGCGCGAGGAGCGCGTCGCGCTGCTGCTCGGGCTGGTCGGTCTCGCCGAGCACGCCGCGCAGCGGCCGGGGGAGTTGTCCGGCGGCCAGCAGCAGCGCGTCGCGATCGCCCGCGCGCTCGCCAACCGCCCGGTGCTGCTGATCGCCGACGAGCCCACCGGCCAGCTCGACGCGGACACCGGACTGGCGGTGATGGAGCTGTTGCGCGCGGTGGTGCGCAGCGAGGGGGTGACCGCGCTGGTGGCCACCCACGACGCGCAGTTGCTGGCGCTGGCCGACCGCGTGCTCGAACTGCGGGACGGGCGGATCGTGGACCCGGAGCAGGACGCCGAAGCGGAACGGCCCGCCGGCGGGGACCGGCCGGGCGGAGCGCCGGCCGGGCAGCGGTAGCCGGGGGCGCAGCGCCCCGCTCGGGGGCGGCCGGCGGTGCGTTCCGGAGGCGTGCCCGGCGGTGTGTTCCGGAGGCGTGCCCGGGCCCCTGGTCCCGCGCGGACATCCCGGTACCCTTGGCGATATGAGTGGTGGCACCCGTTCCGACCGGCCCGCGGGCCGCTTCCGTCGCATGCTCGACCGGCTGTCCTCCTCGCAGGAGGAACTGCACTCCGAGGAGCTGCAACAGGACGCGCTGGCCGTCGGCTGCACGCGGATCTGCGACTGCTCCGATCGGCAGATCGTGTCCGTGACCGGTACGCTGCGTACGGTCACGCTCCGTCCCCGGGCCGGCGTGCCGGCACTGGAAGCCGAGTTGTTCGACGGTTCGGCCGCACTTGACGTGGTGTGGCTGGGGCGCCGCAGCATCGTCGGCATAGAACCCGGGCGCATGATCATCGCGTCCGGCCGGATCTCCATGAACCGAGGCCGTCCGGTGCTGTTCAACCCCAAGTACGAACTGCGTCCGGTCGGACAGGAGTAACCAGGTGACGTCGATCGACAACACGGATCAGACGGCGGGTGCCGATCCGGCGGCCCGCGACGGGTCCGGAGGATCCCACCGGCTCGGCGGGGCCGACGGCGCGGCGCAGGGCACCGACGAGGCGGCCCGCGCGGTCACCGAGGCGGCGCTCTTCGAGGCGTTCGGCGGCGTGCGCGGCATGGTGGAGACCACCGTGCCCGGGCTGGTCTTCGTGGCGATCTACACGGTCGACCACGACATCAAGAGCTCCGCGATCGCCTCGCTCGCGCTGTCCGTGGTGATGGGCGTGGCCCGGCTGCTCCAGCGGGACACCCTCAAGCACGCCTTCAGCGGTGTGTTCGGGGTCGCCTTCGGCGCGGTCTTCGCGATGATGTCGGGCAACGCGAAGAACTTCTACCTGCCGGGGATGCTCTACACGCTCGGCCTTGCCGTCGCCTACATCGCCACCGCCGCCGCCAAGGTGCCGCTGCTCGGCGTGATCCTCGGGCCGATCTTCAAGGAGAACCTGTCCTGGCGCACCCGCAACCCGGGCCGGCTGCGCGCCTACACCAAGGCGAGCTGGGCGTGGGGGCTGATCCTGCTCGCCAAGTCCGCGATCCTCTTCCCGCTCTACTGGTGGGGCAACGCCACCCAGCTCGGCTGGGTCAAGGTCGCGCTCGGCATCCCGCCGTTCCTGCTGTCGGTCTACCTGACCTGGATCTTCCTGGTGAAGGCGCCGCCGCCGATCGACGTGATCGCGGAGGCCGAGGCCAGGGACGCGGCCGAGAAGGCGGAGAAGGAGCGCCAGGCGTCCGCGTCGTCCTGACCGGACGCCCGGCTCCGTCCGGCGCTACTCCCCGTCGGTCTCCTGCACCGACAGCAGGTCCTCCAACTGCTCCTCGCGGTGCGGCGCGGCCACGAACAGCAGCTCGTCGCCGGCCTCCAGGGCGTCGTCCTTGGCCGGTGTGAGCACCCGGTTGCCGCGGATGATCGTCACCAGCGAGGTGTCGGTCGGCCACTCCACGTCACCGACCCGGGTGCCGACGAGCGCGGCCTCCTCGGGCAGCGTCAACTCCACGAGGTTCGCGTCACCCTGGCTGAACCGGAGCAGCCGTACCAGGTCGCCGACGCTCACCGCCTCCTCCACGAGCGCCGACATCAGGCGCGGCGTGGAGACGGCGACGTCCACCCCCCAGGACTCGTTGAACAGCCACTCGTTCTTCGGGTTGTTGACGCGCGCGACGACCCGCGGGACGCCGTACTCGGTCTTGGCCAGCAGCGACACGACCAGGTTCACCTTGTCGTCGCCGGTGGCGGCGATCACCACGTTGCAGCGCTGGAGGGCTGCCTCGTCCAGCGAGGTGATCTCGCAGGCGTCGGCGAGCAGCCACTCCGCCTGCGGGACCCGCTCCACGGAGATGGACGTCGGGTTCTTGTCGACCAGCAGCACCTCGTGGCCGTTCTCCAGCAGTTCCCCGGCGATGGAGCGGCCGACCGCGCCGGCTCCGGCGATGGCGACCCTCATGACTGCTCCCCCTCGGGTCCCTCGGCGAACGCGGCCTCCACCTCGGCGACCCCGTCGGTGCGCATCATGACGTGCACGAGGTCGCCTTCCTGGAGCACCGTCTGGGAGGTCGGGAGCATGGCCTCGCCGAGCCGGGTGATGAAGGCCACACGGACGCCGGTCTCGTCCTGGAGCAGGCTGACCTTGTGGCCGATCCAGGCCGGGGAGGTGTGCACCTCGGCGAGCTGCACCCCGCCGCTGGGGTCGCGCCACAGCGGTTCCGCGCCCGACGGGAGCAGCCGGCGCAGCATCTGGTCGGCGGTCCAGCGCACGGTGGCGACGGTCGGGATGCCCAGGCGCTGGTACACCTCCGCGCGCTTGGGGTCGTAGATCCGGGCCGCCACGTTCTCGATGCCGAACATCTCGCGGGCCACCCGGGCCGCGATGATGTTGGAGTTGTCGCCGCTGCTCACCGCCGCGAAGGCCCCCGCCTCCTCGATGCCGGCCTCGCGCAGTGTGTCCTGGTCGAACCCGACTCCGGTCACCCGGCGCCCGCCGAACCCGGACCCCAGGCGGCGGAACGCCGTCGGGTCCTGGTCGACCACTGCGACCGTATGACCATGCTGTTCGAGGGAGTGCGCGAGCGCGGAACCCACTCGCCCGCATCCCATAATCACGACGTGCACGACCGTCCTTCCGGCTGCCCAAAGTTGGTCCAAGAGTCTCAGACCGCGCCCCAAGCTACACAGGGGCGCGGTCCCGCAGAAGTTCCGTGTGGGCGGCGCCGCAGGTTCTTCACACTCGGTGCGGCACTCGGGCGCACGGGGCGTGGGTCCATCCCTTAACATCGCGGAGTGTCCAAACTGACCGACCTGCCGAAACGGATCCTGATCGGCCGGGCGTTGCGCAGCGACAGGCTGGGCGAGACGCTGCTGCCCAAGCGGCTCGCACTTCCGGTCTTCGCCTCCGACCCGCTCTCCTCGGTCGCCTACGCGCCCGGTGAGGTCCTCCTCGTCCTCTCGATCGCCGGCATCTCCTCCTACCACTTCAGCCCGTGGATCGCGGTCGCGGTGGTGGTGCTGATGTTCACCGTGGTCGCCTCTTACCGGCAGAACGTGCACGCCTACCCCTCCGGCGGCGGTGACTACGAGGTCGCCACCACCAACCTGGGGCCGAAGGCCGGACTCACCGTCGCCAGCGCGCTGCTGGTCGACTACGTCCTCACCGTCGCGGTGTCGGTCGCCTCGGGGATCGAGAACCTGGGTTCCGCGGTGCCGTTCTTCGTCACGCACAAGGTGCTGGGCGCGGTGGGCATGATCGTGCTGCTGATGCTGATGAACCTGCGCGGGGTGCGGGAGTCCGGCACGATCTTCGCGATCCCGACCTACGCGTTCGTCTTCGGTGTCTTCTGCATGATCGCGTGGGGCATCGTCAAGATCGCCACCGGACATGACATGAGCGCGCCGACCGCGCACTACACGATCCACGCCGAGTCACCGGGGATCGGCGGGTTCGCGCTGGTCTTCCTGCTGCTGCGCGCCTTCTCCTCCGGATGCGCCGCGCTCACCGGGGTCGAGGCGATCAGCAACGGCGTGCCGGCGTTCAAGAAGCCCAAGTCGAAGAACGCCGCCACCACGCTGGCGGCCATGGGCCTGCTCGCGGTCACGATGTTCTGCGGGATCATCGCGCTCGCGATGAACACGCACGTGCGGATGGCCGAGAACCCGGCCACCGACCTGCTCGACCACGGCAAGCCGCTCGGCAGCCACTACACCCAGGACCCGGTGATCGCGCAGGTCGCCGAGGCGGTCTTCGGACACAACTCGATCCCGTTCGTCTTCCTGGCCGCGGTCACCGCGCTGGTGCTCTTCCTGGCCGCGAACACCGCCTACAACGGCTTCCCGGTGCTCGGCTCGATCCTGGCCCAGGACCGCTACCTGCCCCGGCAACTGCACACCCGCGGCGACCGGCTCGCCTTCTCCAACGGCATCGTGCTGCTCGCCGGCTTCGCCGCCGTGCTGGTCTACATCTACGGCGCGAACTCCACCCGGCTGATCCAGCTCTACATCGTCGGCGTCTTCGTGTCCTTCACCCTCAGCCAGACCGGCATGGTCCGGCACTGGAACCGGCACCTGCGCACCGAGACCGACCCCGCCAAGCGCCGCCACATGCACCGCTCGCGCGCGATCAACACCTTCGGCGCCTTCCTCACCGGCCTGGTGCTGGTGATCGTGCTGCTCACCAAGTTCACCCACGGCGCGTGGGTCGCGGTGCTCGGCATGGTGGTCTTCTTCGCCACGATGACCGCCATCCGCCGGCACTACACCCGCGTCGCCGAGGAGATCGCCGCCGAGGACGAGCCCGGCGACGACTACGTCCGCCCCTCCCGGGTGCACTCCATCGTGCTGGTCTCCAAGCTGCACAAGCCCACCCTGCGCGCCCTGTCCTACGCCAAGCTGATGCGTTCGGACAGCCTGGAGGCGCTGAGCATCAACGTGGACCCCGAGGACACCAAGGCGCTCCAGGCCGAGTGGCAGAGCCACGGCATCGACGTGCCGCTGAAGGTCCTCGACTCGCCCTACCGCGAGATCACCCGGCCGATCATCGACTACGTCAAGGGCCTGCGCCGCGACAGCCCGCGCGACGTGGTGAGCGTGTACATCCCGGAGTACGTGGTCGGCCACTGGTACGAGCACCTGCTGCACAACCAGAGCGCGCTGCGGCTCAAGGGGCGGCTGCTGTTCAGCCCCGGGGTCATGGTCACCTCGGTGCCCTGGCAGCTCGACTCCTCCGAGGCGGCCCGGGCCAGGGCCCGCCGCCGCGCCGACTGGAGCGCGCCCGGCTCCATCCGCCGCGGCCCGGTCGGCCCGCCCCGCTCCGACCACCGCGAGCACACGACCCCGGGGGCGGGGCAGAAGTAGCGGCGGCCGGCGGGCCCGCCCCTGTTCGCGGGCGGTCGGGCGGACGGGGGCGCCCACCGTTCGCGGCGGTCGGGCGCAGGCGCGCGCCCACGTAGACTGGGCGGTCGCCGTCCGCCCGACCGCCGGGCCCGGGGCGCCATGCCGTCCGGACCTCCCACCCGCCACGCCGTCCGGCCCCCACTCGCCACGCCGTCCACCCCAGGAGCAGCGCCGCCATGCAGACCGATTCCGTCCCCTCGCTGGTCGGCCACGAGTTCGAGGTCGAGGTCGGGCCGGTCGCGCACGGCGGCCACTGCGTGGCCCGCACCGAGGCCGGGCAGGTGCTCTTCGTCCGGCACACGCTGCCCGGTGAGCGGGTCGTCGCCCGCGTCACCGAGGGCGACCGGGACGCCCGCTTCCTGCGCGCCGACGCCGTGCGCGTCCTCCAGCCGGCCAAGGACCGCGTCGAGCCGCCGTGCCCGTTCTCCGGGCCGGGCCGCTGCGGCGGCTGCGACTGGCAGCACGCCACGCCCGGCGCCCAGCGCCGGCTGAAGGCCGCGGTGCTCACCGAGCAGCTCGCCCGGCTGGCGGGGCTGACCCCGCAGGAGGCTGGCTGGGACGGCACCGTCGCCCCCGCGCCCGGGGACAAGGTCGGCCAGGCCGACCTGGACGCGGGCGCCTCGCCGGTGCCGGCCTGGCGCACCCGCGTGCAGTACGCCATCGACCCCGAGGGCCGGGCCGGGCTGCGCAAGCACCGCTCGCACGACGTCGAGGTGGTCGACCACTGCCTGATCGCCGCGCCCGGTGTCACGGAACTCGGCGTCGAGGCCCGTACCTGGCCGCAGATCGCCACGGTCGAGGCGATCGCGGCCACCGGCTCGCACGACCGCCAGGTGGTGCTCACCCCGCGGCCCGGCGGCCGGCTGCCGATCGTCGAACTGGACCGGCCGGTGTCCGTGCAGCGGATCGGCGAGCGCGACCACGCCGTGCACCGGGTGCACGGCCGCCCGTTCGTGCGCGAGCGCGCCGCCGGCCGCACCTGGCGGGTCGGCGACGGCGGCTTCTGGCAGGTGCACCCGAAGGCCGCCGACATCCTGGTGGAGGCGGTCATGCAGGGACTGATGCCGCGCAAGGGGGACATGGCGCTCGACCTGTACTGCGGGGTCGGCCTCTTCGCCGGCGCGCTCGCCGAGCGGGTCGGCGAGCGCGGCGCGGTGCTCGGCGTGGAGTCGGCCAAGCGCGCGGTGGAGGACGCCCGGCACAACCTCCAGGACCTGGACCGGGTGAGGATCGAGCAGGGCAAGGTCGAGCAGGTGCTGCCCCGTACCGGCATCACCGAGGCGGACCTGGTGGTCCTCGACCCGCCGCGGGCCGGCGCCGGCCGTGACACCGTCCGGCGGATCGCCGCGCTCGACGCCCGGCGGATCGCCTACGTGGCCTGCGACCCCGCCGCGCTGGCCCGGGACCTGGCGTGGTTCGCGGAGGAGGGCTACCGCCCGCTGCGGCTGCTGGCCTTCGACCTCTTCCCGTACACCCACCACATGGAGTGCGTGGCGATCCTCGAACCGGCCACAAGGGCCGCGGGCGCCTGACCCGCGGGTTCGAGTGGCTCGCGGTGCACGGGGGCGCCGTGCCCCCGTGTTCCCTTGGCGCGGAGCGTTCGTCATCCGGCAGGGCATCCACCTCGCGGCCGTGGCCCGTCGCGTCCGGGACGAGCCCCTCGTCTCCCGCACCTTCGAGAGGGCCGGCCGTACCCCGGTAAACGCGGGGTGCGCGACGCCGTTGCCGACGCCGTATTCCGCGAGACCGGGGTCGGAACCTTCCGTGCGGTGCGTCCGCTGGGTCGCCATAAGGCGTTCAGGGTGCTTCCCGATGACCTGCCCGTCTGAAGCCGGCAGTGCCGGTCAACTCCGGCTGCCCGACGCCCCGGACGCGAAGCCCACCGAGCGGGCCCGCCGGGAGTGCAGTCCGAGCATGCCCACGGCGGTCAGCACCGCGGCGACGGCGGCGGCCACGGCGCACACCAGGAACGCGGTGCCGAAGCCGTTCCCCAGGGCGCGCAGGGCGACGTCGTGGGCGGCGGCGCCCGGAGCGCCGGCCGGCAGGCTGTCGACGGCGACCGCCCCGCCCGCCGCGGCGACCTCACGGGCCGCGGCGAGCTGGCCGGGCGGCAGGCCCGCGCCGGACAGGTGCCGGGCGAACGCCGACCCCGCGGTGCTGAGGGCGACGGCGCCCACGACGACGGGCCCGAGGGCGAAGCCGAGGTCGCGGAGCATGTTGGTGGTGGCGCTGGCCATGCCCGCGAGGTGACCGGGGACGCTGTCCAGGGCGACGGCCGTCACCGAACTGACGGTCAGGGCGAAGCCGACGCCGATCAGCAGGTCGGGGGCCACGAACCCGCCGAGGCCCGGGTCGTGGACGTCCAACCGGGAACACAGCGCGCAGCCGACCGCCGTCAGCGCGAACCCGAAGGTCAGCAGCGAGGACGCGGCGACGTGGTGGAGGAGCCGGGAGACCGCGGGGATGAGCAGGAAGGCCGGGCCCTGGAGGAGCAGGAAGGGGACCGCGACCCGGAGCGGCGCCTGGTGCTGCACCGGGCCCAGCCACATGCTCGTCGAGAAGCAGGCGCCGAGGAAGGCGAGCATGCCGATGACCGCGGCGGCCGACGACACGGTGAAGGCCCGGTTGCGGAACAGCCGCAGGTCGAGGATCGGTGAGCCGGCCCGCAGCTCCACCAGGACGAAGCCGGCGAGGAAGCAGCCGCCGAGCGCGAACGCCAGCACCACCGGGAGAGCGGTCCAGCCCGACTCCGGGCCCTGCACGGCGCCGTACAGCGCCAGGACGAGACCGGCGGCGAAGGTGATCTGGCCGGGCACGTCGAACCTGCGGCCCTGCGGGGCCCGCGACTCCGCGGCCACCGCGCGGGTCAGGGCCGCGCTGGCCAGCGCGAGCGCGACCAGGACCCAGAAGGAGCCGCGCCACGACCCGACCCCGGCGAACACGCCGCCGAGCACGGGGGAGACGGCGGCGCCCGCGGACAGGCAGCCGCTCCACAGCGCCACCGCGTGCGCCCGCTCCCGTGCGCCGCGGGTCACGGAGGTGAGCGCGGTGAGGGAGCCGGGGAACATGGCGCCGGCCCCCAGCCCGTTGAGCGCGGTGCCGGCCCACAGCACCTGCACGGTGGGCGCGAGCGCGGCCACCGCGCTGCCCGCGGCGACAAGGATCGTGCCGGCCACGACGAGCCGGCGCCGGCCCAACAGGTCGCCGAGGACGCCGAAGGAGAACTCGAAGCAGACCACCGCGATCATGAACGCCGCCGTGACCCAGGTGAGCTGGGAGCCGTGGGTGCCCAGATCCTGCTGGAGCAGACCGTTCAGCGAGGCCGGCAGCGCGTTCGCGACCTGGGCCACGAAGACGGCGCCGCAGGCGGCAGCCAGTGTTCCCGCGTAGCCCGGTGTCCGGGCGGCCCCCGCGGTCGGGGCCTGGGACGCCGTCGTCCCGTTGTCGAGCGTCATTGCTGTTCTCCCTGGCTGGGAAGGAAGGCGCCCCGGGCGCCGGGGAGCACCGGGAGCGGGGAAGGGCGCGGCGGCACGTACGCGGTGCGATGGGGACAGCGCGTGCGCGAGCCGGGCGCGATGCCGTGGAGAATGACACTCGCTTTACGTCACGTCAATGATGTAGTCGTAACATCCGCTCGATTTATGTTTCGTCAAGACTTATTCTTCCGACGTCGTACGGCCCGGGTTCAGCGCTGTGCGGCGAGGTCGCCCTCCAGCGCGCGGGCCGCCGCGTTCAGGGCCGTGACCAGGGTCTGGAGGTGCCGCGGGTCGTAGCGCACGCCGGGCATGGACGCCGACAGTCCGGCCAGCGCGGTGCCGTCCGCGTCCCGCACCGTCACGCCGACGGCGACCAGACCCCGCTCGGACCGCTCCTTGTTGACGGCGAAGCCGTTGCGCCGCAGCCGCCGCAACTCGGTGCGCAGACGGGCGAGGTCCGGGCGGTCGGCGGGGCGGTCGCGGTAGCGCTCGGCGGCGTACACCGCGTCCAGTTCCCCGTCCGGGAGGTCGGCGAGCAGGAGCAGTCCGGCCGTGGTGCGGTGCGCCGGGAACACCATGCCCTCCCGGGAGCCGACCCGCAGCGCCTGCCGGCACTCGACGCTGGCGATGAAGCGGGCCGTGTCCCCGGTGCGCACGATGAGGTTCGCCGTCTCGTCCAGCAGGTCCACCAGCCGGCGCAGGTGGGGCAGGGCCGCCGCGCGCAGCCGCGAGACCAGGGACTGCGAGTGCGCGGCGAGCTCCAGCACCGGGCCCGCACGGTAGACGCGGTCCTCGTCCTGCACGGCGAAGTCCCGGTAGACCAGCATCGCCAGTACCCGGTGGGCGGTGGACCGCGCGACGCCGAGCCGCTCGGCGATCCGGGAGACCGTCGCGCCGCCCTCCATCTGCAGGATGGTCGCCGCCCGCAGCGCGTGGTCGATGCTGGCGATCGGGTAGGGCGGCGGTGTCTTGAGCGGCTTGTCCATGCCGGGGCCTTTCCGTTCTGGCGTGGGTCTGCGGTCGGTCTGCGGTCGGCTTGCGCTGGTGCCGACGCGGGGCCGGCGCGGATCGGGCACGGGTCCGGCGCGGCTCCGGCGCGCGTCCGGGGCAAGGGGCCCGGGGTGGGCGTTCCCGGGGTTCCGTTCTGCTCTCCAGAATCCCCATGTTCTCCCATCGGACACGGCGCACGCTGATGCCGTGACTGAGACCTTCCTCGCCCAAGACACCGCCACGGGTTCCCCGGTCCGGCTCCAGGCCGTCGCCGGGCCCGGGCAGCCCGAGGTCACCCCGGCGCTCGAAGAGCTCTACCGCGGCTTCGAGCGGGAACTGCTCGTCCCGCTGTGGACCGAGATCGGCGACCTGATGCCGGCGCACCCGCGCTCGCGCGCCGTGCCGCACGTGTGGCGCTGGCAGACGCTGCGGCAACTGGCCGCCCGCGCCGGCGACCTGGTCCCGGTCGGCCGCGGCGGCGAGCGCCGGGCCATCGCGCTGGCCAACCCCTCCCTCGGCGGCAGGCCCTTCGCCACACCGACGCTGTGGGCCGCCATCCAGTACCTCATGCCCGGTGAGGACGCCCCGGAGCACCGCCATACCCAGCACGCCTTCCGCTTCGTCGTCGAGGGCTCGGGCGTGTGGACGGTCGTCGGCGGCGACCCGGTGCCGATGAACCGCGGCGACTTCCTCCCGCAGGCCGGCTGGAACTGGCACGCGCACCACAACGCCACCTCCGAGCCGATGGCGTGGATCGACGGCCTGGACATCCCGTTCCAGCACGCCACCGAGGCCCAGTTCTTCGAGTTCGGCCGCGACGGGATCGGCGACGCCGAACGCGTCACGCCCCGCAGGTCGCGCTCCGAGCGGCTGTGGGGACACCCCGGGCTGCGCCCGCTGGCCGCCACCCCGGCGCCGTACGGCAGCCCCCTGCTGTCGTACAAGTGGGAGCACACCGAGGCCGCCCTCCGCGACCAGCTCCGGCTGGAGCGGGAGGGGTTCGGCGGCACCGTGGAGCCCGGCCACGCCGCGGTGCGCTACACCAGTCCCCACGACGGCTCCGACGTCCTGCCGACCGTGCGCGCCGAGTTCCACCGCGTCGCGCGCGGCGTCGAGACCGCGCCGGTGCGCGAGACGGGGTCGTCCGTCTACCAGGTCTTCGACGGCTCCGGCGTGGTGACGATCGGCGACGCGTCCTGGACGGTGACCCGCGGCGACCTGTTCGCCGTCCCGTCCTGGCAGCCGTTCACCGCCAGGTCCGAGGCCGGCGCCACCGACTCCGACGGCGGGGCCCTGGACCTCTTCCGCTTCTCCGACGCGCCCGTCTTCGAGGCGCTCGGGCTCCACCGCACCCGGAAGGACACCTGACCATGAAGCTCGCCACCCTCCGCACCACCGGCGGCACCAGAGCGGTCCGCCGGGACGGCGACCTCCTGGTCGACCTCGGGTACCCCGACCTGGGCGCGCTGCTCGCCGAGCCCGACTGGCAGGACCGGGCCGCCACGGCCGCCGGCCCGGCGCACCCCGTCGAGGGCGCCGACTTCGCGCCGGTGGTGCCCGCCCCGTCCAAGGTCGTCTGCGTCGGGCACAACTACACCGACCACATCAAGGAGATGGGCCGGGACCTGCCGCAGTACCCCACCCTCTTCCCGAAGTTCGCCGACACCCTCCTCGGCGCCGGCGACGCCATCGTGAAGCCGCCCGAGACCGAGGCGCTCGACTGGGAGGTCGAACTGGCCCTCGTGATCGGCAGGGAGGTGCGCCGCGCCGACGAGCGGCAGGCCGCCGAGGCCATCGCCGGCTTCACGGTGATGAACGACATCTCGGTGCGCGACTGGCAGTTCCGCACCGTCGAGTGGACCCAGGGGAAGATCTGGCAGGCGTCCACGCCGGTCGGCCCCTACGTCGTCACCCCCGACGAGGTCGGCGGCGTGCGCCCCTCGCTCCAGGTCACCACGACCGTGGACGGGCAGGTCATGCAGCGGGACGACACCGGCACGCTGCTGTTCGACCCGGTGTTCCTGGTGCGCTACATCTCGACCGTGACCACCCTGCGCCCCGGCGACATCATCGCCACCGGCACCCCGGCCGGCGTCGGCAACGCCCGCGAACCGAAGGTCTTCCTGCGTCCGGGCAGCACCGTGGTCACCGAGATCTCCGGCCTGGGCGCCTGCGTGAACACGGTGGCCGGCGCATGACCGGCGCCGCACGGCCCCTCGCCGACGCACGGACCCTCGTCGACGCACGCGCCTGGAGCGCCGCGGGCACGCGACTGCTCCTGGCCGCCGTCGCGGACCTCGACGACGACGGGTTCTCGGCCGCCAGCGCGCTGCCCGGGTGGACCCGCAAGCACCTCGCCGCACACGTCGCCGCGAACGCCGACGCCCTGGGCAACCTCGTGCGCTGGGCGGCCACCGGCGAGCGCACCCCGATGTACGCCTCCGCCGAGGAGCGCGCCGCCGGCATCGCCAGAGGCCCCGGTCTGACGCCCGACGAACTGCGCGCCTGGCTGGCCGGCTCCGCGCACCGGCTGGACGCGGGACTCGACGCGCTCACCGGCGAGCAGTGGCGGCGCCGGGTGGTCACCGCCCAGGGGCGTACCGTCCCGGCCACCGAACTGCCGTGGATGCGCGCCCGCGAGGTGTGCGTGCACGCCGCCGACCTCGGGACGGGCCCTTCGTTCGCCGACCTGCCGGACGGATTCCTGGCGGCGCTGGTCGACGAGATCCGCGACCGGCGCGCGCCGGTCGCCCTGCCGGACGGGCCGCTGCCCCAGGTCGCGGCCTGGCTGGCCGGCCGTCCGCACACCCTCGCCGGAGCCCCCGAGCTGGGCCCGTGGCTGTGAGGAGCCGAGCGATGTCCTTCGAGAAGCACGACAACCCCGAGCCGAACGAGAACCGCGCGTCGGGCGGGGCCCCCGATCCCGACGTGATCGTCGTCGGCGGCGGCCTCGGCGGCCTCGGCGCCGCGTTCTCGCTCACCCGCCAGGGCCGGCGCGTGCGCCTGCTGGAGCGGGCGGCGGCCTTCGGCGAGGTCGGCGCCGGCATCCAGCTCGCGCCCAACTGCACCCGCATCCTCGACGACTACGGCCTGCTGGACGAGGCCAGGGGCCTCGGTGTCGTCCCCCACTCCATGGTGATGCGCGACGCCGTCGACGGCACCGAACTGACCCGGCTGGACCTGCGCGACCTGGAACGGCGGTACGGCCACCCGTACCTGGTCATCCACCGCAGCGACCTGCACGGCCTGCTGCTGCGGGCGTGCCGTCGCGCCGGCGTCGAGCTGGTCACCGGCGCACGGGTGACCGGGTACGAGAACGCCGGCGGCGGCGCCCGGGTGACCGGGTACGAGAACGCCGGCGGCGGCGCCCGGGTGACCCTCGCCTCCGGCGGGACGCACCGCGCCGGTGTCGTGATCGCCGCCGACGGGCTGCACTCCCGCGCGCGCGGGCTGCTCGTCGACGACGCGCCGGTCTCCTCCGCGTACGTCGCCTACCGCGGCACCGTGCCCGCCGGCCTGCCGCGGGTGGCGGGCGTCGACCTCGGCGAGGTCGTGGTGCACGTCGGGCCCGGCTGCCACTTCGTGCACTACGGACTGCGCGGCGGTGAACTCCTCAACCAGGTCGCCGTCTTCGAGTCGCCCAAGGCCCTGGCCGGGCGCGAGGACTGGGGCACGCCCGACGAGTTGGACGCCGCCTTCGCCGGGACCTGCGACTTCGTCCGCGACGGCCTGCCGTTCATGTGGCGGGACAAGCGGTGGCGGATGTTCGACCGCGACCCGATCGCGACCTGGGTGCACGGCCGGATCGCGCTGCTCGGCGACTCCGCCCACCCCCCGCTCCAGTACATCGCGCAGGGCGCGATCATGGCGATCGAGGACGGGTGGGTGCTGGGCGAGCACGTGGCCCGCCACAGCGCCGCCGACGGCACCGTCGACTGGGACGCCGCCCTCGCCGCCTACCAGGCGGTGCGCCCGGAGCACTGCCGCCGGGTGCTGACCACCTCCCGCGCCTGGGGCGAGCTGTGGCACCTCGGCGGTGTCCCGCGCCGGCAGCGCAACGCGGTGCTCCGGGCCCGCGACACCCACGACTACTCCTTCGTCGACTGGCTGTACGGCCCGACCGCGCTGACCCCCGACCAGGAACCTCCCATGTTCACCCCGGTCCCGCTGTCCTCGGCGGACCCCGCCGCGGTCCCGGAGCCCGTCACCGGCGAGGTGGGCGGCCGGTGAGCGCGACGACCGTGGCCGCGACGACCGACGAGGCCGTCGCGGGCGTGCGGGACGGGGCGACGGTCCTGGTGGGCGGGTTCGGACTGGCCGGCATGCCCTTCGACCTGATCGACGCCCTCATCCGGCAGGGCGCCGGGGACCTGACCGTGGTCTCCAACAACGCCGGCAACGGCGACGTGGGCCTGGCCGCCCTGCTGGGGGCGGGGCGGGTGCGCAAGGTGATCTGCTCCTTCCCGCGGCAGAGCGACTCCCACGTCTTCGACGGCCTGTACCGCGCCGGCCGGCTGGAGCTGGAGGTGGTGCCGCAGGGCACGCTGGCGGAGCGGATGCGGGCCGCCGGCGCGGGCATCGGCGCCTTCTACAGCCCCGTCGGTGCGGGCACTCCGCTCGCCGAGGGCAAGGAGACCCGGCGGATCGGCGGGCGTGCCCACGTCCTGGAGTACCCGCTCAGGGGGGACGTCGCCCTGATCGGCGCGCACCGGGCGGACACGGCCGGCAACCTCGTCTACCGCAGGACCGCCCGGAACTTCGGGCCGGTGATGGCCACCGCGGCCGGCACGGTGATCGCCCAGGTGGCCGAGATCGTGCCGGCGGGGCGGATCGACCCGGAGACCGTCGTCACCCCCGGCATCTATGTCGACCGCCTGGTCAGGGCGGAGTCCCGCCGGCTGACCGTACGAGGAGCCCGCTGATGACGAACGCCTCCGCCGCGGACCCCGTGGAGCACACCGGCCGCGGCCCGCTCACCACCGACGAGCTCGCGGCGCGCGTCGCCCGCGACATCCCGCCCGGCTCCTACGCCAACCTCGGCATCGGGCAGCCGACGCGCGTCGCCGAGCACCTGCCGCCCGGCGCCGGGATCGTCCTGCACACCGAGAACGGCATGCTCGGCATGGGGCCGGCGGCGGTGGGCGCGGAGGCGGACCCCGATCTCACCAACGCCGGGAAGGTACCGGTCACCGAGTTGCCGGGGGCGGCGTACTTCCACCACGCGGACTCCTTCGCGATGATGCGCGGCGGCCACCTGGACGTCTGCGTCCTCGGCGCGTTCGAGGTCTCGCACCACGGCGACCTCGCCAACTGGTCCACCGGCGACCCGGACGCGATCCCGGCCGTGGGGGGCGCGATGGACCTGGCGGTCGGCGCTCGCCGGGTACTGGTGATGATGGGCCTGTTCACCCGCGACGGCATGCCGAAGCTGGTGCCCGCCTGCACGTACCCGTTGACCGGGGCCGCCTGCGTGAGCACCGTCTACACCGACCACGGGGTCTTCGAGCCCGGCCCTAAGGGTGTCCGTGTCCGGGAGACCTACGGCGTGACGGTCGCCGAACTGCGCAGCCGGCTCCTGGTCGACCTCCTCACCTGAGCGACCCGGTCCGGGAGGGCCGAGCGGGTGCTCCCCGAGCGCTTTACATCCCGGCAGGGTGCCGTGCGAGTCGTACGGCGGGAAGGCGGCCCGTACGCTCGTCGTGCGGTGCCGCGCTAGGATCGCGCCATGGCGAACCTTCGACAGGCGCAGAAGCAGATGACGCGCCGTCTGCTGCTGGAGTCGGGACTCGAACTGTTCAAGACGAAGGGGTACGCCGCCACCACGGTCGACGACATCGCGACGGCGGCGGGTACCACCCGGGTGACCTTCTACGCCTACTTCCCCTCCCGCAGCGAGCTGATGAGGGCCCTCATCGACGAGCAGCTCAACGAGGCCCTGCAACGCGTCGGTTCGCCCGAGCACGGCTCCACCGCCCTGGGCCTGGTGGCGACCGTGGCGGACGGGACGCCGGCGGCGGTCACCGCCTGGCTGCGGCGCACCGCCGACAGCTGGCCGGCGATCCGGCCGATCATCCGCGTCGGCCGGGACGCCGCGGTCGTCGACCCGGAGCTGACCGACCTGGTGGAGCGGTGGCTGGAGGAGGCCATCAGCGACATCGAGGACGGGCTGGCGCAGGCCGGCCGCTTCGAACCCCACCAGCGCCGCTTCCGGGGCGTGCTGGCGATGGCGGAGCTGGACTACGTCGCCCAGCACTGGGACGGCGCGGACTGGAAGCTCACGCGCGAGCAGATGCTCGAGGAACTGGGCGCAAGCTGGCTGCGGTTGCTGACCTGACCTGACCTGACCTGACCTGACCTGACCTGACCTGACGCCCCGGCTCGTCCCGTATCGACCCCGTCCCGTATCGACCCCGCGCCCGAGACCGGCGCGGGGTCGTCGTGTTTCCGGCGCCGTGCAGACCCCGCGCGCCGGGCCGCCCATGGCTCGACGATGCGCCTAATATTTTTTCGTGGTGTTCGTTTCATTGACGTCATGTAAAACGAATGGCTACCGTGACAGGAGTCAGTGGCGCGCCGTCGCGCCCCGCACCGGACACGTGAGGCCCGTACATGAGCGTGAACAGCAGCACCGTGAACACCGTCCTTGGCCCGGTGCCGGCGGACGAACTGGGCGTCGTCGCGGTCCACGAAGCCCTGCTGTCGGTGCTCCCGGGCGCCGAGCACGCCTACGACGTGGACTTCGACCGGCCGGAGATCTTCGAGACGCTCGCCGGGAAGCTGAGGGACTTCCGCGCCCGCGGCGGCGGCACGCTCGTCGACAGCACGGGCATGTTCCACGGACGGGACGTGCGGCTGTACGAGTCGCTGTCCCGCGCCACCGGTGTCCACATCGTCGCCTCGACCGGGCAGGGCCCCGAGGAACTCCTCGGCGGCTACTTCCTCACTCCGCAGACCGACCCCCCGACCCCGTGGCCGGCGGAGAAGTTCGCGGAACTCTTCACCCGGGAGATCACCGAGGGCATGGTGGTCCCGCGCGTGGAGCGCCGCGGCCCCGCCGGCCTGGTGGCCACGGCCGTGACCCGTACCGGTATGACTGCGACCGACGAGAGCCTGGTGCGCGGCGCCGCCCGGGCCGCCCTCGCCACCGGCACCGCGCTCTCGCTCCGGTACGGCGCCGACGCCGTCCACGACCTGGACACCGCCCTCGACGAGGGGCTGCCGGCCGACCGGATCGCCGTCGGCGGGCTGGACCGCGCGGACGCCGTCGCCGCCGGCGCGCCCGTGAAGGTCGCCGCCCGCGGCGCCCGCGTCGTGCTCGACCGGGTCGGCCGGGAGGGCCCGGACCACGTCACCGACGCCGAACGCGCCCGCCTGGTCGTGGAGTTGGCGCGGGCGGGCCACGCCGACCGGATCCTGCTGTCCGCCGGCGCGACCGGCGTGGCGAAGGGCCACCCCGCCGACGACCTGCCCTACAGCCGGGTGCTGACCGACTTCGTGCCGCGGCTCGCGGCGCGGGGCCTGGGCGAGGACGACGTGCGCCGCATCCTCGTGGCCAACCCGCGCGACCTGCTCGCCACGCGCTGAGCGCGCGCCGGCCGAACGACCACCAAGTCCTCTTCCCTCTCCCTTGAAGGTGAGCGTTGTGTCCAGAGTGAACACCGTCCTGGGGCCGGTCCCCGCCGAGGAACTCGGCTTCGTGGCGATCCACGAGCACATCGGGTACGGCATGCCCGGCTCCGAGCTGGACACGAAGTGGTGGAGGACCCCTGAGGAGCGCTCCGCCGAGACCGTTCCGAAGCTGCGCCGGTTCCACGAACTCGGCGGCGGCACCTTCGTGGACGTGACCGGCATCTGCAACGGCCGCGACATCGACCACTACCGGTCCCTGTCGGCGAAGACCGGCGTCCACATCGTCGCCTGCACCGGTTTCGTGGGGGGCGACACCGCGCTGCCGTACTTCGCCCGCGCGGACGTCGACCGGCTCACCCGGCAGTTCGTGCACGAGATCACCGTCGGCATCGGCGGCACCGGCGGGCGCGCCGGCGTCATCAAGGTCGGCGTGAGCCGCGGCGGCCGGATGACCGAGCTGGACAAGCGCATCTACCGCGCCGCCGCCCGCGCGTCCCTCACCACCGGCGCGCCCGTCCTCACCCACCTCGCCATCGACGCCGAGAACGCGGTGGCGATCTTCGCTCAGGAGGGCCTCCCGCTGGACCGCGTGCTGTTCGGGCACGTGGACGACGGCGTGAACGCCGACCGGACCCGCGACGTCTGGATCGCCGAGCAGGGCGGCCGGGTCGGCTTCGACACCTTCGGCTACGAGACGGAGCTGCCCGACCCGCCGTTCTGGGCTCGGCCGCGGCAGGAGCGGCTGGACCACTTCCTGCGGTTCGTCGACGGGGGCCGCCGCCTGCACCAGGTCCTCGCGTCGGCCGACGCCAACTGCAGCCCGCTGGGCTGGCCGGGGGTCGAGGGACACACCGTCAACTACCTCTTCGACGACCTCATCCCGGACCTGCGCGCCGCCGGCCTGGACGAGGCCGCCCTGAAGACGGTCTTCGTCGACAACCCGGCCGCCTTCCTGACCCTCCAGAAGTAAGAGAGACCCACCATGCACTCCTCGGAGCTGAAGAATCTCAGGATCGCGGTCGTCGGCGCGGGATACGGCGGCGCGGCGGCGGCCAAGGCGCTGAGCCTGCTCGGCGCGCGCGTCGACGTGTACGAGCAGGCACAACGGATCCGCGAGGTCGGCGCGGGGATCGGGCTGCGGCCCGCGACCGTCAACCGGTTCCGGCAGTGGGGCATCTTCGACGCGATCGCGGGAGTCAGCTCGCCCAGCGAGTTCTTCGAGATCCTCACCGCCACCGGTGAGCCGATCCTCAAGGAGGCGTGGCCGGCGGCCGGGGAGCAGACCCGTACCCACCTGATCCACCGGGGCGACTTCATCGACGCCCTGCTCGGCGTCCTGCCCCGCGGCATGGTGCACCTGGGCCACCGGCTGCGGACCGTGGAGGACCAGGGCGGCAGCGCGGTCCTCACCTTCGCCGACGGCGCCACCGCCGAGGCGGACCTCGTCGTCGGCGCGGACGGCATCAAGTCGGTCGTGCGCGACCAGTTGTTCAGCGCGAAGGGCC
Organism: Streptomyces sp. SN-593; assembly: GCF_016756395.1. NCBI lineage: Bacteria > Bacillati > Actinomycetota > Actinomycetes > Kitasatosporales > Streptomycetaceae > Actinacidiphila > Actinacidiphila reveromycinica. Next base: position 6,598,941 of record NZ_AP018365.1, read on the forward strand.
CGGTCTTCTCGGGGGAGCACGCCTACCGCGCGGTCATCTCCGTGGACGACGCGCACGGCATGGTCGTGGACGACAACCTGCGGATGTACATCGGCAGGGGCACGAAGGTCTACCTGCTGCCGCTGCGGCACCGGGGCCAGGCGTCGTTCGACATCACCGCCCTGTGCCCCGACGGCACCTGGACGCCCCAGGTCGGCAAGGACGACCTGCTGCGCACGGTCGAGGGCTTCGACGAGCGCCTGGTCGCCATCACCCGCGACCTCGACATGGACGCCGTGAACATCCGCGCGGTCTACGACATCGACCCGGTCGACACCTGGCACTCCGCGAGCGTCGTCCTGGTCGGCGACGCGGCCCACTCGATGCTCCACCACCAGGGGCAGGGCGCCAACTCCGCCATCGAGGACGCCGGAGCGCTCGCCGACGCCCTGCGCGACGCCCCGTCCCTGCCAGAGGGGCTGGCCGCGTACCAGGCCACCCGCAAGCCGGTGACCGACAGGCTCCAGGCCGTGTCGCGCCAGGGCTGGGCGGAGGACGGGATCGACGAGGTCTTCCCCGGGCAGAAGGCCGGCACCGCGGGCCCGTCCGGGAACCCGCCGTCGTCCCTGAACCCGGCGTCGTCCCCGGCGTCGCACCCGGCGCACGAGAGTCCGGCCCCGCCCTCGCACCCGGCGTCCGCCGCGGCCGGACGGGAGTGACGCCGTGCCCCTGCACCCCGAGATCGCCGGCTTCCTCGCGGGCCTGCCCGCTCCGCCCGGCGGCCCGCTCGACCCGGCGGCCCTGCGCGCGGCCGACGAGGCCCGGGTCCTTCCCACCGAGCAGCGGCTGCCGCTGCACGCGGTGGCGGACGTGACCGCGCGGACCGACTCCGGCGAGGTGCCGGTACGCGTCTACACGCCGACCGCGGCCGCCCGGCACGGCGTGCTGGTCTACTTCCACGGCGGCGCCTTCTTCCTCGGCAGCCTGGAGACCCACGACCACCTCGCACGGTCGCTGGCGAAGGAGACCGGTCTGACGGTCGTCTCCGTCGGCTACCGCCTCGCGCCCGAGGCCGCCTTCCCCGCCGGGCTCGACGACTGCCACGCCGTGGTGCGCTGGGTCGCCCGGCAGGGTGACGGCCTCGGCTGGGACGGCGGGCTGCTGGCCGTCGCCGGGGACAGCTCCGGCGGCGCCTTCGCCGCCGCGGTCGCGGCCAGGGCACACGACGAGGGGTTCGACCGGATCACCCACCAGGTCCTCTACTACCCCTCGCTCGACCTGGACTTCGACCCGGACCGCTACCCCTCGTTGCGGGAGAACGCCGTCGGCTACGGGCTGGAGACCGCCGGGCTGAGGCCCTTCAACGCCTTCTACCTCGACAGCGGCGCCGACCCCGCCGACCCGCGCGTCTCGCCGATCAGGCGGCCCGACCTGGGCGGGCTGCCGCCGGCCCTGATCGTCACCGCAGAGTTCGACCCGCTGCGCGACGAGGGCGAACTCTACGGCCGGCGGCTCCAGGAGGCCGGGGTGGAGGCGACCGTCCGCCGTTACCGGGGCGCCAACCACGGCTTCGTCCAGCACTTCTCCCGGATCGCCGAGTTCTCCGACGTCTTCGCCGTGACCCGCGCCTTCCTGCGCGGGCACTGAGCGGACGACGAGCGGGCACGAGTCAGGAAAGAGAGCCACCCCCATGGAGCAGGCACGCACCGTCCACCCCCTGGTCTCGCCCTGGGGTCGGTTCGGGCTGTACAGCTTCTACGTCGACGCGCCCGAACCGGCGATCGTCGACACCGGTATCGCCTCGTCGCCGGCCGACGGCATGGCCCCGGCACTGGCGGCGATCGGGCGGCGCGTCGAGGACGTGCGCTGGATCCTGCTGACGCACGGCCACATCGACCACATCGGCGGTGCGTACGCCCTGTGGGAGCTGACCGGCCGGCGCGCCCAGGTGGTCATCCACCACGCCGACGCGCCGATGCTCCGTTCGCGGCGGGCCCACGTCGAGGAGTACCGCGCGGGACGCGGCCGGTACCTCGCGGATCCGGACGGCGAGGCGCGGGTGGCGGCCGCCGCGGACACCGTCATCTCCGGCGAGATGGAACCCACCCTGCTCGTCGGGGGCGGCGAGACGCTGTCCCTCGGCGGCGACGTCACGGTGTCGGTGCACTCCCTCCCGGGTCACACGCCCGGGTCGGTCGCGTACGCCGTGGACGGCCGGCGGGCGGTGTTCACCGGGGACGCCGTGCAGGTGACAGGCGCCGCGAACGGCTTCCCCGGCTACACCGACCCGGCCGCCTACCGCGCGAGCCTCACCTCCCTGCGTGACGTGGTCCGGCCCCGCCACCTCTACCTCGGGCACCCTTACCGCCGCGCCGACGGCACCCCGTACGGCGTCGAACTCGACGAGGCGCAGGCGCGGGAGGCCGTCGCCCAGAGCCTCGACGCCGAGCGGCGCGTGGCCGCGGCGGCCCGCGCCTGCCTCGACGCCGGCGCGCGCGCCACGCACTCGCCGTACTCCCCGTTCGCCTCCGTGGCGGACGCCCTCGGCTACACCGGCGACCCGGCCCTCGAACCGTCGCCGTTCTTCACCTCGCTGCACGGCTACCGCGCGCAGCACCGACGGACCGCGCAGTGAACCAGGAGTGAGCCACATGACCGACCTTCACACCATCCGGGCGGGCGAGCAGGTCATCGCCGTCCGCAAGGACCTGCGGGTGCCGATGCGCGACGGCGTCGAACTCGCCGCGGACGCCTACCACGGCGTGGACGACACGCCCCGCCCGGCGCTGATCGCGGCGAGCGCCTACGGCAAGGAACTGCAGGCCCTGGCGCTGACCACACCTCCGCAACTGCGCCCCAGCCCGATGTGGGACGGCTGCATCGAGGCCGGCGACATCGCACGCGTCGTCCGCGAGGGGTACGTCCACGTGATCGGCGACATGCGCGGCACCGGCGACTCCGGCGGCACCATGATCGGCAACTACAACGCCGGCGGGGTCCCGCAGGGCCAGGACCTGTACGACCTGATCGAGTGGGTGGCCGCGCAGCCGTGGTGCGACGGCAACGTCGGCATGATCGGCATCTCCTACTTCGGCTCCATGCAGGTCCTCGCCGCCGCCGAGCGCCCCCCGCACCTGAAGGCGATCTTCGTCAGCGGCGGGCACTACGACTTCTACGAGACGACCTATCACGGCGGGATCATGTGGTTCATGCCGCGTGCCGCCCGGGAGGGGCGCGGCGGCGACTCCGGCATCGCCCACACCGACGTCAGGTCCCGCATGCGGCAGGTGCACGGCGCCGAGGAACTGGACCGGCTCGTGGCGGAGCGGCTGAAGGACCCCGACGTGGCCGCCTGGCCCAACCTCGTGCACGTGCTGAGGTACCCCGCCCACCGCGAGTTCTGGTTCGACATCGTGATGAACCCCCTCGACGGCGACTGGTACGAGGAGCGCAATCCCGTCAACCTCGCCCGCGCCATCGACATCCCGGTCTACCTGCAGATCGACCAGGGCAGGGGCTGGACGGTGGACGGCCACATCGAGCTGTTCGACGTGCTCAAGGGTCCCAAGAAGCTCGACATCGGCTCCTACCCGCCGATGCAGTCGCGGCCCTGGGTCGAGGAGCACGACGCGATGTTCCGCTGGTACGCGTACTGGCTCAAGGGCGTCGACAACGGGATCATGGACGAGCCGGCCGTGAGCGTGTTCGTGGAGGGCTCACGCGAGGTGGTGACCGCGGCGCAGTGGCCGCCGAAGGAGACCTCCCACCGGTCGCTCTACCTGCGCCCGCGCCGCAAGCTGTCCTTCGAGCCGGAGCACATGGGCGCCGAGCACGCCGCACCGGACGGCTTCTACCAGGCGCCGCTGACCGTGACCGACGAGGTGGAGGTGCTCGCGTGGCGCACCGCGCCGTTCGAGGAGCCCACCGAACTGATCGGCAGCGGCGCCGCGCACCTGTTCGCCGAGATCGACCAGGACGACACCAACTTCATCCTCCGCCTGTGGGACGAAGCGCCCGGCGGCGCGCGGCAGTTGGTGACGACCGGCTACCTCAAGGCGTCCCACCGGGAACTCGACGAGGAGCGCTCCACCGAGGGCAACCCGTACCACCCGCACACCCGGTCGGTGCCGGTGGAGCCGGGCAGCATCGAGGAGTACGTCCTGCGGCTGTACCCGTTCGCGGCCACCCTCCTGCCGGGGCACCGCCTGGTGGCGGAGTTGTCCAACGACGAACCGCTCGCCGACGCGCACAACGCCCTGCTGCCCCCGGACGCCTTCCACCTGCCGGTGGGCCGTCCGGTGACCCACAAGATCTACCGGGACGCCGCGCATCCCTCCCGGCTGGTGCTGCCGTTCACGACGACCGGCGGTGCTCGGTAGCAGGCTGGAGGCGTTTGGTAGCGGGCTGGAGGTGTTCGGTAGCGGGCCGGAGGCGTTCGCTCAGGGCCCGCTCAACTCGACGAGCTTCACGACGGTGTTCCAGTTGCGCGCGGTCGCGGTCAGGCCGAGCCAGCGGTCCGAGAAGCGGGCGGCCAGCTTGGAGTTGCGGATCGAGTCCGGGAAGTGGGCGTAGATCTCCCGCTCACCGGCCCGGAACTCGTCGGGGGCGTAGACGGCCGGGTCCAGGGTCGCCAGCTTGTCCCGGGGCGGGGGCCCGGACAGGAAGACGACCAGGAACCGTGAGCCGTTCACCCCCTCCATGGCGAACGGGTTCGCGTCGGCCACGCGCCGAAGGTCCGTCGCCGTCCGGACCAAGCACGTGACGGTGAGCCCCAGTTCGTCCCTGATGCGCTGCTCCAACTCCGCTGCCAGGTGCTCCGGTTCCTCCTCACCGTGGGTGAAGACGGCGTTGCCGCTCTGCAGGTGGGTGCGTACCGCGGTGCCGCCCATGTCGGTGAGCAGGCCGCGCAGTGTCTCCATGGGGACACGTGCGTGTCCCCCGACGTTGATGCCGCGCAGGAGCGCGACGTAGCGGGTGGCGGACGGGTCGGCGGTGTCCGTGGTGTCTGCGGTGGCCGCGGTGGCCGCGAGGTCCGCGGCGGTCGCGCGGTCCGCGGACTTCGGTGGACGCGGCTTGCTGGGTTTCGTCACCTCCGTAAAGGTAGTGAGCGGTCTGCGCTGTGGCCCACCCGCGACGCGCGGGGCGCGGGGGCCGGGGAGGGCGGGTCCGACGGTGCGGACGTGCGGATGCGCGGGCAGAGGAGTGCGGCGCGTGTGGGGGTGCGGATCGGGCCGGCGGTGATTCGGGCGCCGCCTGATCCGTTCCGCTGTAGGTCTGTTTCTGTACGTCCGTTTCTCCCGAATCAATGCGGATCATGCCGGATGTCCCTCTTTCGAGGGACGAAACGCACGCTGGAACGATTCGGCGCGGACCGCGGTCGTTAGCTTCGCCGCCATGAGCAGCAGCCCGCAGCGTCCGATCATCACCGAACTCCGGCTGTCGGCCTTCAAATCGCATCGTGGCGCCACTTTCCCGCTCGACCCGATCACGCTCCTCACCGGGACGAGCGGGACGGGCAAGTCGAGTGTCCTCGAAGGTCTGGCCGTCCTCGGACGGCTCGCCTCGGGAGCCGATCTGCAAGAGGTGTTCGAGGTGTCGCGCAGCGGAAGGTCCTTCGTGCGCGGAGGAGCGGCGGCCTGCGTACCGCAGGGTGCGAGCCCCGACGCGCAGGGGCGGCGCGGCTTCCGTGTCGGCTGCACCGCCGGGGGAACGCTCGGACCGGTCCGGCTCGACCTGGCCGTCCAGGTCGAGCCGACCCTGCGGATCGTCGGCGAGCGGCTCACCGGCCTGGGCGAGACGCTTCTGACCACGGCGCTGCGCGACCCGGCGCGGTCCTCCGTGCAGGCCGCCTGGCACACCGGGGACTCCGTGTGGGTCACCCGCGCACCCCTTCCCGACGACCGGCTCGCCACGTCGCTGCTGCCGCTGCGGGTCTCCGGCAGCACCGAGGGCCAGCGGCTGGTACTGGCCGCGGCCGAGCAACTCGTGGTCGCGCTGCGCGGGGTCTTCCCGGTCGCGCCGCGGCCCGAGTTGATGCGCGGCCCCGTCCGGGTCGGTGACGGGAGGCTGCGCGGTTCGTGCGACAACCTGTCCGCGGTGCTGGCCAGGACCGAGCACGAGTGCAGCATCCGGCACGGGATGCTGGTGGGTGCCGTGCGCGACGTGTGCAGCGGGCCGGTGCGCGGGCTGACCGCGCTGCCCGCGCTCATCGCCGGTGACGGGAGTGAGCCGCTGGTCGAGGCGGTGATCGCCGCGGTCGACCGCGGCGGCCTCGGCACCGTCCCGGTCGATCGGCTCGGCGACGGCGAACTGCGCTTCCTGGCCCTGGCGTTGGTGCTGCTGACCGGGCCCGGTGTGCTGGACGTCGACACGAGCACCGAGCACCTGCCGGCCGGCCAGGTGCTGACGGTGGTGGCCGACGGGCTCGACGTCGGTGTCGACCGGCGGCAGGCCCGGGAACTGCTCCGGCTGGCGGGGCTCGCGTCCGCCCGCGGCCACATCCGGCTGCTGTGCACCGTGCAGGACTCCTCGTTGCTGGAGGAGGCCGAGGGGGCGGAGGGCGCCCTGCTCATGGCGCTCGGGCCGGGGGCGGAGCTGGTGCGGACGACGAAGAAGGGGGCGTCGGGGGAGGGAGCCGGCGGCGCCGAGGACGACACGGGAGCCGGGGCGGGCGCGGACGCCGGAGAGGGGGCGGACACCGGAGAGGGGGCGAGCCCCGCCGGGGTGGGCGCGGGTGGTGGGCGGGTGGCGGAGAGGGAGCCCGGGGGCCCGATGGACGTCGGGGGAGCCGTGCGCGTGGAGACGGTCGGGTCCGCCGAAGGGGCGGTCGGCCTGGGAGCGGAGGAGGCGGGCGCCGGCCCGGGAACGGTGGCAGGGGCTCCGTCCGAACGCGGGGCGGGGGGTCGGGAGGCCGCCGGGGGCGACGAGTCCGTGAACGGTGAAGGGGGCGGGGCGAAGGGCGAGGACCCGAGCGCGGCCGGGCCGGTGGACCCCGCGAGGGCGGCGGACCGTGAGGGGCCGGGTGGGACCGAGCCGGGTGCCGCCGTACGCTTCCGGCCCGCGACGGCCGGCCCGCGGCCCCCGCGGACCGGGGGAGCGCGGCCCGTGGCCGCCGGCGAGGCGCGGGTGCCCGCCCAGTCCGGTCCGCACCGCCGGGCCTCGCCGGGTGCCCGCGGCGCGGCGCCGGCGGCCGTCTCCCCGTACGGCGAGCCGCCGTTCGACCGGGCGGGGCACGAGGACTTCGGGTACGCAGCCGGCTTCGAGTACGACGGGTCCGCGTACGGTGGCCTCGCGTGGGAGGGGCCGGACGAGCGGGGCTTCGAGCCCGCCGACTACGTCCCGACCGAAACCGTCGACGACGTGCCCGGCCACGCGGAACCGGCATGGCTCGACTCGGTGTTCGCGCCCGCAACTGCGGGGCCCCTTCCCGCGGCCCTCGACGTCGATGTGGATGTCGATGTCGACCTCGATGACGACGGGGACGGCGACGACGGGGACGGCGGAGGTGGTGGTGGCGACGGCGGGGACGGGAGCAGGGGGTGACGGGGGCGGAGGCGGCGAGGATTTGGTAGACCGGTCCGCGTGACCGACCGACATGATCTCGCCGAACTGCAGCAGCGCCTGGTGGACTTCGCGGCCCGGCGCCGCTGGGAGCCTTTTCACACGCCCAAGAACCTCGCCGCCGCGCTGAGCGTCGAAGCCTCCGAACTGCTGGAGATCTTCCAGTGGTTGACCCCCGAGCAGTCGGCGGCGGTGATGGACGGAGGCGGTGACGGCGAGGCGGCGGGCCGGGTGCTGGACGAGGTCGCGGACGTCCTGGCGTACCTGCTCCAGTTCTGCGCGGTGCTGGACATCGACGTCCTTGCCGCGCTCTCCGCCAAGATCGACCGCAACGAGCTGCGGTTTCCCGTGCCGGAGCCCGAACCGGAGCCGGAGCCGGAGCCGTAAGAGGACGGGTCGGAGCCGAAACCGCCTGTGCACGACATTGCGGAGTGCCGCGATCCCTCGAACGGGTGACCGACTTATCCACAGCCCGGGGCTCGTCCACACATTCGACATCCCCCTCTTTTCTGACCCTTGCGCTGTGTCACTCTGAGTGACATGAGGCGGCGGCGCCGAGCCGACGCGCGAACGCGAGGGAAGGGAAAGAGGACATGGACGCTGCACGACTCGTGGCCGAGGCGGAGCGGACGATGAGCCGCGATCCGCAACCGGCGGACGTCATCGCCGAAGCCTGGCAGGCGTACGAGCTGACGGACGCGATCGGCCGGCTGCTCGCGGAGACGCGGGAGGACGGGGTCGACGGCGGCCCGGGCACCGTCCGCCCGGGGGAGCGCGCGACGACCCGCGATCCTGGGCTCACGGTGTCGCGGGCCGGGCCCGTGCCGGTCGTGTCGGCGACACGGGTCGGCCCGCCCAGGGCGGCGCGGTTGAGCACGGTCCGCGAACCGGACGGCACACTGCGGGCGCTGCGCACCCTCCTCGGCGGGATCGGGCTCGCCCTGGTCACGCTGATCTCCTCCGCCTGCGACGAGGAGACCTACTGGGAGTGCGTCGAGGCGCTGGACGCGGTGGACGAGGCGAAGGACCGGGTGCACATGCTCGCGCACACGAATTCGGGGTGACGCGACCGGCCGCGGATCTGATGCAGGATGGAGGAATGGATCTACGAATCTTCACCGAGCCCCAGCAGGGGGCGAGCTACGACACGCTGCTGGCCGTCGCCAAGGCCACCGAGGAGCTGGGCTTCGACGCGTTCTTCCGGTCCGACCACTACCTGACCATGGGCGGGGACGGGCTGCCGGGACCCACGGACGCGTGGATCACCCTGGCGGGCCTCGCGCGGGAGACCCGCCGGATCAAGCTCGGCACGTTGATGACCGCGGGCACCTTCCGGCTGCCGGGGGTCCTGGCCATCCAGGTGGCGCAGGTGGACCAGATGTCGGGCGGCCGCGTCGAGTTCGGGCTCGGCGCGGGCTGGTACGAGGCGGAGCACACTGCGTACGGAATCCCCTTCCCGAAGGAGAAGTTCGGTCGGCTGGAGGAGCAGTTGGCCGTCATCACCGGACTGTGGGGGACGCCGGCGGGGCAGACCTTCGACTTCGACGGCAAGTTCTACCAGCTCAAGGACTCGCCGGCGCTGGCCAAGCCCGCGCAGTCCTCGCTCCCGGTGATCATCGGCGGTATGGGAGCCAAGCGCACCCCTGAGCTGACGGCGCGCTACGCGGCGGAGTTCAACGTGCCGTTCGCCTCGATCGAGGACAGCGGGCAGCAGTTCGAGCGGGTGCGGGAGGCGTTGCGGTCGGCCGGTCGGGCGGCGGACGACATCGTCCTGTCCAACGCGCTGGTCGTCGCGGTCGGCAAGGACGACGCCGAGGTCGGCAGGCGTGCGGCGGCGATCGGCCGGGAGGTCGACGAGCTGAAGGCGAACGGGCTCGCCGGTTCGCCCGCCGAGGTCGTCGACAAGATCGGGCGGTACGCCGAGCTGGGCGCCACCCGGTTCTACCTCCAGGTCCTCGACCTGGAGGACCTGGACCACCTGGAGCTGATCTCCTCGCAGGTCCAGTCCCAGCTCGGGTGACGGCGCGGTGACACCGCCCGTGCCCGCGGCGGAGCCCGGCCCCGCCCGCGGGCCGGGCGGACCGCCCGCCGAGGAGGAGCCCGTCGCCCGGACGACGGGGGAAGCACCACCGGACCGAGCGGAAGGAGGCGAGGCGATCGGAGGGAAGCGGGGCGTGCCGCTGGTGCCGGACGACGGAGCGCTGGTGCTCGACGGCGGGTTGTCCAACCAACTCGTGGACCAGGGCTGCGACGTGACGGACCCGCTGTGGACGGCCCGGCTGCTGGCGGAGGAACCCGGGCAGATCCTCGCGGCCCACACGGCGTACCTGGAGGCGGGCGCCCAGGTGCTCACCACGGCCAGCTACCAGGCGACGTTCGAGGGGTTCGCCCGGCGCGGCTTCGGCCGGGCGGAGACGGCGCGGCTGCTGGGAAGCAGCGTCCGGTTGGCCCGCAGGGCGGCGGCAGGCAGCCCCGGGGTGCGGGTGGCGGCGTCGGTCGGGCCGTACGGAGCGATGCTGGCGGACGGGAGCGAGTACCGGGGGCGGTACGGGCTCGGTGTACGGGAGCTGGAGCGGTTCCACCGCCCGCGGATCGAGGTGCTGGCGGCCGCACAGCCGGATGTCCTCGCGCTGGAGACGGTGCCGGACGTGGACGAGGCGGAGGCGATGCTGAAGGCGGCCGAGGGCACCGGGGTGCCGCTGTGGCTGTCGTACACGGTCGAGGGCGGGCGGACTCGGGCCGGGCAGCGGTTGGAGGACGCGTTCGCCCTGGTGGCCGACCGGGACGAGGTGGTCGCGGTGGGCGTCAACTGCTGCGCTCCGGGCGAGGTGGACGACGCGGTGCGGCTGGCCGCCGGGATCACGCGCAAACCGGTGGTGGCCTACCCCAACAGCGGGGAGCGGTGGGACGCCGAGGGGCGGCGCTGGGCGGGCGGCGCGCAGTTCGACCCCGCGCTGGTCACCGGGTGGTGCCGGGCGGGCGCGCGGCTGGTGGGCGGCTGCTGCCGGGTCGGCCCGACCGGGATCGCCGGTATCGCGGCGGTGTTGCGGGGCGGCGGCTGAGCGGTTCGGCGGCCGGCGGCTCGGGCGGAGGGGGCCGTCGGGCGGCCGGACCGGGGCATAAACCGGTGTCGGCCGGGCGCCCCGGTGCCGATACTCGGGTACGTGTTCATGACGATCACTGCCACCGGCAGCACCGAAGTTCCGGCCACCGACCTGGGGTTCCTGCTCCACAAGCACCCGGACAGGGCGCAGGCGTTCTCGACCGCCTACGGCCAGGCGCACGTGTTCTACCCCGAGGCCACCGCCGAGTCGACCACCGCGGCGCTGCTGCTGGAGGTGGACGCGCCGGCGCTGGTGCGGCGGGGCAAGGGGCGGGGGCGTGGCGGTGCGCCCGATGCCGCGCTCGCGCAGTATGTGAACGACCGGCCGTACGCCGCGTCGTCGCTGCTGGCGGTGGCGTTGCGGACGGTGTTCTCCAGCGCGCTGCGCGGGGAGTGCCGGACCCACCCGGAGCGGGCGGCGGCGCCGATGCCGCTGCGGCTGGAGGTGCCGGTGCTGCCCGCGCGGGGCGGGCCGGAGCTGGTGGCGAAGCTGTTCGAGCCGCTGGGATGGCGGGTGGCCACGGAGCCCATCGCGCTCGACCCGCGGTTCCCGGAGTGGGGCGCGTCGCGGTACGTGGCACTGACGTTGGAAGGGGAGGTGCGGCTGGCCGAGGCGTTGCGGCACCTGTACGTGCTGCTGCCGGTGCTGGACGACGCCAAGCACTACTGGGTGTCGGCCGACGAGGTGGAGAAGCTGCTGAGGTTCGGCGAGGGGTGGCTGCCGCGGCACCCGGAGCAGAAGCTGATCACCAGCCGCTACCTGTCCCGGCGTTGGTCGCTGACCCGGCAGGCGATGGAGCGGCTGGAGCTGGTCCGGCTGGCCGACGCCGACGACATCGAGGTGGAGGAGATCGACAACGCGGTGGAGCCGGAGGGCCCCGAGGAGGTGGCGGAGCGGCCGGCGCCGCTCGCGGTGCGGCGCAGGGAGGCGATCCTCGGCGAGCTGCGCGCGGCCGGCGCGGCGCGGGTGCTGGACCTGGGCTGCGGGCAGGGCCAGTTGGTGGCGGCGATGCTGAAGGAGACGCGGTTCACCGAGGTAGTCGGCATGGACGTGTCGGCGCGGGCGCTGGACATCGCGGCGCGCCGGTTGCGGCTGGACCGGATGGGGGAGCGGCAGGCGGGACGGATCGCGTTGCTCCAGGGCTCGTTGGCGTACACCGACGCGCGGCTGAAGGGCTATGACGCCGCGGTGCTCAGCGAGGTGGTCGAGCACCTGGACCCGCCCCGGCTGCCAGCGCTGGGGTACGCCGTGTTCGGGGCCGCGCGCCCGGGGACGGTGGTCGTGACGACGCCGAACGCCGAGTACAACGTGCGTTGGGAGTCGCTGCCGGCCGGGCACGTGCGGCACGCGGACCACCGATTCGAGTGGACCCGGGAGCAGTTCGGCCTCTGGGCGGCCGAGGTGGCCGCGCGGTACGGCTACCAGGTGCGGTTCGTGCCGGTCGGCCCCGACGACCCCGAGGTGGGCCCGCCCACGCAGATGGCCGTCTTCGCCCGCACCGCCGACGGTACGGCCACGCGTGACACGGAAGCGCGTACGGCTGAGGACGAGAAGGACCGGAGCGGCGAGAGAGCAGAGAAGGAGGCCGTCGCATGACCGAGCACCGTAGGGATCTGGACCTGGACACGGGCGCGGCCACGGGCACGAGCGCGGAACCGGGCACCGACCCGGCCACGGCGGAGCCGCAGGGCGCGCGGGCCACGGGGCCGGCACGCGAGTTGGCCGTCACCGACCTCTCGCTGGTCGTGCTGATCGGGGCGACCGGTTCGGGCAAGTCCACGTTCGCCGCACGGCACTTCCAGCCGACCGAGGTGATCTCCTCGGACTTCTGCCGCGGCCTGGTCGCCGACGACGAGAACGACCAGAGCGCGACGCGCGACGCGTTCGACGTGCTGCACTACATCGCGGGCAAGCGGCTCGCCGCCGGGCGGCGGACCGTCGTCGACTCCACTTCCCTGATGATTTTGTGAGTTCAAGCCGTCAGGGAGGCGTTGGTTGACTGAGTGGCAAGTGGTGTGGGTACCGGATCCGGACCGATGGGGGGCCCTGCCAGTTGAGGGCTTCCTCGGGGTCCGGGACCTGCCGGCGGAGGTGGCCCGGATCGGACTACGGCCTGGCGATCCGGTGTTCGTCTCGCCGGACGGCACGGTGGACCCCGACCTTCTGGACTTCGTTCGCTCCGGCCAGTTCCGCAGCCAGGAGCGGGAGACGAAGCGGAACTACGGGACGGACATCCGTTTGCTCCTGACGTTTCTGTCGGCACGCGGGGTGCCCTGGCGCAGGGCGAGCCGGCAGGATCTCGTGGACTACCGGGACTGGCGGTGCCGAGCGGTCGGTAACCCGCAGCGTATCGGTGGGACGAAGTGGAACCGGGAGGCGGCCGCGTTCACCAAGTTGTTCCGGTGGGCGAAGGTCGAACCGCTGCCGGTGGACGTAGGCAGGAGCGAAGACCGGGCAGCGGACTCGGTGAGCTCCAATGTGCTGTGGCTGACGCCGCGGACCTGGGGCTTGTGGTCGGACATCGGCCTTCGCGGCCACACCCTTGCCGCGGTGCCGGCAGCCGGGTGGGAGTCGAGGACGGAGCTGCGCAACACGGGCTTCGTGCAGCTGCTGCTCGGCTCCGGGCTGCGCCGTCAGGAGGGCGGGTCGCTTCTCACCTTCGAGGTGCCCACCCAGCGGCTGCGCCATGGCCGGTACTGCCACGGGCAGGTCGCTGCCGCGTTGACGAGGGCGAAGGCTGGACGGGTCTTTTACGCCGCGGTGGACGCGGTCGGGCAGGTGGAGGCGTACATCGCCTCGGAGCGCGCATGGGTGATTCGGCGGGCCCAGGAGGCGGGGCGCTACGAGCGGCTGGCGGGGCTGCGCTTGGTCACCGCGGTGACCACGGCCCGCAGGCCGGTGGTGCACTGGGTGGACCGGAGCGGGGTGTCGGGCCGGCAGGAGCTGGGCCGGCTGGGTTGGCGGGAGCGGCAGTTGCTGTTCCTCGACGGCCCTGAGGGTCCGGAGCCGGCCTGGTTGTGGCTGACGGAGCAGGGCTTGCCGATGGCGCCGGACCGCTGGAACGGCGTCTTCACGGCGGCGAACCGGCGCTGTGAGCAGGTCCTGCTCACCGCCCGGGAACGGGAGATGCGGCGGGAGTTCCGCCTGGCGGAGGTCCGCGGCCGCAGCCCGTACGCGACACCGCACGCCGCTCGTCACTCCTACGCGCTCTACATGCTGGTCGTGCTGAACACGCTGGTGGAGGCGCGGTTCGGGCTGACGAAGGCGGACCGGCGGGACTTCGCGCTGCTGTTCGGTGATCCGTGGTGGCTGGTGAAGACCCTGCTGGGTCACGCGGACGTGGAGACCACGAAGCGGCACTACCTCGCTCCCGTCGCGCACCTGGAGCTGGAGTCGATCCTGGCGGCAGCAGGTTCGGACGACGAGCGGGATCGCCCGGTGGAGGACCTGGCCGAGGTCCTCGCCAGGCTTGCGCGGGAGTCGCAGGGCATCCAGGACGTGGACGTCCTGCTGGCCGGGCGGGTGGGCGCGTGAGCGGGCGGGGGCGCAAGGCGTCGCAGCCGCCGGGCGGGCACCGCGTCGCGCCGGCGCTGGCCCCGGACCAGCTGGTGGTGACGATCGCTTACGCCGAGGGCACCCGAAGGCGGTTTGACTTCGCCGAGCTGCCGGTACCGGCGCCGATGCAGCACTCCCTGGCCCGGCTGTTTGCCGCCCGGTCGGCCAGGTGGAACAGCCACGAGACCGCACAGTCCTACTGGACGGCTCTGAACGCGTTCGCGCGTTTCATCGCGGAGCAGCCCGAAGCCGTGGAGGACCTGGACGGGCTCACGGCCGCGATCCTCAAGCGGTGGCGGATGAGGAACATCGCCACCAACGGCGGTATCAGCCTGATGCGCCACATCCGGCCGTTGCTCAAGCTGGACGACCGCCTGGCTGGCGGGCCGGCCGCCGAAGAGCTGGTTAGGCGCCTGCCCACCGCCCGGTCGACGCGGCGCTCCTACGCCGGTGACGAGCAGCAGCGGGTGCTGCTGGCCGCGCAGCGGCAGTTCCGCGGCGCTCTGCTGCGCGTGCGGGAGAACGCCGCTCTGCTGGCCGCTTGGCAGGCCGGCGACCTGGTGGAAGGCGGCAGGGACTGGCGGGTCGCGACGGCCCTGGACGAGCTCGCCCGCACCGGCTACCTCCCCACTGGCCGCGCGGGAGTGGTGCGCGGCAAAAGGCTGTTGGGAGGCACGAACTGGGAGAACACCTGGGGCCGGCTGTACCTGGACCGCTCCGAGCTCACCGCGCTCGCCGTGCTGCTGACGCACCGGTTCGGCTGGAACCTGTCCGTCTACCACCGCCTGCCGGCCCCGGCGGCGGCACCGTCGGCCGGGGCGGGCAAGGCGCCCACCTACCGCATCCAGGTGGAGAAGCGGCGCAAAGGCGGCGGCCGGTGGTTTTCTACGGAGAACGTCACCGACATCGGACCGGGCTCGCCCGGCCGACTGGTCACCGAGGCGCTGGAGGCCACCGCCTTCGCGCGCTGGCTGGCCGCCGCCCTCGTCCCGGGCACGGACCGGTTGATGGTGGCCCGCAGCCACTACCCCAGCCGGATGTACTCCGATCCGGGACGCCCAGCCCGGATCGGCCCGCTCGTGGTCGGCATCGCCGACGGCGACACGCAGTGGTGGGCGAAGACCCACGGCCTGAGCGGGGCGCTGTTCCAGCGCAGCCGCCGCACCACCGTGATCCGCGAAGGCCGGCCGCTCCAGCACGCACCGGGCACCCACGAGAGCATCTACGTGCTGCCCGATGAGCACGTCCAGCACGCCTCCCGCGACGTCTTCGCCGACGGAGCCCACGAGGCGCTCGCTCAGGCGAAGGCGGTGTTCGGCGGCCGGCTCGCAGAGAGGCCCCAGCCCGGTCACACAGCCACCGCCACCGCGGACTGCGGGGACGAGGCGTCCAGTCCGTGGCCGGACGGCGAGGGCGGCTGCGGGGCGGACTTCCTGATGTGCCTGGGCTGTCCGAACGCCCATGTCCACCCGGGCCACCACGCCCGCCTGTCCCTCCTGCACCGGGAACTGCGAAGCCTGCGCTCCGTGCTTCCCGCGGACGCCTGGCAGGAACGCTGGAGCGAGTCCGGCAAGCGGCTGGACGACCTGCGGGACAAGGTCGGCGCCGCGGGGTGGGATGCGGCCAGCGGCCGGGCCGACACTGACGACCGCACCCTGGTGCACCTGCTGCTGAAAGGAACGATCTGACCGTGACCGCCACCCGGGTCGGCGCCGGAGCCGACCCCTACGTGCTGCCCATGCCCCGTCCCGACAGCCCCGTGGTGCTCGCCAAGTGGATCAGTCCCGGCAACACCCACCCGAATTCCCGCTACCAGGACCCCGTCTGGGCACTGGCCCCGCTCATCGACAATCCCGCTTCCCAGCTGTGCCGGATCTTCTGGAGGAACTGTCCGGCGCCGCTGCGGGGCCAGCTGAAGCTGATCACCTGGACGATGATCAACGGCCAGCTCAAGCCCACCTACCTCCACGGCCGCGGAGCCCAGGCCCGTGCCCGCACGTCGGGCGGCGACATGTACGCCACCTGCAACGAGTGGATGCAGCTCGCCCGCTGGCTGCACCGCAACGGTGTCACCGACCTCGGCGCCTGCACCACCGAACGGTGGCGCTCCTTCCTCGGCGAACGCCTGGCTGGCGTCGCGCGCACCACCGCGGCGATCGTCTGCGGCCGCCTCACCGACCTGTGGGCCTTCGGCCGGCTCAGCGCGGCACCCACCGGCATCGCCCAGCCGCCCTGGGAGACCGAAAGCGTGGACGACTTCCTCCCGGCCGCCGACGGCAGCCACGCTGAGAACACCACCGAGCCCCTGGACCCACAGGTCCTCGGCCCGCTGCTGACCTGGGCGATCCGCTTCGTCGACGACTTCGCCGACGACATCCTCACGGCCTGGGCCGAACGCAACCGCCTGACCGGCCTCGCCGCGGCCGGCAAGGCCACGACGACGACCTGGGCGGCCCTGGAGGACCTGCTGCTGCCGATGCTCCGGGACGGGAAAGCCCTGCCCGCCAGCACGGGCAAGCACAAGGCGTCGCTGTCCCGCCAGTACGTCGCCGCCCTGACCGGCGCCAGCGTCGGCCAGATCCACCGGTTCGCCCTCAAACACGACCTGGCCACCGTCGTCCAGCAGCACCCCGGCCCCTGCCCGCTCGACGCGCCGGTCCGCGGCCGCCTCGATGGCAGGCCCTGGCGCGAGCACATGGACTTCCACGAGACCCCGGAGTTGATGCGCCACCTCGTCACCGCCGCCGCGGTGACCTGCCTCTACCTGACCGGCATGCGACCCCAGGAGGTCCAGAACCTGCGCTCCGGCTGCTGCCCCGACCCGCGGCCCACCACCGACGGCGCACCAGGGCGCCACCTGATCCGCAGCCACCACTTCAAGAACGTCACCGACAGCGACGGCAACCACGTCTCCGCCGGCGAAGTCCGCGCCGTCCCCTGGGTCGCGATCACCCCAGTCGTCCACGCCATCCGGGTCCTGGAGAGGATCGTGCCCGAGGCCGAGCTCCTCCTCGGCTCCGCCCACCACTTCACCCAGGACGGTGCCGGCTCGCTGAGGGCTGGCACCCTGAACCTCCGCATCAAGGACTTCGTGACCTGGATCAACCGCGAGGCCGCCGCCAAGAACCTGACCGGCCAGGCAGTGCCCGACGACCCGCACGGCCCCATCAACACCAACCGCTTCCGCCGCACCCTGGCCTGGCACATCGCCCGCCGCCCCGGCGGCCTGGTCGCCCTCGCCATCCAGTACGGCCACATGCGCACCGTCCTGGACGCCCGCACCTCCAGCCGCTACGGCACCCGCAGCCGCGGCGGCATCCACACCGTCCTCGACGTCGAGACCGCCCTCACCGCCGCCGACACCGCCGCACGCCTGCGCGATCAACTCGCCGCCGGCGAACGCATCTCCGGCCCCGCCACCCAGCGCGCCCTCACCGCCGCCGCCCACGTCCCCCGCTTCGAAGGCCGCATCGTGCCGCGCACCTTCGTCCCCAAGGCCCGCGCCTACCTCGCCCGCGACGGCATCGTCCTGTTCGACAACTCCGACGCCCTGCTGATCTGTGCGTTTAAACGCGACACCGCCCTGTGCGAACCCGGCCCCGGCGCCAACGCGCCCCGCCAGTACGACTGCCGCCCCGGCTGTCCCAACACCGTCCGCACCGACACCCACGCCCAACTCCTGCGGCAGCGCGCCGAGGAACTCGACCACCTCGCCGACCGCCTGCCACCACCGGTCGCCCGCCGCCTGCGGACCAACGCCGACCGGCTCCGCACCACCGCCGACACCCACGACTCCACCGCCCGAACCGCCGAGGCCCTGCGATGAACCCGAACCACCAGGACGAGCGCACCCGCATCCGCCAGGCCATCGACCGGCTCCTTACAGGCCAGGCC
The DNA here is from genome assembly GCF_016756395.1 of Streptomyces sp. SN-593. NCBI lineage: Bacteria > Bacillati > Actinomycetota > Actinomycetes > Kitasatosporales > Streptomycetaceae > Actinacidiphila > Actinacidiphila reveromycinica. The sequence goes on from NZ_AP018365.1 coordinate 6,617,033, forward strand.
ACCACGTCCAACGGCAGCCTCACTGCCGCCGCCCTCGCCATCGAAGCCGGCGTCCACCGCATGGCCCTCATGAAACGGCACTCGGACCTGAAGAACCTCTTCTACGAACGGGTCCGGAACGAGACCCTCCAGATCCCTGAATCGGAGAGAGAGCTGCGGGAGACCGTCACCCGCCAGCGGCAAACGATCAAAGGTCAGCAGGCCCAGATCGAAGAACTCCGTCAAAGGGTCACCCAGCTGACCCTCGCCGCCGCTGTTCTCACCCAAAGGCAGGACACGCCACCGGACCCGCGGCCGGTCCCTGACAACGTCATCCTTCTTCGGCCCGTCACCTGACCCCAGCTGTCCGGCCCCGGCGAACCCGGGCCGGACAGCTACGCAGAGGGGTTCCTCGCCCAACATCCTTCCGGCCTGCCGCCCCTTCTCGCCCTGCACGACTTCGATGACGGGGTCGGCGTGGGGTGCGTGTCCCCGCTCCACGCCACTACTGGACGGCTTCAGGCGCAGCCACGGGTCGGCACATTCGGATGAACTTCCCGGATGGCGGGCTTTTCGGCGCCGCGCCAGGCGGGGGTGGATAGGTCTGGCGCCGCCGACGGGCACAGGATGTCGTCGCCAGACGCAGACGCCAGCCCTGAGTTACCCCTCGGACCGCGCAGAACTGGTCAAACTCTCCCGCAACCAGTCATGGCGGAACTGGTAGGCCGGTCCCGCCGCCCGCAGAAGGTTGCGGCGCCGGGCATCTTCAAGAAAGGACATCAGACGCACCGGGGTGCCCTCACTGATAGAGAGCTGGAGGGCGGAGAGGGCAGTGGCAACGCCCAGATTGCCGGCCGGGCCGGCGTAAAGGCAGGCCCATAGCCCACACACGGCACCGACCAAGACGCCGTCCCTGAGGTCGTACTCGTAGGCGATGAATGAGCCGCTGAATAGCGCGACTGCGACTCCCGTCAGGAGGCCGAGGACCAGCCTCAGCCCGATGTGGTGCCGCCACACGTCCCGGGGGCTGACAGCCCGGGTTTCCGTCACGGGGCGCTGGCTGAGCTGGTCCCTGAGTTCGTTGTTCTGGGGCCCTGATCCGTAGCCGAGGTAGGTCCCGACCACCAGTTTGTAGCCGCGGCTGCTCACCATCGTCGCGCTGTATCCGAGCGGAAGCGTGGAGAGGTAGGTGAACCAGGCAGGCATCGGGTCGTTTCCCGGCAGTTGGAAGACGAGCCAGCCCGCGGTTCCCGAGAAGAGCCAGGTGAAGGTGCCCAGGGCAATGGCGCCGGGCGGGAAGATATCGCGCCACCCGGCGCTGGGGAGCGGCTGCTGGTCGTTGAGCTCGATATGGCGGCGAGCGGCCAGGAATCCCCCGAGAAGTGCGCAGAGGGACGCTGCCAGGCACGCCCATACCGGGCCGGACGTCCGCCACAGTGTGAAGAGGGCAGCCACCCCGTACAGCAGACCGACGATGGCCCCCACCAGGATCATCCTGGGACGGCGGTCCGTCCAGGTAGGGATGTGCCACCAGCGTAGCTCTCGGTCGTCTTGCGCGTGGGTGACCTGCGTGGCGAGGTAACGCAGCGTCCGTTCGGCGGTCTCGGGGGAGTAACGCGGGCGTGGGCGTCTCGGTCTCGGGGTGTACGCGGCCGTGACCAACTGGGCTAGGAAGTGGTCTTGAAGGGATCGGGTGCTGGGGAAGCGGGCGGTGTCCAGCAGTTCGTCTACGGGCCGTCCGTTGCTGTCGGCATAGATGTCGCGGAGCAAGCCGATTGCCAGCGGACTGGTTAACGTCTCGGATATCGCGCTGCCGGGTTCGTCGAGGAGTCTGCGATTGAGCTCTTGCCAACCGGACGGGGCCGGGTCCGGTAGGGGATTCATGAGGTAGGCGCTGGCATCCTGGGCGCGCACCGGCTGGATCTCCAGCGCTGCCGCTCCGCTCAGCCGTTGCCGCCTGCCGGCGAGAGCTCTGGCCCGGGAGACAACCACAACGCGGAAGCTGGCCTCCTCCAGCGCGCTCAGCATGGCGGCGCGTTGCTTCCCGCCAACCTCATCGAGCCCGTCCAGGAACAGCGCAATCCGCCCCTGCTCCAGCAGTTCCCTCGCCCGAGCGACCCCTCCTCTGCTCCGGAAAAGGGTGTACTCGCGGGAGAGCCGGCCTGCCACCCAGTCGGTCACATCCTCCTGATTGGGGTCCCAGCCGAATGGCGTGAGCATCACCGGTACAGGGATACGGGCCCTTGCGTCCGACGCCGCCTCCGCGCGGTACTTGAGCGCCTCCCGGAGTAGCAGCACCGCGGCGGACGTCTTGCCCGCCGCTGGATCGCCCACAAGGAGCAGACGGCCCGAGGCCAGCCCGCCGTACACCGCGTGCAATTCGGGCAGAGCGCCGCCCCGGCGTAGAACGTCGCGTGTGACTGCAGCCAACCCGGGCAGCGGGGCGAAACGGGCGCGGCCCTCCTCGGCAATCGCCCCGTCGATCCGGCCTGCCACTTTGCGTTCGGTCACCTGCCATCGCGCCGGAAGGGGCGCAGGCTCTAAGAGCCGCCGCAGCCCGGCCTCCTTCTCCCACTCACTGCGCACGGCCTTGGCCAGTGCATCGGTCGCAACGTCCAGCGGGGTGCGCGGGGCGGCGGCCTGTTGCACCTGGGTGAACTTGCGGATCAACATGTACCCGGTGTTGGCCAGGCCGCCGTTGTTGGCAGTGGCGATCCCGGTATGGCTCACATGTACTGGGCCTGCGGGCCCTGGGTCAGGTCCGGTGTAGCCGGATGCCGCGGTGGCGCCGTCGCGGGCGGTGGCATCACCGGTTTCCGTGGCGGCAACTTTCGCCCCTTGCGTTGCGGCCGCGGCCTCGGGGCCGACGCCAGGGTCGCCGTCTAGGGCGGGGCGGCGACGGGACCATCTCACCATTGGCCAGAACCTCTCCCGCATGCCTTGCCTTCCCGGGGCCCGGTCAGCTGAAGTCGATACCTGTATTTGCGCTGCTGCCGGGGCCGTCCGAGGTGGCGTCGCCGGTTCGCTCCACCCGAATGGATACATTCCCGGCTTCCTGCGGGCGTTGCACGCCGGTTGACGCCCGACCTCCACCGGTCGCCTTGGCCCTCCCTGTATCGGCCACGACAAACCCGGGTTGCTGGTTGGAGGTTGGGGACTGCATCAATGCCCAAACCAGGGCGGCAATACCGGTGGCGCCCTGGACTGACGCGGCAACCAACTGCCCGGTATCCGGATTGTCCAGCAGCCAGAAGAACGGCGTTGATGCCGTCAGCACGACCGCGACCACTATGACCGTGATCTTCCTGCTTCGCGACATACCCACTCGCCCCTCCCAACAGCCAACGAACGCCTGCCCCCGGCAGCATCGGATGAACTTCGCTGGTACGCAAGGACGCCGCGGCGCGGGCCACCGGTTCCAACCACACGCAGAGCTGAACAGAAGAACTTGACAGGGAACGCCACGAACGTGCAGGCCGAGGCCCGCCGCCACCTGGTCGCCCTGGCCCGCGAGCACGACGTGCTGCCGATCGCGATCGTGCTGGACGTGCCGGAGCGGGTGTGCGCCGACCGCAACGCCGCCCGCCCGGACCGCGCCGGCATGCCGCGCCACGTCATCCAGCGCCACCAGCGCGAGCTGCGCCGCTCGCTGCGCGGACTGGAGCGCGAGGGGTTCCGCAAGGTGCACCTCCTGCGCGGCGTCGAGGAGGTGGACGCGGCCCGGGTCGTCACCGAGCGCCGGTACAACGACCTGACCCACCTCACCGGCCCGTTCGACATCATCGGCGACGTGCACGGGTGCAGCGCCGAACTGGAGACGCTGCTGGCGAGGCTCGGCTACCGGGACGGCACCCACCCCGAGGGCCGCACCGCCGTCTTCGTCGGCGACCTGGTCGACCGCGGTCCGGACAGCCCGGGCGTGCTGCGCCGCGTGATGGGCATGGTCGAGGGCGGCACCGCCCTGTGCGTGCCGGGCAACCACGAGAACAAGCTCGGCCGCTACCTCAAGGGCCGCAAGGTCCAGCACACCCACGGACTCGCCGAGACCGTCGAGCAGTTCGAGAAGGAGGACGCGCGCGACCCGCAGTTCCGCGCCCGGGTGCGGACCTTCGTCGAGGGCCTGGTCAGCCACTACGTGCTGGACGGCGGCAGGCTGGTGGTCTGCCACGCCGGGCTGCCCGAGAAGTACCACGGCCGCACCTCCGGCCGGGTCCGCTCGCACGCCCTGTACGGCGACACCACCGGCGAGACCGACGAGTTCGGCCTGCCCGTGCGCTACCCGTGGGCCGAGGACTACCGCGGCCGTGCCGCCGTGGTCTACGGCCACACCCCCGTGCCGACCGCGTCGTGGGTGAACAACACCCTGTGCCTCGACACCGGCGCCGTCTTCGGCGGCCGGATGACCGCGCTGCGCTGGCCGGAGCGGGAGATCGTCGACGTGCCGGCCGAGCGGGTCTGGTACGAGCCGGCGAAGCCGCTGGCCGCGCCCGCGCCCGGTGCGAAGGACGGCCGTCCGCTCGACCTCGCCGACGTCGCGGGCCGCCGCACCGTGGAGACCTCGCGGATGGGCCGGCTGGCCGTCCGGGAGGAGAACGCGGCCGCGGCGCTGGAGGTGATGAGCCGGTTCGCGGTCGACCCGCGCCTGCTCGGCTACCTGCCGCCGACGATGGCGCCGTGCGCCACGTCCACCCAGGACGGCTACCTGGAGCACCCCGCCGAGGCGTTCGCCTCCTACCGCGAGGACGGCGTCGCGCGGGTGCTGTGCGAGGAGAAGCACATGGGCTCGCGGGCGGTCGCCCTGGTCTGCCGCGACGAGGCCACCGCGCGGGAGCGCTTCGGGGTGGCGGCACCCGGGATCACCGGCACCGTGCACACCCGCACCGGCCGCCCCTTCTTCGACGACCCGGCCGTCACCGAGGAGGTGCTCGCCCGGCTGCGCGCCGCCGTGGCGGCCGCCGGACTGTGGGACGAGCTGGACACCGGCTGGCTGCTGCTCGACGCCGAGCTGCTTCCCTGGTCGCTGAAGGCGTCCGGCCTGCTGCGCAAGCAGTACGCGGCAGTGGGCGCCGCGTCCGGCGCCGCGTTCCCCGCCGCCCTCGCGGCGCTGGAGGCCGCGGCCGGCCGCGGTACCGACGTCGCCGCGCTGCTGACCCGGCAGGGCGGGCGGGCCGCGGACGCGGCGGCGTTCACCGAGGCGTACCGCCGCTACTGCTGGAGCACCGACGGCCTGGACGGAGTGCGGCTCGCGCCCTTCCAACTGCTGGCCGTCCAGGGCCGCAGCCTCGCGGACATGCCGCACGACCGGCAGTTGGCGCTGGTCGACCGGCTGGTCGAGGCCGACGCCAGCGGCCTGCTCCAGGCCACCCGCAGGCTGCACGTCGACACCGGTGACGAGGAGTCGGTGGCCGCCGGGGTGCGCTGGTGGCTGGAGATGACCGAGGCGGGCGGCGAGGGCATGGTGGTCAAGCCGTTGGCCGCGCTGGTGCGCAGCGGGTCCGGCCGGCTGGTGCAGCCCGGCGTGAAGTGCCGCGGCCGGGAGTACCTGCGGATCATCTACGGGCCGGAGTACACCCGCCCGGAGCACCTCGCCCGGCTGCGCGGCCGCGCGCTCGGCCACAAGCGGTCCCTCGCGCTGCGCGAGTACGCCCTCGGCCTGGAGGCGTTGGACCGGCTCGCGGCCGGCGAGCCGCTGTGGCGCGTGCACGAGGCGGTCTTCGCGGTGCTGGCGCTGGAGTCGGAGCCGGTCGACCCCCGACTGTGACCGCCGGCCCGCCACGGCACCGCGCCCCGCAACGACGGGCGCGGTGCCGTGTTGAGGCGCCGCCGACGTGGGAAGCTCTTCTTCCATGGCTTCCATGGCGGACAAGGGCTTCCACGTCGACTCCGAGACCGGGCGGTTGCGCCGCGTCATCCTGCACCGCCCCGACCTCGAACTGAAGCGGCTGACCCCCACCAACAAGGACGCGCTGCTCTTCGACGACCTGCTGTGGGTGCGCCGGGCCCGCGCCGAGCACGACGGGTTCGCCGACGTGCTGCGCGACCGCGGCGTGCAGGTCCACCTCTTCGGCGACCTGCTGCGCGAGTCACTGGAGGTGCCGTCGGCGAAGCGCCTCGTCCTGGACCGGGTCTTCGACGAGAAGGAGTACGGTCCGCTGGCCACCGGGCACCTGCGCGCGTCCTTCGACGAGCTGCCCGCCCCGGACCTGGCCGAGGCACTGGTCGGGGGCATGACGAAACGCGAGTTCCTGGAACGGTTCGCCGAGCCGGTGTCGGTGCGCTTCCACGCCATGGACCTGGACGACTTCCTGCTCAGCCCGCTGCCCAACCACCTGTTCACCCGTGACACCTCCGCCTGGGTCTACGACGGCGTGAGCATCAACGCGATGCGCTGGCCGGCCCGGCAGCGCGAGACCGTGCACTTCGAGGCGATCTACCGGCACCACCCGCTCTTCGCCGGCGGCGGCTTCCACGTCTGGTCCGAGGGCCAGCACGCCTACCCGTCGACGATCGAGGGCGGCGACGTGCTGGTGATCGGCCGCGGCGCGGTGCTGATCGGGATGAGCGAGCGCACCACCCCGCAGGCCGTCGAGATGCTGGCGCGCGGGCTGTTCGCGGCCGGCTCGGCCCGCAGCATCGTGGCGCTGGACATGCCGAAGGGCCGGGCGTTCATGCACCTGGACACCGTGATGACCATGGTCGACGGCGACACCTTCACGCAGTACGCGGGCCTGGGGATGCTGCGCTCGTACACCATCGAACCGGGCGCGGAGGAGGGCGAGCTGAAGGTCACCGACCACGCGCCCGAGCACATGCACCGGGCGATCGCCGCCGCGCTCGGCCTGGACACGATCACCGTGCTCACCGCCACGCAGGACGTGCACGCCGCCGAGCGCGAGCAGTGGGACGACGGCTGCAACGTGCTCGCGGTGGAGCCGGGCGTCGTGGTGGCGTACGAGCGCAACGCGACCACCAACACGTTCCTGCGCAAGCGCGGCATCGAGGTGATCGAGATCCCCGGCAGCGAGCTGGGCCGGGGGCGGGGCGGGCCGCGCTGCATGAGCTGCCCGATCGAGCGCGACGCGGTGCGAGCTGGTGCCTGAGCGGTGCGAGCTGGTGCCTGAGCGGTGCGGGAGGCGCCGGAGCGGCGCGAGCGGTGCCGTACGGTGCGGTGCGAGCCGAGCCGGTGGGCGCGGTGTGACCGGTGGCCCACCCGAGGGGGCTGTATAAGAATGCCGATCATCGTATAGGGTTCCACTGTTCGATGACGCCGCACGCTAGGAGTTCCGCATGGCCGTCGACCTCAAGGGCCGGCACTTCCTCAAGGAGCTGGACTTCACTCCGGAGGAGTTCCGCCACCTCGTGGCGCTGGCCGCGGAGCTGAAGGCCGCCAAGAAGTCCGGTGCCGAGCAGCAGCGCCTGCGCGGCCGGAACATCGCCCTCGTCTTCGAGAAGACGTCCACCCGTACCCGCAGCGCCTTCGAGGTGGCCGCCGCCGACCAGGGCGCCTCCACCACCTACCTCGACCCGTCCGGCTCGCAGATCGGCCACAAGGAGTCGATCAGGGACACCGCCCGGGTGCTGGGGCGGATGTTCGACGGCATCCAGTACCGCGGGCACGGCCAGTCCGCCGTCGAGGAACTGGCCGCGTACGCCGGGGTCCCGGTGTGGAACGGCCTCACCGACGAGTGGCACCCCACCCAGATGCTCGCCGACGTGCTCACCATGACCGAGCACAACCCCAAGCCGCTGGCCGAGATCTCCTACGCCTACCTCGGCGACGCCCGCTACAACATGGGCAACTCGCTGCTGGTCACCGGCGCGCTGCTCGGCATGGACGTGCGGATCGCGGCGCCCGAGGCGATGTGGCCGCACGCCGACGTGATCGCCCGCGCGCGGGAGGTGGCCGGGAGCACCGGGGCGCGGATCACCCTCACCGAGGACGTGGAGGAGGGGGTGCGCGGCGTGGACCACGTGCACACCGACGTGTGGGTGTCGATGGGCGAGCCCAAGGAGGTCTGGGACGAGCGCATCCGGCTGCTCGCCCCGTACGCCGTGACCGCCGACGTGATGCGGGCCACCGGCAACCCCGAGGCCACCTTCCTGCACTGCCTGCCCGCGTTCCACGACCTCGGCACCGCCGTGGGCCGCGAGATCCACGCCCGGCACGGGCTGGACCACCTGGAGGTCTCCGACGAGGTCTTCGAGTCCGAGCGGTCCGTCGTCTTCGACCAGGCCGAGAACCGCATGCACACCATCAAGGCGGTCCTCGTCGCGACGCTCGGCTGAGTCCGGGGGCCGACCGAACTCGGCTAGGGTACGGACGAGTTCCGGTCCCGTTGGCCGGAAGCGGTCCGGCCGGCAGGGGGAGGCATGGGGAACGGCGAGGGCGTGCCGACCGGCGCGGTGGACGGTGCGCCGCAGGTGGCGGGTTCGGAGCTGACCGCGGTCGTGGTCCACGCCGAGGGTGCGGTGTGCACGCGCCGCGCCTCGGTCGTCCTGCCCGCTCTGCTCCCCGCACCCGGCGCGGAAAGCGGCGGCGTGGTGGACGGCGGCGCCGTGGACGACGGCGCGGAAGGTGGCCGTGGACCCGGTGAGGGCGGAGGAGGCGGGGGAGCCCGGGACACCGGTACCCTCCGCGTCCGGATCGGCGGCCTGCCGCCGACGCTCAGCCCCGGTTCGCTCCGCGGCACCGTGCTCTCCGGCCCGCCCGGCCTGCGGGTGGCGGACGTGCGCGTGGACGTCACCGCCACCCTGCGGCGCGGTGAGGAGATTCCCGGCCTGCGGCTGGACCTGGAGGACGCCGAGGACCGCCTCGCGCGGCTGCGGGACCGCCGCGACCGGCTGGCGGCCGAGATCGCGGAGGTCGCCGGCTTCCGGGCCGAGCCGCCCCAGCAGCGGCGCGGCGACCCGCCCCGCTGGGCCCCGGTGGAGTCCATCCTCGCGCTGGCCGGGTTCGTGGACGCGCGGCTCGCCGTGCTGCACGGCCGACTGCGGTCCACCGAGGACGCGTTGGAGCAGGCGGAACACGACGCCGACGTGCTCGGGCGCCGGCTGGAGGAGACCTCCGGCGCAGAGCCCACCGACCGCGTGGAGCCGTCGGTGCAGGCGGTGGTGACGCTGGTGCGCGAGGCTCCGCAGGATGATGCCGCGGCCCCCGGGGCGTCGTCGGCAGCCGCCCCGTCCGCCGCGTCCGAGAGATCCGAGAGATCCGAGACGTCCGAGAGATCCACGGCGCCCGAGCCACCCGCGGACCGCGAAGTGCCCGGTGGCGAGGACGCCGACGCGGCGCCCGCCGCCGCACCGCCCGGGAACGCCCGCGTGGAAGCCCGCTTGGAGCTGGAGTACCACGTCCCCGGCGCCACCTGGACCCCCGTCTACCAGTTGCGCCTCGACAGCGGCAGCGGCGCCGGCACCCTGGTGCTGCGCGCCGGAGTCGCCCAGCGCACCGGCGAGGACTGGACCGGTGTACGCCTCGGCCTGTCCACCGCCGACCTGCTGCGCCGCGCCGACCTGCCCGAACTGCGCAGCCTGCGCATCGGCCGCAGCCAGCAGGAGCCGTCCGCCCCCGGCTGGCGCGAACCCCCGCCCGGACTCGACGAGTTGTTCACGGGGTACGACACCGCCACCGCGGCCCTGGCCGTGCCCGCGTCCGGCGGTGCGGTGGTCGGCGGCGCCGTGCCGTGGCGCCCGGCCGCCTCCCGAGCCGGCGGCGCCCCCGGGTCGGCGTCCTTCGGCCCGTTCGACGAGGACCGCGTCCTCGCGGAGCCGGCCGGCTTCGGCTACGGCGCCCCGCCCGACGCCGCCGGCTCCTTCCCCGGGCCCGCCCCGCTGCCCCCGCCCAGCGCCGCGCCCGTCGCCCCGCTGCCCGCGGCCGCGCAGCCCCGGCTCCGCAACGCCCCGCGCCGGGCCGCCGCCCCCGGCTCCGCCCCGGGGACGCCGCCGGCCCCGCCCGTCCCCACGGCCGAACTCCTCGACTACGCCGGCCTGGTGCTCGCCGGACCCGAGGCGCCCGAGGGTCGGGGCACGCTCCGCGCCGTCGGCGGGGAGGCCGACGCGGTCGTGACGGAGTACCGCCGCCGCGCCGCCGCCGTGGCCCACCTCGCCCGCCCCGCCCACGCGGTGGACGTCCGCCGCTCGGCCGGCTCGTTCGACTACCGCTTCGACACCGCGGCGCCTGTGGACGTGGAGGCGGACGGCCGCTGGCACACCGTGCCGGTGAGCGAGGTACCGGTCCGCACCGAGTTCGAGTACGTCTGCGTGCCGGCGCGGGACACCGCGGTGTTCGGCACGGTCCTGGTCACGAACACCTCCGCGCAGCCGCTGCTCGCCGGCCCCGCCGACGTCATGGTCGGCGGGGACTTCGTGCGCACCGCCGCGCTGCCCACCCTGGCCCCCGGCCAGCGGCAGGCCGTCGGCCTCGGGGTGGCCGAGAGCGTCCAGGTCGCACGCCGCGCGCACATGCGCGAGTCGACCGCCGGGCTGCGCGGCGGCACCACGGTGCTCGACCACACCGTGGAGGTGGAGGTCGCCAACCGGCTGCCGTACCCGGCGCTCGTGGAGGTGCGCGAGCGCATCCCCACCTCGACCGACAAGGACGTACGGATCGAGGAGCACCGGGCGGAACCGGGCTGGACCGACCCCGGCGCGCCGCTGGAAGGCCAGGAGGACGCGTACGTTCCCGGCGCCCGGGTGTGGCGCGTCACGCTGGAGCCGGGGCGGACCGCGACCCTCACCGGGGGGTACGAGATCCGGCTGCCGGTGGGCAAGTCGGTCGTCGGCGGAAACCGGAGGAACTGACACCATGACTGCCGCCCCGGACCCCTCGACCTCCCTGCCGAGCCCCGCCCCCGCCGCCCAGGACATCCCGAACCCGCGTTCCGCCCAGGGGAGTTCGGCGTCCGCCCCCCGGCAGGACCTGCTCCACCTGCCGATCACCGCGGTGACCTGCCTGGAGGACCGCGCCCAGGTCGAGCGCGCCGGCGGCGTCACCCTCGCCGCCGGCGCCCAGCGGCTGCGGATCGGGCCGGTCACGCCGCTGGCCGTCGACCGCTCGCTGCGCGCGGAGGTCTCGGCCCGCCCGGGCGAGGGCGAGGACCCGCCCTCGGACGGCGCCGCCCGCGTCGTGGACGCCCGCGTGGTGCGCGCCTACACCCCCGCCCCGCCCGGCGAACCCGGCCGGGACGCCTCGCAGTTGCGCCGCGACGTGCACGAGCTGGAACGCGAGCTGTACGACGCCCGCCAGGTCAAGCAGCGGCAGGAGAACGCGCTCGCGGTGGTCGACCAGGCCAGGACCGACCTGCACCGCGACATCGTGCAGGGCGCGGGCGCGGGCTCCGCCGACCCGGAGCGCTGGGCCGACCGGCTGGACCGCGTCGACCAGGAGGCCGAGACCCGGATCGGCGAACTGCACCGGCTGCGCCGGCGGTTGCACGACATCGACGAGGAACTGCGGGAGGCCCGAGCGGCGTTGGCGGCCACCGAACACGAACCCCACGTGCTGACCGCGCACGTGGAGCTCGTGGTGGAGGCGGCCGCCGCCGGTCCGGCGGACGTGCGGGTCGCGCACCTGGTGCCGTGCGCGCTGTGGCGGCCCGCCTACCGGGCCACGCTCGGCGCGGACCAGGACACGGTGCGGCTGGAGACCGACGCGTTCGTGTGGCAGGCGACCGGCGAGGACTGGCACGGCGTCGCGCTGTCGCTGTCCACCGCGCGGCCCACCCTGGCCGCGAACCCGCCCGCGCTCACCGAGGACGTCCTCACCCTGCGCGAGCGGTCGGCCGAGGAGCGCCGCACCGTGGAGGTGAACCTCCGCGAGGAGGAGATCCGCACGGTCGGCCCCGACACGGCCGACGGCGGGGCGACCGGCGGCGGGGCGGCGGGCGCCGCCCGGGTGCCGGGGCTCGACGACGGCGGCGCGGTGCGCACGCTGGCCGCCCCGCACCCGGTCGACGTCCCCTCCGACGGGCGCCCGCACCGCGTGCACCTCTCCTCCTTCACCGCCGGCTGCCGCGCCGAGCGCACCTGTGCCCCCGAGCTGTCGCCGCTGCCGGTGACGGCCGCGCGCTTCGCCAACGCCGCCGGCCACGTCCTGCTGGCCGGCCCGGTGGACCTGGTGCGGGGCAGCGGCTTCGTCGGACGGGGCGAGCTGGCCTTCACCGGCCTCGGCGCGCAGGTGCGGCTCGCCTTCGGCGGCGAGGACACCTTCCGGGTGGTCCGCCAGGTCGAGGAGAGCCGCGAGACGGCGGGGCTGACCGCCATCAACCAGCGCACCGTGATCACCCGTCGGGTCCGGCTCTTCGTCTCCCGCCTCGACGCGCCGGACGGCGCCGCCGCGCAGGAACTGGTGATCCGCGAACGGGTCCCGGTCTCGGAGGTCTCGGCGGTCGAGGTGCGCGTGCGGACCGACGCCTCCTCCCCGGCGCCCGACGAGGTCGACGACGAGGGGATCGTCCGCTACACCCTCAGCCTCGGGCCGGGCGAACGCCGCGAGCTCACCCTCGTCCACGAGCTCACCGCGTCCAGCTCCGTGACGGGCCTGTGAGCGGGGTCCGTGGCCGTGGGCGGGAGGAGCGGTCCGCCGCTCAGGCGGACGGCAGGGGAGCGGTGAGCGGCTCCAGCAGGGTCTCCAGGTTCCGCAGCGCGACCTGCTTGCGGAACTCCCCTTCGTAGGACGCGTCGCCGGCGTCGTGCATCGCCTCGGTCATCCACACCGCGGACGCCTGCCGCTGCCAGGTGTGCGCCAGGCAGGTCGCGGAGTAGCCGTCGAGCAGGCCGGAGTCGCCCTCCTCGACCTGACGGACGACCGCGCGGGCGAAGGTGTCGGCGTCGTGGAGGGCGAGGCTCATCCCCTCCGCGCTCATCGGCGAGATGAGGTGCGCGGCGTCCCCGAGGAGGTGGAGGCCGCCGTAGCTCATGGGGCTGAACACCACCCCGCGCAGCGGCACGATCTGCTTGCTCGTGACCGGCCCCCGGGGGGTCACGGGCGCGCCGCAGCGGGCGGATCAGCGGCACGATCCAGGAGATGTTCACCACGAAAGACGCAGGTATTACCAAGGAAGGCTTTGACGGGACCTTCTCCGGCATCACTTCCCACCATGAATCGTCCTGTGGTCTGCCCACCGCAGAAAATCCAGCCGGTCCAGCTGTCAGCAGAGAATCACCGTAGATGAAGCATCGTGACCGGCAGATGGTCATCGTCATCCGTCAGGCTGCAACGGGCGGGCTCGCCGCTGGGCTGATGTACGGTGCGGGCCCGTGGGCCGATCGCCAGCGCCGCAATACCGGTAAAGAGGGGACGATTTGCCGGGCGTTCTTCGGACCGGCGGCAGCGGCACTGCGCGCGGTCGCCGCGTCCGCCGTACCGGTGGCTGTCCTGGTCCTGTTGGTCAGCGGCTGCGCGGTCTGTGTGGCGCTCGTGGTCCTCCGCGGAGACCACCATGCCGGCGAGCTGCCGGCCGAGGGCTCCGGCCGCAAGCAGACCAGAGGCTGACCTGGCGACTGAACGGACAACGGGCTCCGGAGCACTCCCGGGATCCACGGTTGCTTCGGGTCCGTGTGTGCCCCGTCACCGATTCGGTCGTGGTCCCTCGGGGGCTTTCTGCCCTGCCTTATGTCAGGCCGAAGACGCGCTCGGCGTTGTTGTGGCTGATGTTGGCTCGTTGGGTGTCGGTGAGGGGAGCCGTTCTGAGGAAGGCGACCGATTGCGCGGTGTCTTCGTACGGGGTGTCGATCGCGAACATGATGTTGGTGTCGCCGACGGCGCGCAGGGCGAGATCGAGGGCGTCGGGGTCGTCGATTCCGCTGGTGGTGATGGTGAAGTTGCGGCGGAAACAGTCGCTGGGGGCCAGTTCCAGGCGGGGCATGGTCGTTGCGGCGCCCTGGGTGCGTGCGGCGAAGGCGTGGCGGTTGTCGATGCGCTTGAGGTAGTAGGGGATGCCTTCGCCGAGGTGGCCCAGGATGATGCTCAGGCCGGGGTGGCGGTCGAGGGTGCCGCTGAGGATGAGCCGCATGGCATGCAGTGAGGCTTCGGCCGCATAGCCCCAGATGGCGCCGGACATGCCGTAGGGGGAGTACTGGTCGAGCATGCTCGGAACCCGGGGGTGCAGGTAGACCGGGGCGTGGTGGGCCTCGGCCGCGGCGAGCAGCGGGGCGAACTGCGGCTCGTCCAGGTAGTGGCCGCGGGTGTGCGAATTGATCATGATGCCGTGCAGGCCGAGCGGGCCCATGGCCCGCTCGATCTCCGCCGCGGCTTCTTCGGGGGCCTGCGGCGCGACGGTGGCCAGCCCGCCGAAACGGCTGGGCCGGTCCCTGACGATCTGGGCGAGTTCGTCGTTGAAGTCGCGGGCCAGGCCGGCCGCGTCGGCCGGTGCGTACGGCTGAACACCGGGCGGGTTCAGGCTCAGCAGCGCCATGTCCTGTCCGGCCGCGTCCATGGCGGCCAGGCGCGCGTCGAGGTCGAGGAGCCGAGAGCGGGTGGGCTCAAGGCTTTCGACGGCGCGGGTGAGCTCGACCTCGGTGCGGTCGCCGGGAGCGAAGTCCAGGCCGTGGGCCCGTTCGAGGAACGCGCGGGTGGTGAAGTGTTCTTCTACGGCGATGACACGGTGGTCAGCCATCTCGTCTCTCTCCTTCTCGTTGCCGGTGCCCCCGGATGCCAGGCGGCGGTGGACGGGTGTTCGGCCCCCGTCCACCGCCGCATGTCGGCTTTTCAGGCTCGGCGGCCGCCGTCGACCGACAGAGCGGTGCCGGTGACGTAGGTGGCCTCCGGCGAGCACAGCCACACCGCGGCGGCGGCGACCTCTTCGGACTCCGCCAGCCTGCGCAGCGGGGTGACGGCCTCCTGCTGGGCGACCATCTGCGTGCCGGCCCGTGCGACTACGCCGTCGAACATGGCTGTCTTCGTCAGCGCGGGGCACAGTGCGTTGACCCGGATGTTGTCCGGGCCGTAGTCGACGGCGGCCACCTTGGACAGACCGACCACACCGTGCTTGCTGGCCACGTACGCCGGCGCTGCGGGAATGGCGTACAGGCCTCCGTTGGAGGCGACGTTGACGATCGCCCCGCCGCCCCGCCGCTGCAAGGCGGGCAGTTCATACTTCATGCACAGCCAGGTGCCGATCACGTTGACCCGCAGCACGTGCTCCCACTCCTGGAGCGTCATGTCCGTGAGGACCCGGTTGTGCGAGGGGACTCCGGCGTTGTTGACCGCGAAGTCGAGCCCGCCGAACGCGTCCATGACCCGGGCCACCGCCTGCCGGACGGACGCCTCGTCGCCGATGTCGACGGCGACGGCCTCGGCCCGGCCGCCCTCCCCGGCGATCAGCTCCACGGTCTCGCGGGCACGGTCCTCGTCCAGGTCCAGGACGGCGACCGCGGCGCCACGCCGGGCGAAATCGAGCGCGGCGGCGCGCCCGATTCCGCTGCCGGCGCCGGTCACCAGACCGGCTGTGCCCGAGTAGCCGCTCATGCCAGCGGCTCGTGGTTGACCCAGATCGCCTTGTACGGGTGCCGGGTCTGCCAGCGCTTGATGAGGTCGAGTGCCCCGGGGATCGTGAAGGTGGCGTTCAGGGCGTCGAGGTCGGCCAGGCGCAGCTGCACGATCGCGGAGGCCACCGCCACCGGAGCATGGTCGTCACCCGGGACGCGAATGTGGTGCCGGGCCGCGACCGACTCGACCAGACCGGAGCCCATCACGAGCTCCTCGAACTCCTTCAGATACTGATCCAGCTCACTGGCGGGAATCGGGTTGTCGAACGAAACGATCATCGTGTGGTGAATCATGGCTCCAGTGAACAGGCATTTCCCGGGCACGTCCAAGATCTATACGTTTTCGATCGATGCCTTGGAGGAATAGGTTGAGGGCGTAGGCTTGCGGGGGTGCCCGATCTGGAAACGCGCGAGCCGGAGTACTTCGTCGCCGTCGCCGAGGAACTGCACTTCGGCCACGCGGCCGTCCAGCCCTGGCCATCGCGCAGCCGGCCCTGTCCAAAGCGGTGCGGCGCCCGGAGGCCCGCCTCGGAGTGAAACTGCTGGAGCGATCCAGCCGAAGCGTCCGTCTCACCCCCGCCGGTGAAGCCCTCCTGCACCACGGGCCGGCGCGCGCTCAACGCGGTCGACACAGCCGCCGAGAAGGCCCGCCGGGCCGGCGACCAGCAGACCCGGCTGCGCCTGGTGATCAAGCCGCGCGGCGACGCGAACCTGCTGTCCGCCATCCTGGCCGCCTACGCCGGGCGGCCCGACGCCCGCCAGGTGGACATCGGGAGATCGTTCGCGGGACGACGCTCAGCCGAAAACACGGCACGGAATCATCCAGCACGTAGAGGCGGCGCCCACCTGGGCGCCACCTTTCGCTACCGCCGGACGCGCACGAGTTCGCCGACGGCAGACGGTGAATACTCCACACGGACTGGAAAATTCCCTCTGTGCATGTCAAGTTTGACGGATTCCTGTCAAATGTCGAGCGGAAGAGATCGGGCCTGAAGGGCCCTGGCCCTATGCGAAGTTGTTAGTCAACATCGCGCGTATATGATCTCCCAAGGGAATCTGCCCCCGACTTGCTACTGAACTAGAATTCGTGATGTCGGTCAGCCGTCCGTGATCAGGCCGGTGCCGGCCAGACACCCGTCGACCAGGTCCGGGCGGTACTGGATCTGCTTGAGCCTGCGCTTGACGGCCTGGGTGATCTGGCCGAGGTCGGCTGCGGCGAGGTTGCCCATGTCGCGCTTAACCAGCGACCAGATGCCCTCCTGCGGGTTCAAGTCCGGTGAGTAGCTGGGAAGCTGGAAGACGGTGAGCCAGTCCGCGTGGTCGGCGATGAACTGGCGCATCGGTTCGACCAGGTGCATGCGCAGGTTGTCCCAGACCAGCACGATCGGGCCGCCGAGCTGGATGTGCGCTCTGACCAGCAGGTCACGCAGGTCGCGCCAGCCGATGCCCTTCGGCTCGCCCTTGCGGCCCCGGTACTCGCGGACCGAGTAGAACATCCTCGACCGCTTCCCCGGCTTGTAGCAGGTCAGCCCGGCCATGGACACCCGACCCGAGCCCCGGCCACGGACCCTGACCACCGGCGTTACGCCCTTGCGTCCCCAGCTTCTCGCGCGCGGCGGCGTCATCGACTGCCCGGCTTCGTCCTCGAAGACGATCCAGGCCCCGTGCCCCGCCGCGGTGCTCTTACCCGCGGCCAGGTCTCCTTCTTCCAGACCTCGACCGCCGCGTCGTCGCGTTCGATCGCCCGCCGGGCGGGCTGCTGCCAGGACCAGCCGTGCCGCTTCGGCAGCAGCCAGGTGCCCTCCACCGTGTAGCTCACATGGAACAGCCGGCCGATCAGCGTCTTGATCCGCGCCAGTGTCCACCGCTGGTCGGCCCAGCCGTGGACCAGCGGCCCCCGCTCCAGCTCCCGTTCCAGCCGGGCGATCTGCTTCTCGCCGAGCCTCGGCCGGCCCGGCGATCCCTTCGACAGAACCCCCGCTTCACCGCGCTCGCGCCACTGACGGCGCCACCGCTCCACCGACCGCTCGCTGACCCGCAGCACGGCAGCGATCTCCCCGTTCTTCTGCCCGCCCTCGAAGCGTTCCACGGCCTGCAGCCGGACCCGCTCCCTCACGGCCCTCCCGGCGTCGGTCAACCCGCCGCCCTGTGCGTATCTCACGGTCCAGGGCTACCGGAGCGGACCGGCCGCCGTCAGGCGAACGGCTCCGACATCACCCAATCAAGTTCAGTAGCGGCCGCCGACGATTCGTGCCGTTTGTGTCCTGACGCCTTCGAATGAGGATCGCACCCCCGTGTTCTCCCGGCGGCTCGCGGTCGTAGGACGCCCGACTACGACGACCCTGCACACCACGCTTTCCGGAACTGACGTCGGGAGTCTGCTCCGAGGGGAGAAGTGCCCACGCCGCCGTCTGCACGTCGCACCGCGGGCGGCTGGACAGCCCGTATTGTCGGCGGCATGGAGCCCGACATCTCAGGAGACAGTGAAGCGGTCGACGGGCCTGGTGATCCGCTCATCCCGATGCCGGAACTGACTCCGGAAGCCCTACGCGCAGCTGTCGAGGTGATCGCACCGCACAGGCTCCCCACCCTCACCGCCCATCTCTTCCAGGCAGCCAGTAGCGCCCAACAGATCCAGAGCCTCGACCCACTGCGGGCCTTCGTCCACTCCTGGGCCGTCTTCGTCGCCATCAACCGGCATCCGAAGCGAGCAGCACGCTTCCGCGAACTTGAGCAGATCGTGGAGACATCGGCGAGCGACGCCTTAGCCGCGGTCAAGGAGATCAACAGCATCCGAGAGTCCGCACAAGCAGAAGCCGGCCTATAGCGACGGTCAGTTGAGGAGCAGTCCCTGTCAACGGCCACTGAGATGCCCAGGTGGGCGGGCGTCGGACGTCCGGGCTGGTGGCCATCAGAAAATCAACCGCTGTGGCCAGTGGCGTTCCTGGGGCTGGGTCACGTCACGGGGACCTCTCCCTCGCCGACAGGGCCTCGGTGAGATCGCCCACAATTCCAGCGGGCGGCCGGGCCGGGTGAGCACCGCCCGTCGGGCCATGCGGACCTCGGCTCGGGCCGCGATCTCCTTAAGGAATAATTCTCGATTCTAGCCAATTTTCTCATTCGCATCAGTTCGCTCATGGCAGACATTTTGGCCCGGCAAATGAGCGGATTGCTGCCGGGGTATGTGTCAAGCTATACCCTTCACTCGTTGCGCAAAGAAGGAAATTTCCTTGTTGGTTGGCTGGGCCTCCACACCGCGTAGTGAGATTTCTCCGGGACGGCTGGTGCCGCGAGGTCCGAGGTCGGGCGTGTGCCCGGCCACGTGGGTCCCCTCGGCGCGCGGCGACGGCAGTGCTCAGCGGTGACACGGCGGGCGGAGTCCCAGTCGGGCCGTGGGTGAGCTGGGCTGTATAGCCCAGAAAATGCCGTCCCAACTCGTCCCAGACCCGCTCGTCCGGCCACTGCTCGACGGTGTCGGTGAGCGGGCACTGCAGGTAGACCCGGCTCGTGTCGGGCCCCCGGGTGATCTGGGCGGCGAAACCGCGGGAGTGCACCGCCAGCACCGCCGGCGGGTTCGCGGGCGCCTCGGTCATGACGGTGAGTCACGCGTACCCGAACTCGTGGGTGGAGCAGGTGAGGACGTCGTCGGGGACGGCCGTCCTGCTGACGCCGTGGTAGCCGTCGCAGCCGGCGACGAGGTCGCAGCTCAGGGTGGTGGTCGCGCCGTCGGCCCGCCGGTAGCGCACCAGGGGGTTTCCGGTGCCGACGTCGTGCAGGGAGACGTCCTCCGCGCCGAAGCGGAGGTCCCCGCCGTCGCGCAGGAAGACGCTGATCAGGTTGCGGACCAGGACCTGCTGGGGACAGAACACCCCGTCGTCCCCGCCCGCCGCTTCGTCCCCGCCCGCCCCGTCGTCCCCCCACCCGTCGCCGCCGGTCCGCCACCGACGCTCCTCGCCCTCGATCAGCAGCGGCATGGCCTCCTCGGAGTCGCCGTGGTCCAGGCCCTCCACGACCTCGGCCAGACCCCACTTCCGGAGCCTGCGGACCCCGCCGGCGTCGAGGGACCCGGCCCGCTGCCGCTGCTCCACGTGCTCACGACTGTGCTTCTCCAGGACGACGCAGCCGATCCCCCTGCGCAGGAGGAAGGTGCCGAGCGCCAGCCCGGCGACCCCGCCTCCCACGATGACGACGGTGGTGTCCTTGGTGGTTGTGCTCATGGCTTTTCGAGCTCCAGATGCCGGGAGCCGACCGGGGTGGTGCGGCCCACTGGCCCCCACTGTGGGCCGGCGGGCCGCCCGCCACCCACCGGTAAAGGGACTTCGGATGCCGAAAAGCCGCCAACTTGACCGCGAGGGCGAACGGCGGCGTGGCGGAGGTCCCGCCGAGCGCGGACGAGTGCCCTACGGGAGCGTACGGCTCTCGCGGAGGTCGGCCTGGTAGGTGCCGGGGGTCTGGCCGACCACCGAGCTGAAGGCGTCGATGAAGCTCGACGGGTTCGACCACCCGCACGCCATCGCCGTGTCCGTGACCGACATGCCGCCGGTGAGGTGGGCCAGGGCGTGGTGGATGCGCAGAGTGGTGCGCCACTGGTGGAAGCTCATGCCGAGTTCGGTGTGGAACAGGCGGCTCAGCGTGCGTTCGTTGGCGCCCGCCGCGCGTCCCAGGTCGGCCAGGGTCGCGGGCCGGCCGGGATCGGCGTGCAGGAGGTCGGTCACGGCACGCAGCCGGTCGTCCCCCGGCTCGGGCAGGTGCAGCGACTGCTCGGGGGTGTCGCACAACTCGTCCACCACCACCGCGAGCAGCCGCCGGCGCGCGCCTGGGCGGTTCTCGGGCCGCTCGTCGGTCAGCGCGAGGACCGCCTCGCGCAGCAGCGGGCTGACGCCGAACACACTGGGGTGGTCCACGAGTTCGCCGCACAGGTCGATCGGGACGGCCAGCAGGCGGGCGTCGGTCCGGCCGTAGAAGCGGTGGGAGTGGGCGAAGCCGGGCGGCGTCCAGGTCACGCGGTGGGCGGGCGCGACCCAGGTCCCGCGGTCGGTCGTGGTGGCGAGCGTGCCCGCGGCGGCGTAGACGAGCTGCCCCTGGTCGTGCGTGTGGGGGGCGAGGCGGTAGCCGTGCGGCAGCCACCCGCCGCCGCTGAGCGTCGCCCGCAGCGCCGGGGCCCCTCGGGTGTGGCGGGCTTTCGGCATCCCACGCCAGCCTACCGGCAGCGCGCCGCCCCCGCCCGTTGCGCGCTCCGCTCCGCCCCTCGGGTGACCCGCCCCCGCCCCCACCTCGTACGGCCCAGCTCCCCGGACGGCCCCGCTGCTTCCCCTCACGCGGGGACGCGGCGGGACGCGTGCCGGGGGCCGCCGCGGATCCGTCGGACAGCTCAGATGTCGCGGAAGATCTCGATCTGCGCGCCGATCGTGTTCAACCGCTCCGCCAGGTCCTCGTACCCGCGGTTGATGACGTAGACGTTCCGCAGCACCGACGTGCCCTCGGCCGCCATCATCGCCAGCAGCACCACCACCGCGGGGCGCAGCGCGGGCGGGCACATCATCTCGGCGGCGCGCCAGCGCGTCGGGCCCTCGACCAGTACCCGGTGCGGGTCGAGCAGCTTGATCTGGGCGCCCAGGCGGGTCAGTTCGGTGAGGTAGATCGCCCGGTTGTCGTAGACCCAGTCGTGGATGAGCGTGGAGCCCTGGGCGGTCGCGGCGATGGCCGCGAAGAACGGCACGTTGTCGATGTTGAGCCCGGGGAACGGCATCGGGTGGATCTTGTCGATCGGCGAACTCAGCTTGGACGGGCGGACGGTGAGGTCCACCAGCCGGGTACGGCCGTTGTCCGCGCGATACTCGGGGGTGAGTTCGTGGTCCAGCCCCATCTCCTCCAGCACCGCGAGCTCGATCTCCATGAACTCGATCGGCACCCGGCGGATGGTGAGTTCGGACTCGGTGACCACCGCCGCGGCCAGCAGACTCATCGCCTCGACCGGGTCCTCGGAGGGCGCGTAGTCCACGTCGCGGTCGATCTCGGCGACGCCGTGCACGGTGAGCGTGGTGGTGCCGATGCCCTCCACCTTCACACCCAGCTCCTCCAGGAAGAAGCACAGGTCCTGGACCATGTAGTTGGAGCTGGCGTTGCGGATGACGGTCGCGCCCTCGTAACGGGCGGCGGCCAGCAGCGCGTTCTCGGTCACGGTGTCGCCGCGCTCGGTCAGCACGATCGCCCGCTTCGGCGAGATCCCGCGCTCCACCTCCGCGTGGTACGACCCGTCGGTGGCGGTGATGTCCAGGCCGAAGTGCCGCAGCGCGTTCATGTGCGGCTGCACGGTCCGGGTGCCCAGGTCGCAGCCGCCCGCGTACGGGATGCGGAAGCGGTCGGTGCGGTGCAGCAGCGGACCGAGGAACATGATGACGCTGCGGGTGCGGCGGGCGGCCGCGGTGTCCATCGAGGCCAGGTCCAGCTCCGCCGGCGGCACGATCTCCAGGTCGTTGCCGTCGTTGATCCACCGGGTGCGCACCCCGATGCTGTTCAGCACCTCCAGGATGCGGTAGACCTCCTCGATCCGCGCCACCCGGCGCAGCGTGGTCCGCCCTGCGTTCAGCAGCGTGGCGCACAGCAGCGCGACGCACGCGTTCTTGCTCGTCTTGACGTCTATGGCGCCGGACAGCCGGCGCCCCCCGACCACTCTGAGGTGCATCGGCCCGGCGTAGCCCAGCGACACGATCTCGCTGTCCAGCGCCTCACCGATTCTGGCGATCATCTCAAGGCTGATGTTCTGGTTGCCGCGCTCGATCCGGTTGACGGCACTCTGGCTGGTGCCGAGCGCCTCCGCGAGTTGCGCCTGTGTCCAGCCGCGATGTTGACGGGCGTCCCGGATGAGCCGGCCGATGCGTACCAGGTAGTCGTCACTCATGCCGCCAAGGCTATCTCATATGTGAGATAGGGCTACGCGAGTTGGGCCGTTCGTGGGTGCGCCGCCGTCCTCACCGTAACGTCGGCGCCGGTGCCTGCCATCCGGGGCGCGTCCAGGCGGTGGACCCCTCACCCACCCGGACGGCGGCCATCCGGGCCCGGTTCCCGTCAGTCGGGGTGCGGAGCGCCACCCGGTGGGCCGCCCCGCGCATCACCCGGCGGGCCGGGGGTACCCGAATCGGGGTGGTGTACTAGAGTTATCTCGACATCGAGATATCTGCCGAGGCGTGCCGTCAGGACGCCAGCTATGCGGTGGTACGCGCGAGAACATGCATGAAGGAGACTGTCGTGTCGGCGAACAGCTTCGACGCCCGCAGCAGCTTGCAGGTGGGCGACGAATCGTATGAGATCTTCCGGCTGGACAAGGTCGAGGGTTCGGCCCGGCTGCCGTACAGCCTGAAGGTCCTGCTGGAGAACCTGCTCCGCACCGAGGACGGCGCGAACATCACCGCCGACCACATCCGGGCGATCGGCGGATGGGACTCGCAGGCCCAGCCGAGCCAGGAGATCCAGTTCACGCCGGCCCGCGTGATCATGCAGGACTTCACCGGCGTGCCGTGCGTGGTGGACCTCGCCACCATGCGCGAGGCGGTCAAGGAGCTGGGCGGCGACGCGGCGAAGATCAACCCGCTCGCCCCGGCCGAGCTGGTCATCGACCACTCGGTGATCGCGGACCGCTTCGGCACCCCGGAGTCCTTCACGCAGAACGTCGAGCTGGAGTACGGCCGGAACAAGGAGCGCTACCAGTTCCTGCGCTGGGGCCAGACCGCCTTCGACGAGTTCAAGGTGGTCCCGCCCGGCACCGGCATCGTCCACCAGGTGAACATCGAGCACCTGGCGCGCACCGTCATGGTCCGCGGCGGCCAGGCGTACCCCGACACGCTCGTCGGCACCGACTCCCACACCACCATGGTCAACGGCCTGGGCGTGCTCGGCTGGGGCGTCGGCGGCATCGAGGCCGAGGCCGCGATGCTCGGCCAGCCGGTGTCCATGCTGATCCCGCGGGTGGTCGGCTTCAAGCTCACCGGCGAGCTGCCGGCCGGCACCACCGCCACCGACCTGGTGCTGACCATCACCGAGATGCTGCGCCAGCACGGCGTGGTCGGCAAGTTCGTCGAGTTCTACGGCGAGGGCGTCGCCGCCACGTCGCTGGCCAACCGCGCCACGATCGGCAACATGTCGCCGGAGTTCGGCTCCACCGCGGCGATCTTCCCGATCGACGCCGAGACGCTCAGCTACCTGCGGCTCACCGGCCGCTCGGCCCAGCAGGTCGCGCTGGTCGAGGCGTACGCCAAGGAGCAGGGCCTGTGGCTGGACCCGGCCGCGGAGCCGGACTACTCCGAGAAGCTGGAGCTGGACCTGTCCACGGTGGTCCCGTCCATCGCCGGGCCCAAGCGCCCGCAGGACCGTATCGTGCTGGCGGAGGCCGCGGAGCAGTTCGCCCACGACGTGCGCAACTACGTGGCCGACGACGAGGAGGCGGGCAAGGAGTCCTTCCCGGCCTCCGACTCCCCGGCCACCTCCAACGGGGTGCCCACCAAGCCCACCCTGGTGACCGCCCCCGACGGCAGCACGTACGAGATCGACCACGGCGCGGTCACCGTCGCCGCGATCACCTCGTGCACCAACACCTCGAACCCCTACGTGATGGTGGCCGCCGCCCTGGTCGCCAAGAAGGCGGTCGAGAAGGGGCTGACCCGCAAGCCGTGGGTGAAGACCACCCTCGCCCCGGGTTCGAAGGTCGTCACCGACTACTTCGACAAGGCGCACCTCACCCCGTACCTGGACAAGCTCGGCTTCAACCTGGTCGGGTACGGCTGCACCACCTGCATCGGCAACTCGGGCCCGCTGCCCGAGGAGGTCTCCAAGGCGGTCAACGAGGCCGACCTCGCGGTGGCCGCGGTGCTCTCCGGCAACCGCAACTTCGAGGGCCGGATCAACCCCGACGTCAAGATGAACTACCTGGCCTCGCCGCCGCTGGTCGTCGCGTACTCCATCGCCGGCTCGATGAAGGTGGACATCACCCGGGACGCGCTGGGCACCGACACCGAGGGCAAGCCGGTCTACCTGGCGGACATCTGGCCGTCCGAGGCCGAGGTGAACGACGTGGTCGCCTCCGCGATCGGCCAGGACATGTTCACCGAGTCCTACCAGGACGTCTTCGCCGGCGACGCGCAGTGGCAGGCGCTGCCGATCCCCACCGGCAACACCTTCGAGTGGGACCCGCAGTCCACCTACGTGCGCAAGCCCCCGTACTTCGAGGGCATGGGCACCGAGCCGGAGCCGGTCACCGACATCTCCGGCGCGCGGGTGCTGGCCAAGCTCGGCGACTCCGTCACCACCGACCACATCTCGCCGGCCGGCGCCATCAAGGCCGACACCCCGGCCGGCCAGTACCTCACCGAGCACGGCGTGCAGCGCCGCGACTTCAACAGCTACGGCTCGCGCCGAGGCAACCACGAGGTCATGATTCGCGGCACCTTCGCCAACATCCGCCTGCGCAACCAGATCGCGCCGGGCACGGAAGGCGGCTTCACCCGCGACTTCACCCAGGACGGCGGGCCGGTCGCGTTCATCTACGACGCCTCGCGCAACTACATCGAGCAGGGCGTCCCGCTGGTGGTGCTGGCGGGCAAGGAGTACGGCTCCGGCTCGTCCCGCGACTGGGCGGCCAAGGGCACCGCGCTGCTGGGCGTGAAGGCCGTCGTCGCCGAGTCCTACGAGCGCATCCACCGCTCCAACCTGATCGGCATGGGCGTGCTGCCGCTGCAGTACCCCGAGGGCGAGTCGGCGCTGAGCCTGGGCCTCACCGGCGAGGAGACCTTCGCCATCGCCGGGGTCACCGCGCTCAACGACGGCACCACCCCGCGCACCGTGAAGGTGACCACCGACACCGGCGTCGAGTTCGACGCCGTGGTCCGGATCGACACCCCCGGAGAGGCCGACTACTACCGCAACGGCGGCATCATGCAGTACGTCCTGCGCTCGCTGCTGCGCAAGTGAGTCCGGTGACGTCGGCGTAACCCCGCCGTAGCACCGCTGTCGGCCGTACGGGCCGCACCCCTGTCACCCGGGGGTGCGGCCCGTCGGCGTTTTCCGGCAGGTCGCCCGGCCCTGGGCGGGTTCGGCCGGTTCACTACTTGAACACACCGGACCAGGAGCGTGGTGGGAACTGAATACAAGGCCGACCCGAGCTTTCGACCGGGCAAACATCCCACGTTTCGGACAGGTCTCAACTCGGGAAAGCTTGGCGGCCAAACTTTCATTCGATCTTGCCCTGTCGGAGCCGAGTGGACTATACCTGTCGGCGTCCGGGAACCCGCTGAGCGCGGGAGCGCGCGGGGGTGCCGACAGGGTGGCCAAGACGGCCGTCGGCTATCGTTCCTCGCCTCACTGGATGCACTGCATCACTCACGCTTCAACTGTTCGCGGTCGTCGGCGGATTCCGCTGCACCGCATGAGTCCTGGAAGAAGGCTGAGGACTTGAGCATGGGCTCCGAGATCAACCGCCGTGATGCCATCAAGCGCGCCGTGGCCATCGGTGTGGTGGCCGTCCCGTCCGCCTCGCTGCTGTCGGCCTGCGCCTCGAGCGGCGGCGGCAGCGACAAGCCGAAGTCGGAACCCACCGGCGCGAAGACGGCGAACAACCCGCTCGGTGTGAAGAAGGGCGCCCCGCTGGAGGCGTTCATCTTCAAGGGCGGCTTCGGCGACTCGTACGTGAAGGCCGCCGAGACGGTCTACAACTCCGAGTACGGCATCAAGGTCAAGCACACCGGCACGCAGGGCCTGGGCCCGAAGCTCCAGCCGCGCTTCGCCAGCAACACGCCGCCGGACATCATGGACAACTCCGGCGCCGACAACCTCGACACCGCGGCCCTGGCCAAGGAGAACAAGCTCCAGGACCTCACCGCGCTGCTCGACGCGCCGACCGTCGACGACCCGAGCAAGAAGGTCCGCGACGTCCTCATCGCCGGCACCGTCGAGCAGGGCCAGTTCGGCACCCAGGCGATGTACGCGTTCAACTACGCGTTCACCGTCTACGGCGGCTGGTACTCGAACAAGCTCTTCCAGGACAAGGGCTGGGAGTACCCGCAGACCTTCGACCAGGCGCTGGCCCTGGGCGCCAAGGCGAAGAAGGAGAACATCTCCCTCTTCACCTACCCGGGCAAGTACCCGTACTACGTCCACTTCGACCTGCTCGCCCAGATCGGCAAGGTCGGCGGCAAGGACGTCCTCAACGCCATCGACGACCTCGAGGACGGCGCCTGGCAGGTGGACGCGGTCAAGCAGGTCATCGGGTACTACGAGGAGGTGGCCGCGAAGAAGTACTTCATGCCCGGCTCCGAGGGCATGACCCACATCCAGATGCAGACCGCCTGGACCAAGGGCAAGGCCGCCATCGTGGCGGACGGCTCGTGGGTGGAGAACGAGGCCGCCCCGACCATGCCGAAGGACTTCGACCTGGCGGTCGGCGCGCTGGTCGGCTCCGGCTCCGCGGACAAGCTGCCGTTCGGCACCGTCTACGCCGCGGCCGGCGAGCCGTACATCGTCGCCGCCAACGGCAAGAACCCGGTCGGCGGCATGGAGCTGCTGCGCATCATGATCTCCAAGAAGGAGACCGACAACTTCACCAACACCACGAAGTCGCTGACCTGCATCAGCGGCGCCGCGGAGGGGCTGACCCTCACCCCGGGCCTGGCCTCGGCGTCCAAGGCGCTGACGGCGGCCGGCCCGAACGTGCTCAACTCGCGGCTCCAGGACTGGTACGTCAAGCTCAACCAGGAGACGCTGGGCAACCTGACCCTCCAGCTCCTGACCGGCAAGATCGACGCCAAGAAGTGGATCGAGGGCGCGCAGAAGGCCGCCGACGCGACCAAGGCCGACTCGTCCGTGCCCAAGTTCAAGCACGTGTGACCCGACCATTCCCTGACGGCTGAGACGAGAGCGACCGGCACCATGCGACACGGCAAGTACCGGTTCATCATCGGGTTTCTGGCAATTCCTGTGGCGTTGTACGCGGTCCTCGTGATCTCGCCCTTCATCCAGGACTTCCAGATCTCCTTGACGGACTGGAGCGGGTTGACCCCCGAGAAGCACTACATCGGGCTGGACAACTACCAGAAGATCATCCACAACAACCTCTTCTGGAAGGCACTGTGGCACAACGTCCTGATGCTGCTGATCGTGCCGATCGTGACGCTGGCGCTGGGACTCTTCTTCGCCTTCATGCTCAACGTCGGCGGCCGGCGCAAGGGCAGCGCGTCGGTCGCCGGCGTCCGGGGCGCGGGCTTCTACAAGATCGTGTACTTCTTCCCGCAGGTGCTGTCGGTCACGGTGATCGCGGTGCTGTGGGAGCAGATCTACAACCCCGACCCGGACAACGGCCTGCTCAACTCGCTCCTGGGCGACCTGGGCCTCAGCTCGCTCCAGCAGTCCTGGCTGGGCAACCCGAGCATCGCGCTCGCCTGCATCATGGCGGTGATGGTGTGGGCGAACGTCGGCTTCTACGTGGTGCTCTTCTCCGCCGGCATGGCCTCGATCCCCGCTGAGATCTACGAGGCGGCGCTGCTGGACGGCGCTAACCGGATCGTCACCTTCTTCCGGGTCACGCTGCCGCTGCTGCGCGACACGGTGGCCACCGGCTGGGTCTACATGGGCATCATCGCCATGGACGGCTTCGCCTTCGTGCAGCTGATGTCGGTCAACAACGGCGGGCCGAACGAGACCACCGACGTGGTGCCGCTGCTGCTGTACAAGACGGCATTCCGAGACAACAGCCAGTACGGCATGGCGGCCGCGATCGGTGTCGCGATGCTGATCGTGACGCTGGTGTTCGCCGTCCTGACGCTGCGGCTCTCGCGCCGCGAGCGCATCGAGTTCTAGGGGTGCCGCGATGACCACTGAGACCTACGAAGACGCCCCGGGACCGGCGGACAAGGCCCCGTCCCAGGCGCTCCGCAAGCCCGGACCCGACGCGTCCGCCAAACACCGCTGGCGCGGGGAGGGAGTGGTGCTGAACGTCTTCAGCCACGGCTTCCTCATCGTCTGGGCGCTGATGGTGGCGGTGCCGCTGCTGTGGGCGGTGTGGAGCTCCTTCAAGACCTCGGGCGACATCCTCTCGCACCCCTGGTCGCTGCCGACGCACCCGCACGCCGGGAGCTGGTCGCGCGCCTGGACCAAGGCGCACATGAGCCGCTACTTCATCAACACGGTGATCGTGGTCGGCTTCTCGACCGTCGGCACGATGCTCTTCGGCTCGATGGCCGCCTACGTGCTCGCCCGGTTCGAGTTCTTCGGCAACCGCTTCATCTACTTCCTGTTCGTCGGCGGCATGGCCTTCCCGGTCGTGATGGTGCTGGTGCCGCTCTTCTTCGTGACGAAGAACCTGGGCATCCTCAACACCCTGCCCGGCCTGATCCTGGTCTACATCGCCTACTCGCTGCCGTTCACCGTCTTCTTCATGACGTCGTTCTTCCGGACCCTGCCGACGTCGGTGGCGGAGGCGGCGCTGGTCGACGGGGCGAGCCACACCCGCACGTTCTTCCAGATCATGGTGCCGATGGCCCGGCCGGGCATCATCAGCATCGGGATCTTCAACGTGCTCGGGCAGTGGAACCAGTACCTGCTGCCCCTGGTGCTGAACCAGGGCAACACGGACAAGTGGGTCCTCACCCAGGGCCTGGCGGACCTCTCCGTGCAGCAGGGGTACCAGGGCGACTGGTCCGGCCTGTTCGCCGGGCTGTCGATCGCGATGCTCCCGGTGCTGGCGGTCTACATCGTCTTCCAGCGCCAGGTGCAGGCGGGCCTGACCGCGGGTGCCGTGAAATAGGCCCTCCACCCGGCTCCGTACGCCCCCTACGCTGTCCCCAGCGGCTCCGCGAGCACGCGGAGCCGCTGGTCGGCGTCGGGGGTGTATCGCGTAACGGTGTGGTTCTCCCCCTTGACGGGACATCACCCCTAACACTCAACTTAGAGTTCACATGTTGTAGACGACGGGGTCTCACTGGTGTGGCAGCTCTGGCGCCGGTACCCGGGCCCCGTCCCGTGCGGGCAGCCGGAACCGCTCCGGCCGCCGGGCAGGAGTGGATGTCGTGGAGACTCCGGGATCGCAGTCATCGCTGCACCGGGCCAACCTGGAGCGCGTGGTGCGGGCCGTCCGGCTCGCCGGTTCGCTCACCCAGGCGGAGATCGCGCGGACGACCGGCCTGTCGGCGGCGACGGTGTCGAACATCGTGCGCGAGTTGCGGGACAACGGGACGGTGCAGGTCACGCCGACCTCCTCGGGCGGTCGGCGGGCGCGCAGCGTGGCGCTGTCCGGGGACGCGGGAATCGTGGTCGGCGTCGATTTCGGCCACTCCCACCTGCGGGTCGCGGTCGGCAACCTCGCCCACCAGGTGCTCGCCGAGCAGTCCGAGCCGATCGACGTGGACGCCTCGGCGTCCGAGGGCTTCGACCGGGCCGAGGCGCTGGTCGGCAGGCTGGTGGAGTCCACCGGGATCGACCGCGGGAAGGTGCTCGGCGTGGGGCTGGGGGTCCCGGGGCCGATCGACATGGAGACCGGCACCCTCGGGTCCACCGCGATCCTCCCCGGCTGGAGCGGCATCAACCCGCGGCAGGAGCTGATCGACCGGCTCGGCGTCCCGGTCCAGGTGGACAACGACGCCAACCTCGGCGCGCTGGGCGAGCTGGTGTGGGGCAGCGGCCGCGGGGTCCGCGACCTGGCGTACATCAAGGTGGCCAGCGGTGTCGGGGCCGGCCTGGTGGTGGACGGCCGGATCTACCGCGGTCCCGGCGGCACCGCCGGGGAGATCGGGCACATCACCCTCGACGAGTCCGGCCCGGTCTGCCGCTGCGGCAACCGCGGCTGCCTGGAGACCTTCACCGCTGCACGCTACGTGCTCGAACTGCTCCGCGGCAGTCACGGAGAGCATCTGACCATCCCGAAGATGGTGCAGCTCGGGCGGGAGGGGGACCCGGGCTGCCGCCGGGTCATCGGCGACGTCGGGCGGCACATAGGCATGGGCGTGGCCAGCCTCTGCAACCTGCTCAACCCGAGTAGGGTCGTGCTCGGCGGGGACCTGGCGGAGGCCGGGGAGCTGGTGCTCGGCCCGATCCGGGAGTCCGTGTCGCGCTACGCCATCCCCAGCGCGGCGCAGCGGCTGTCGGTGATGCCGGGCGCGCTCGGCGCCCGGGCCGAGGTTCTGGGTGCCCTTGCCCTGGTTCTGAGCGAGATGGGCGATTCCACGCTGCTGGACGGGAACACACCGGTTGATTCACCCGTCTTTTCGGCATAACGGAGCGTTCACACAGCTAACGAAACGCGCCGTTGCCATCTCGTTAAGTGTTTACTTCTTGACGACACGTGTCAGCCGGAGTTGACTCACGTGCACCTCGGCCGCAGTGTTGCGGCCCTGTCAGGGAGGCAACCTCAGATGAACGCAATGACGCGTCGGATCGTCATCGGCACGGCGGCTGTGTCGATGGCGCTCACCATGGCCGCTTGCGGCAAGGCGGGCAGCAGCAGCTCGGACAAGAGCAACGACAAGTCGATCGGCCTGCTCCTGCCGGAGAACGCGACCACGCGGTACGAGCAGTTCGACAAGCCGCTGATCGAGAAGAAGATCAGCGAGCTGTGCTCCGACTGCACGGTCAGCTATGACAACGCTGCCGGTGACCCGCAGAAGCAGGCGCAGCAGGTCAACACGATGATCACCAAGGGCGTCAAGGTCCTCATCGTGGACCCGGAGGACTCGGTCGGCATCAAGTCGTCGATCCAGGCCGCGGTCAACAAGGGCATCAAGGTCGTCGCGTACGACCGTCTGGCCGAGGGCCCGGTGTCCGCCTACGTCTCCTACGACAACGAGAAGATCGGCGAGGAGCAGGGCCAGGCGCTGCTCAACGCGATGGGCGCCGACGCCAAGCCGACCTCGAAGATCGTCATGATCGACGGTGACCCGGCCGACCCGAACGCCGCCATGTTCAAGGCCGGCGCGCACAAGATCCTCGACGGCAAGGTGAACATCGCCTACGAGCAGTCCGGCCTGTGGAAGGACACCACGGCCAACCAGAAGATGACTGCGGCGATCACCCAGCTCGGCGCGAAGAACATCAAGGGCGTCTACTCCGCCAACGACGGCATGGCCGGCGGTATCGCCACCGCCCTGAAGGGCGCGGGCATCAACCCGCCGCTGACCGGCCAGGACGCGGAGCTCCCCGGCGTGCAGCGGATCCTCGCCGGCACCCAGAGCGCCACGATCTACAAGCCGTACAAGCCCGAGGCCGACGCGACCGCCGAGATCGCCGTCAACCTGCTCCAGGGCAAGAGCATCACGAGCATCGCCACCACGACGTCCAAGAGCGCGTCCGGCCAGACGGTGCCCTCGCTCCTGATCGGCGCCACCGCCGTGACCAAGGCGAACCTGAAGGACACGGTCGTCAAGGACGGCCTGTACCCGACCTCGCAGATCTGCACCGCCCAGTTCGCGGCGGCCTGCAAGGCGGCGGGCATCGAGTAGCCACCGCCTCCCGGTGAAGCCTGTCCGGTGCCCCGCACCCACCAAAACCCCGCTGCCGGGGCGGGGCGCCGGACGGAAGCACGACGGGTCCCGGGACCTGTGGGGGAACGGGTACCCACCCGTCCCCGGTAAGCCTTGCAAACCTGTGCGCTCAGCACTTCTTCCGCGGGCTGTAGACCCAGCCCGCGGCATCCCCGCCGGTCAGGCGGCGAAGGAGATGGTTCACGTGTCCGCTACGCCCGTGTTGGCGTTGCGCGGAGTCTCCAAGCGATTCGGTGCGGTACAAGCCCTCACCGACGTCGAACTGGAGGTCCACGCCGGAGAAGTGGTCGCCCTCGTGGGTGACAACGGTGCCGGCAAGTCCACCTTGGTCAAGACGATCGCAGGCGTCCACCCGATCGACGAGGGCGTCATCGAGTGGGAGGGCCGCGGCGTCAGCATCAGCCGCCCGCAGGACGCCCAGCAGCTCGGTGTCGCCACCGTCTACCAGGACCTCGCCCTGTGCGACAACCTCGACGTGGTCGGCAACCTGTTCCTCGGCCGGGAGCTGCTGCGGTTCGGCAGCCTCGACGAGGTGACGATGGAGAAGCGCTCCCGCGAGCTGCTGAACACCCTGTCCATCCGCATCCCCAGTGTCCGCATCCCGATCGCGAGCCTCTCCGGCGGTCAGCGCCAGGTGGTCGCGATCGCGCGCGCCCTGATCGGCGAGCCGAAGGTCGTCATCCTCGACGAACCGACCGCCGCCCTCGGCGTGGAGCAGACCGCCCAGGTGCTCGACCTCGTCGAGCGGCTGCGCGAGCGCGGCCTCGGCGTCATTCTGATCAGCCACAACATGGCAGATGTGACGGCCGTCGCGGACACCGTCCACGTGCTGCGGCTGGGCCGGAACAACGGTTCCTTCCCGGTGAAGAGCACCACGAACGAGCAGATCATCGCCGCGATCACCGGCGCCACGGACAACGCCGTGACCCGTCGGCAGTCGCGCAGCGCGGAGGCGGCCAAGTGAGCGACAAGACGACCATCGACACGTCGAAGGCCGGCGACCAGCCGCCTTCCGAGGAAGTCCCGCCCCCCGCGGTGGCCGCGGTCGACCCCCGCCTGCTGGTCCGCGAACAGGGCCTGAAGGGCTACGTCACCGAGTTCCAGCGCCGCCTCAAGGGCGGCGAGCTGGGCTCGCTGCCGGTCATCGTGGCCCTGATCGTCATCTGGGCGATCTTCCAGAGCAAGGACAGCCTGTTCCTCAGCTCGACCAACATGGTCAACATCAGCTACTTCGTGGCGGGCACCGGCATGCTCGCCATCGGGCTGGTGTTCGTGCTGCTGCTCGGTGAGATCGACCTGTCGGTGGCCTCGGTCAGCGGCCTGATCTCCGCGCTGTTCGCGGTGTTCACCACCACGCACGGCATGAACATGTGGCTGGCGTTCCTGCTGGCCGTGCTGATCGGCATCGGCATCGGCGCCGTGCACGGCATCTTCTTCGCGAAGGTCGGCGTGCCCGCCTTCGTCGTCACCCTGGCCGGCTTCCTCGGCTGGAACGGCCTGATGCTGTGGGTGCTGGGCGACACCGGCAGCCTCTCGATCGCCGACAAGGGCCCGATGCACCTGCTCGGCCAGACGTCCTTCTTCATGGACCAGGACATCGCCGGCGCCTACATCCTGGCCACCGTCGGTGTCGCGGCGCTGCTGATCGGCTCGTTCGTGGAGCAGGGCCGCCGCCGCAAGGCCGGCGTCCCGTTCCGCCCGACCAGCGAGATCGTGGCCCGCGCGGTGCTGCTGGCGATCGTCGGCTACGTGGTCGCGTTCGTGCTCAACAAGACCGCCGGCGTGCCGAACGCCCTCGTGGTCTTCCTGGTCGCGCTGATCATCTGCGACTTCGTGCTGCGCCGGACCACCTTCGGCCGCAAGGTCTTCGCGCTCGGCGGCAGCATCGAGGCCTCCCGGCGTGCCGGTATCAACGTGGACCTGGTCCGGATCGCGGTCTTCGCGATCGCCGGCGGCTTCGCGGCCCTCGGCGGTCTCTTCCTCGCCGCCCAGACCCAGACCGCGACGCTCCAGGCGGGCAGCGGCAACACGCTGATGCTGGCCATCGCCGCGGCCGTCATCGGCGGCACCAGCCTCTTCGGCGGGCGCGGCCGCGTCTGGTCGGCCCTCCTCGGCGGCCTGGTCATCCAGTCCATCACCACCGGCCTGGACCTGCTGAACATGAACACCTCGATCCAGTACATGATCACCGGCGGCGTGCTGCTCGCCGCGGTCGTGGTGGACTCGGTGTCCCGCAGGACCCAGCGGACGTCCGGTCGCGCCTAGCGTCCGGCCGTACCACCACGAGGCACCCCGCGCCGGGTGCGTCCGGGCACCCGCCCGGACGCACCCGGCGTTCTCGTGGTACGGCTGTGGTACTCGCGGGACCACGGCCGGTGACATATCTCGCACGGGTCGCCGGACGCTCCGCTATCCGGAACATTAGACTCGCTGGAGGCCAGATCGGCCCGCCGCGACGGACAAGTGCGCGCTAGGAAGAGGAGGCACGGGTGGCACTGCTGACCCGTATCAACGGACCCCGCGACCTGGACCGGCTCAGCCCGCAGCAACTGGTCGAACTCGCCGAGGAGATCAGGGACTTCCTCGTCGACGCGGTCTCCAAGACCGGCGGCCACCTCGGCCCGAACCTCGGCGTGGTCGAGTTGACCGTCGCGCTGCACCGGGTCTTCCACTCGCCCGCCGACCGGGTGCTGTTCGACACCGGCCACCAGGCGTACGTGCACAAGCTGCTCACCGGCCGTCAGGACTTCGCCAGGCTCAAGGGCACCGGCGGCCTGTCCGGGTACCCCTCGCGGGCGGAGTCCGAGCACGACGTGATCGAGAACAGCCACGCCTCCACGGTGCTCGGCTGGGCCGACGGCCTGGCCAAGGCGAACGAACTGCTCGGCCGGGACGACCGGGTGGTCGCCGTGATCGGCGACGGCGCGCTGACCGGCGGCATGGCCTGGGAGGCGCTGAACAACATCGCCGCCGCCAAGCACCGCCCGCTGGTGATCGTGGTCAACGACAACGAGTGGTCCTACTCGCCGACCATCGGCGGCCTGGCCAACCACCTCGCCACCCTGCGCACCACCGACGGGTACGAGCAGTTCCTCGCCCGCACCAAGGAGGTGCTGGAGCGCACCCCGCTGATCGGCCGGCCGCTCTACGAGACGCTGCACGGCGCGAAGAAGGGCCTGAAGGACTTCGTCACCCCGCAGGGCATGTTCGAGGACCTGGGGCTGAAGTACGTCGGCCCGATCGACGGCCACGACATCGAGGCGGTGGAGTCCGCGCTGCAACGCGCCAAGCGCTTCCGCGGCCCGGTCATCGTGCACTGCATCACCGAGAAGGGCCGCGGCTACACCCCGGCCGAGCGCGACGAGACCGACCGCTTCCACGGCATCGGCCCGATCCACCCCGACACCGGGCTGCCGGTCTCGGCCGGCGGCGCCGACTGGACCTCGGTCTTCGGTGACGAGATGCTCGAACTCGGCAAGGAGCGCGAGGACATCGTCGCCATCACCGCGGCCATGCTGCACCCGGTGGGGCTGACGAAGTTCGCCAAGGCGTTCCCCGAGCGGGTCTACGACGTCGGCATCGCCGAGCAGCACGCCGCGACCTCGGCCGCGGGCCTGGCCACCGGCGGCCTGCACCCGGTCTTCGCCGTCTACGCCACGTTCCTCAACCGCGCCTTCGACCAGGTGCTGATGGACGTCGCCCTGCACAGGTGCGGCGTGACCTTCGTCCTGGACCGCGCCGGCGTCACCGGCAGCGACGGCGCCTCGCACAACGGCATGTGGGACATGTCCATCCTCCAGGTCGTGCCCGGCCTGCGGATCGCCGCGCCGCGCGACGCCGACCAGGTCCGCGCCCAACTGCGCGAGGCCGTCGAGGTCGACGACGCGCCGACGGTGGTGCGCTACTCCAAGGGCGCGGTCGGCCCCGCGGTCGCCGCGGTCGGCCGGATCGGCGGCATGGACCTGCTGCGCGCGCCCGCCGAGGGCGCCGAGCACCCCGACGTGCTGCTGGTGTCGGTCGGCGCGCTCGCCCCGATGTGCCTGGAGATCGCCACGCTGCTCGACGCGCAGGGCATCACCTCCACCGTGGTGGACCCGCGCTGGGTCAAGCCGGTCGACCCGGAGCTGCCGGTACTGGCCGCCCGGCACCGGGTGGTCGTCACCGTCGAGGACAACGGCCGGGTCGGCGGCGTCGGTTCGACGATCGCGCAGGCGCTGCGCGACGCCGAGGTGGACGTCCCGCTGCGCGACTTCGGCATCCCGCCGCGGTTCCTCGCGCACGGCTCGCGGGGGGACGTGCTGGCCGCCATTGGGCTCACCGCGCCGGACATCGCGCGCCAGGTGACCGGCGTGGTCGCCCGCCTCGACGGGCGGTTCGCCGACGAGGCGGACGGCACGGCGCCGGTCGAGTCCGCGGTCGAGACCGCGGACGAGGTCAGCCGGGACTGAGCCGCGGCGCCGGCGGGCGGCGGCACGGATCCGCCGCAGGCCGCCGCACGCGCCCCGCACACGTACCAGGGGGTTCACCCGCATGGGTGGACCCCCTGCGCCGTGGAGGGATGTGTAGGCGCGCCTGAACGGGTGAGGCGACCCCACCGGAGTGGAGTACCAGCACCGCACCGGGAACGGCCGGGGCGGCGCAGCGATCCGATGGAGGTGCGCCTGTGGACCTGGGCACGCGAGAGGTGACGTCGACCCCACGGCGGCAGGGGGTGTTCCGCGCCAAGACGATCGAGGAGTCCATCGCCGACACGGAGGACCCCGAGCACGGCCTGCGCAAGGAACTGTCGGCGCTCGACCTGATCGTCTACGGCGTCGGCGTGATCGTCGGCACCGGCATCTTCGTGGTGACCGGCGCGGTGGCCAAGCAGTACGCGGGTCCGGCCATCGCCCTGTCCTTCGTCGCCTCGGCGGTCGTCTGCGGCCTGGCGGCACTGTGCTACGCCGAGTTCGCCTCCACCGTGCCGGTGGCCGGCTCGGCGTACACCTTCAGCTACGCCTCCATCGGGGAACTGCCGGCCTGGATCATCGGCTGGGACCTGGTGCTGGAACTGGCGCTCGGCGCGGGCGTGGTGGCCGGCGGCTGGTCCGGCTACGTCACCAACCTGCTCGACAACGCGGGCATCAGCGTGCCGGACCAGCTCAGCCACCAGGGCGGCCACCACGGCTTCGACATCCTGGCCGCCGCCCTGGTGCTGGTGCTCACCGGCATCGTGATGGCCGGCATGAAGCTGTCGGCCCGCGTCACCGGCCTGGTGGTCGCGATCAAGGTCACCGTGGTGCTGCTGGTGATCTTCGCCGGGCTCTTCTACGTCACCGGCAGCAACTACACGCCGTTCCTGCCGCACTCCCAGCCGAACACCGGCACCGGGTCGTCCCTGCACGCGCCGCTGGTGCAGGCGATGTTCGGCTTCACCCCGTCGTCGTTCGGCGTGATGGGGATCTTCTCCGGCGCCGCGGTGGTCTTCTTCGCCTTCATCGGCTTCGACATCGTGGCGACCGCCGCCGAGGAGACCCGTCACCCGCAGCGGGACCTGCCGCGCGGCATCTTCGGCTCGCTGGTGGTGTGCACCGTGCTCTACGTCGCGGTGTCGCTGGTGGTCACCGGCATGCAGAAGTACTCGTCGCTGGACACCGACGCCCCGCTGGCCAAGGCGTTCAAGGCGGTGGGGGCGCCCTTCTGGTCCGGCCTGATCAGCTTCGGCGCCGCGGTCGGCCTGACCTCGGTGGTGATGATCCTGCTGCTGGGCCAGACCCGGGTGTTCTTCGCGATGAGCCGGGACGGCCTGCTGCCGCGCGCCTTCTCCCGGGTCCACCCGCGCTACGGCACCCCGTACCGCACCACGGTGCTGCTCGGCGTGATCGTCGCGCTGATCGCCGGCTTCTTCACCGTCGGACAGTTGGAGGAGATGGTGAACATCGGCACGCTCTTCGCGTTCGTCGTCGTCGCCGTCGGCGTGATCGTGCTGCGGCGCACCCGGCCGGAACTGGAGCGCGCGTTCCGGGCCCCGTGGGTGCCGGTGCTGCCGGTGCTGTCGGTCTGCGCGTCGCTCTGGCTGATGATCAACCTCAGCGTCGAGACCTGGCTGCGGTTCGCCGGATGGATGGTGCTGGGCTTCCTGATCTACTTCGGCTACGGCCGTAGCCACAGCCGGCTCGCCGGCCGCGACTGACCGCCCCGCGCGCTCGCCCGGGCCCGCCGCGGCCCGCCTGCCACCCGTTTTCCGGGGCGGGCCGCGGCGGTGGTAGAAATGCGCGAGAGCAGTGCGGGACGATCGAGGTGGCGTGAGGCATGACGGAGTCCAAGGGACCCGGCAAGGGCGGCGCGGCGACGCCGGCTAAGAAGAAGCGGAAGGGCCCGCTCGCCAAGATACGGCCGTACGCGGTCGGCATCATGGCGGTGGTCGTGGTCTTCGGCGGCTCGGCGCTGATCGGCGCGCACGTGCGGGCCTCCAAGGACGACAAGGTCTCGGCGCCGACCGGTGCGGTCGGCCCCGCGGTGGTGCCGACCGGCCCGGTGAGCCTGAGCAGCACCGCCAGCCCCACCCCGACGGCGACCAGCGGCCCCAACCTCCAGGTGGCGGTGCGCCCGGCGGTGCCGGTCACCATCACCGTCTACGAGGACCTGCGCAGCCCCGACTCCAAGGCGTTCGCCCAGGAGTACGAGGACGTGCTGCGCCAGATGCTGACCACCGGCCAGGTGCAGATCCACTACCAGCTCGTCACCGCCTCGGACCGCACCTACGGCGGCACCAGCTCGCAGTACGCCGCCAACGCCGCCGCCTGTGCGCAGGACCAGGGCCGCTTCACGCAGTTCGTGCAGGAGGTCTGGGACCACCAGCCCGACCCGCACAGCACGAGCCTCGGCGACGAGAAGCTGATCAAGTCGCTGGCGCACAAGGCCAAGAAGATCAAGATGGCCACCTTCGAGCCGTGCATCGAGCAGGGCGACCACACCGGCTGGGTGATCAAGTCCCAGGCGGACTTCGCGCACTCCGCGCTGGGCGGCGTGCCCGCGCTGGAGGTCAACGGCAAGCAGGTCAAGGACGTGCGCAGCTCGCTCACCCCGGCCAAGCTGCGCAGCATGGTGAACAAGGAGGCCAAGCGCGTGATCGCCGTGCAGGCCACCCCGACCGCCTCGCCCACCCTGAGCTGACGCCGTGTGAGTTGCCGGCGTCCCGGCGCCCGACACGACCGTGCCCGGTCGCCACCCTGGAGGGGTGGCGGCCGGGCACGGTCGTCATGGGGGTTCGTCAGGCCGGGACGCTCGCCACGCCCGGCTCCAGGAACGGCTTGCCGTTCACCCGCTGGGAGACGCCCTCGCGGTCGAGGTACGGGGTGATCCCGCCGAGGTGGAAGGGCCAGCCCGCGCCGGTGATCAGGCACAGGTCGATGTCCTGCGCCTCGGCCACCACGCCGTCCGCGAGCATCAGCCCGATCTCCTGCGCCACCGCGTCCAGCACCCGCGCCCGCACCTGCTCCTCGGTGAGCACCGTGTCGCCCTGCTCCAGCAGCGCCACCACCTCCGGGTCCAGCACCGGCGCGCCCGAGTCGTGGACGTAGAAGCCGCGCTTGCCGGCCTTGACCACGGCCGCCAGGTTCGCCGAGACGGTGAAGCGGTCCGGGAACGCGCCGTGCAGCGTCTCCGAGACGTGCAGGCCGATCGCCGGCCCGACCAGCTCCAGCAGCACCAGGGGCGACATCGGCAGCCCGAGCGGCTCGACGGCCTTCTCGGCGACGGCCACCGGCGTGCCCTCGTCGATGACGTTCTGGATCTCGCCCATGAAGCGGGTCAGGATGCGGTTGACCACGAACGCGGGCGCGTCCTTGACCAGGACCGCGGTCTTCTTCAGCTTCTTCGCCACCGCGAACGCGGTGGCCAGCGACGGGTCGTCGGTGCCCGCGCCGCGGACGATCTCCAGCAGCGGCAGCACCGCGACCGGGTTGAAGAAGTGGAAGCCGACCACCCGCTCGGGGTGCTCCAGCTTCGCGGCCATCTCGGAGACCGACAGCGACGAGGTGTTGGTCGCCAGGATCGCGTCGGGCCGGACCACGGCCTCCAGTTCGGCGAAGACCTGCTGCTTGACGCCCAGTTCCTCGAAGACCGCCTCGATGACGAAGTCCGCGTCACCGAACGCCGTCGCCTTGTCGAGGTGGCCGGTGACCAGGCCCTTCAGCCGGTTCGCCTTGTCCTGGCCGATCCGCCCCTTGCCCAGCAGCTTGTCGACCTCGCCGTGGACGTAGGCCACGCCCTTGTCGATCCGGGCCTGGTCGATGTCGGTCAGCACGACCGGCACCTCCAGGCGGCGGGCGAAGAGCAGGGCGAGCTGGGAGGCCATCAGGCCCGCGCCGACCACGCCGACCTTGTTCACCGGGCGGGCCAGCGACTTGTCGGGGGCGCCGGCGGGGCGCTTGCCGCGCTTCTGCACCAGGTTGAAGGAGTAGATGCCGGCCCGCAGCTCGCCGCCCATGATCAGGTCGGCGAGCGCGAGGTCCTCGGCCTCGAAGCCCTTGCGCAGGTCGCCGTTGCGGGCGGCCGCGATGATGTCCAGCGCCCGGTACGCGGCCGGGGCGGCGCCGTGCACCTTGCCGTCCGCGATGAACCTCCCGCGGGCGACCGCCTGGTCCCACGCCTCGCCGCGGTCGACGTCGGTGCGGGCCACCTCGATCTCGCCCCTGAGCACGGACGCGGTCCACGCCAGCGACTGCTCCAGGAAGTCGGCCGCCTCGAACAGGGCGTCGGCGATGCCGAGTTCGTACACCTGGGCGCCCTTGAGCTGGCGGTTCTGGTTGAGCGAGTTCTCGATGATGACCGTCACCGCGCGGTCCGCGCCGATCAGGTTCGGCAGCAGCGTGCAGCCGCCCCAACCGGGCACCAGGCCGAGGAAGACCTCGGGCAGCGAGAACGCCGGCACCGACGCGGAGACCGTGCGGTAGGAGCAGTGCAGGCCGATCTCCACGCCGCCGCCCATCGCGGCGCCGTTGTAGTAGGCGAAGCTCGGCACCGCCAGCGACTGGAACCGCTTGAGGACGTCGTGGCCGCCGCGGCCGATGGCCAGCGCGTCCTCGTGCCGCTCCAGCAGCTCCACGCCCTTGAGGTCGGCGCCGACCGCGAAGATGAACGGCTTGCCGGTGACGCCGACGCCGACGATCGTGCCGTCCGCCGCCTCCTTCTCGACCTGGTCGAGCGCGGCGTCGATGTTCGCCAGCGACTGCGGGCCGAGCGTGGTCGGCTTGGTGTGGTCGAAGCCGTTGTCGAGGGTGATCAGCGCGAACCGGCCGGCGCCCGGCAGGTCGACGTGCCGTACCTGGGCCTGCGTGACGACCTCGCCCGGGAACAGCTCGGCCGCGCTCTTCAGCAGCTCTGCGGTGGAACTCACTTGCCGCTCCCGTCGAAGTTCGGGTTCTCCCAGATGACCGTGCCGCCCATGCCGAAGCCGACGCACATGGTGGTGATGCCGTAGCGCACGTGCGGCTGCTCCTCGAACTGCCGGGCGAGCTGGTTCATCAGCCGCACCCCGGAGGAGGCCAGCGGGTGGCCGAAGGCGATGGCGCCGCCGTACTGGTTGACCCGCGGGTCGTCGTCGGCGATGCCGTAGTGGTCCAGCAGGGACAGCACCTGCACGGCGAACGCCTCGTTCACCTCGAACAGGCCGATGTCCCCGATGCCCAGGCCCGCCTTGGCGAGCGCCTTCTCGGTGGCCGGGATCGGGCCGATCCCCATCACCTCGGGCTCCACGCCGGCGAAGGCGTACGACACCAGGCGCATCTTCACCGGCAGGTCCAGCTCGCGGGCCACGTCCTCGGCGGCGAGCAGGGCGGCGGTGGCACCGTCGTTGAGCCCGGCGGCGTTGCCGGCGGTGACCCGGCCGTGCGGCCGGAAGGGCGTCTTCAGCCCGGCGAGCTGCTCCAGCGTGGTGTCCGGCCGCATCGGCTCGTCGGCGGTGGCCAGGCCCCAGCCGATCTCCCCGACCGGGCCCGCGGCGGAGCCGCTGTCGACCGCGGTCGTGCGGCGGACGGCGATCGGCACCAGGTCCTGCTGGATCCTGCCGTTCGCGTACGCCTTCGCCGCCTTCTCCTGGCTGCGCACGGCGTAGGCGTCGGCGCGCTCCTTGGTGAGGTGCGGGAACCGGTCGTGCAGGTTCTCGGCGGTCATGCCCATGAACATCGCGGACTCGTCGACCAGTTTCTCCGAGACGAAGCGCGGGTTGGGGTCCACGCCCTCGCCCATCGGGTGCCGGCCCATGTGCTCCACGCCGCCGGCCACCACCACGTCGTACGCGCCGAAGGCGATGCCGCCGGCGGTGGTGGTCACGGCGGTCATCGCGCCCGCGCACATGCGGTCGATCGAGAAGCCGGGCACGGTGGTGGGAAGTCCGGCGAGGATGCCCGCGGTGCGGCCGAGGGTCAGGCCCTGGTCGCCGATCTGCGTGGTGGCCGCCACGGCGACCTCGTCGACCTTCGCCGGGTCGAGGCCGGGGTTGCGGCGCAGCAGCTCGCGGATGGACTTGATCACCAGGTCGTCGGCGCGGGTCTCGTGGTAGATGCCCTTCGGGCCCGCCTTGCCGAACGGGGTGCGGACGCCGTCGACGAAGACGACCTCCCTCGCGGTACGAGACACGATGCTCCCTTAATTGTGTTCGCTCGCCTCCGGGCGCTTCGACCCGGTGTCGACGGTCGTCGCTCCCGCGCTCGTTCCTCGCTTGTCGCTCCTCCCCTTTCGACACCGGCGCGCCTTCGGCTCGCTCACCGGCGAACCCGGGCG
The DNA here is from genome assembly GCF_016756395.1 of Streptomyces sp. SN-593. Classification (NCBI taxonomy): domain Bacteria; kingdom Bacillati; phylum Actinomycetota; class Actinomycetes; order Kitasatosporales; family Streptomycetaceae; genus Actinacidiphila; species Actinacidiphila reveromycinica. The sequence continues at coordinate 6,659,776 of NZ_AP018365.1, forward strand.
AATGGTGACCGTGCGGGTGGACGTACTCCGAGGAGTGGACGCGTCTGACACAGCTCATGCTACTCATCGGTAACCGGTGTGCCTACTCCTACCCCGGGCTGCGGCGTAGGTCACACCGAAGGGCCGCCCCGGGGAGGGCGGCCCTTCGGTGTGACTGAAAGCTACTCGGTGGTCGGAGGGGTGCTCGGCGGCGTGGCCGGGGCGGCCGGGGGCCGGGTGGCGAGGGCCTTGGCGAGCAGCGGGGTGTTGAGGTCGACCTGCCACGGCCGGGCGCCCAGCGCGGTGAGCGCGGCCCCGACGTTCTCCGGCGTGACCTCGGACGGAGGCGTCCAGCAGACCCGGCGCACCGTGTCCGGCGTGATGAGGTTCTCCTGGGGGAGGTTCAGCTCCTCGGCGAGCGCGGACACCGCGGCGCGGGCCGCGGACAGCCGCGCGGCGGCCTCCGGGTCCTTGTCCGCCCAGGCGCGCGGCGGCGGGGGACCGGTGTAGGCGGCCGCGGGCTGCGGGAGCTCGCGCTCCGGCAGCGCCCGGGCGCGGTCGATGGCGGCCTGCCACTGGTCGAGCTGGCGCCGGCCCATGCGGTGGCCGAAGCCGGGGAGCGCGGCGAGCGCGTGGACGTTCGGCGGCACCTCCAGGGCGGCGGCCACGATGGCCGCGTCGGTGAGCACCCGGCCCGGCGAGACGTCCCGCTCGCGGGCGGTACGGTCCCGTGCCTGCCACAGCTCGCGCACGATGCCGATCTGCCGGCGGCGGCGCACCTTGTGCATGCCGGACGTGCGGCGCCAGGGGTCCACGCGGGGCGTGGGCGGCGGGGCGGCGGCGATCGCGGCGAACTCCTGGAGCGCCCAGTCCAGCTTGCCCTGGCCGCTCAGCTCCTCCTCCAGGGCGTCGCGCAGGTCCACCAGCAGTTCCACGTCGAGCGCCGCGTACCGCAGCCAGGGCTCCGGCAGCGGCCGGGTGGACCAGTCGACCGCGGAGTGGCCCTTCTCCAGGGTGAAGCCCAGCACGTTCTCCACCATGGCGCCCAGGCCGACCCGGGCGAAGCCGGCCAGCCGTCCGGCCAGTTCGGTGTCGAAGAGCGAGGTCGGGCGCATGCCCAGCTCGTACAGGCACGGCAGGTCCTGGGTGGCGGCGTGCAGTACCCACTCGGTGTCGGACAGCACCTCGCCCAAGGAGGAGAGGTCGGGGCATCCGACCGGGTCGATCAGCGCGGTCCCTGCCCCGGCGCGGCGCAACTGGACCAGGTAGGCCCGCTGCCCGTAGCGGTAGCCGGAGGCGCGCTCGGCGTCGATGGCCACCGGACCGGAGCCCGCGGCGAAGGCCGCGACGACTTCTGCGAGAGCCTCCGGGCTGGCGGTCACCGGCGGGATGCCCTCGCGCGGGTCCAGCAGCGGGACCGGCGCCGATGGTTCCTGGATTGCGGTCTCTCTGGCGTCGGTCACCTGTCAAGGGTAGCCGTGGTGAGCCGCCGTGGTGGATCTCCGTCACGGCGTGATTGCCGATCGGGCGCTGTCACGGCCGCGAACGGGGTGTGTCGCGGCGGTGTCCGGCGGCCCGCGGGCCGGGCCGGACGGGGGCGGGCGGCGGCCGATGGTCCGCGACGGAACGTTCCGCCCGGGGCCACCGACCGCCGGCGGGGTCAGTGGATGATGCCGGTGCGCAGCGCCACCGCGACCATGCCGGCCCGGTCGCCGGTGCCGAGCTTGCGGGCGATCCGGGCCAGGTGGCTCTTGACGGTCAGCGCGGACAGGCCCATCGACACGCCGATGGCCTTGTTCGACTGGCCCTCGGCGACCAGCCGCAGCACCTCGACCTCGCGGCCGGACAGCTCGCGGTAGCCGCCCGGGTGGCCGGGCACCCCCGGCGGGCGGCGCTGCATGCGGGCCGCGGTGGCGCCCAGCGGGGCCAGGCCGGGGCGGCCGGCCAGGGCGCCGGCGGTGTTGCGGGTGCCGGTGACGACGTAGCCCTTCACGCCGCCGGCCAGCGCGTTGCGCACCGCGCCGATGTCGTCGGCGGCCGACAGGGCCAGGCCGTTCGGCCAGCCGGCGGCGCGGGTCTCGGCGAGCAGGGTCAGGCCGGAGCCGTCGGGCAGGTGGACCTCGGCGACGCAGATGTCGCGCGGGTTGCCGACCCGCGGGCGGGCTTCGGCGATGGAGGAAGCCTCGATCACGTCCCGGACTCCGAGCGCCCACAGGTGTCGGGTGACAGTGGAGCGAACCCGGGGGTCGGCCACGACGACCATGGCCGTCGGCTTGCTGGGACGGTAGGCGACCAGGCTCGTGGGCTGCTCGAGAAGAACGGACACCGGGCCTCCTGTGCAAAGGGGACTGAAACGGTCACAGTCTCCTTCGGCAGCATTTGCTCCCGGCTTTAGGGAAAGATCACGATTTGTTGCAGAACAATTCCGGCAGATCGGGCGCCCGGTCGCGGGCGGCCCGGACGGACCGTCAGGTCCTGCGCTTCGGCAGCGGCACCACGCCGCCGACCGGCCGTCCGGACGGGTCCGGCCCGTCGGACGGCGGCAGGCCCGCGCACGCGCACAGCAGGTCGCACCAGGCCGCCATGTGGGCCGCCGCGTCCGGCTCGCCCGAACCCGGCCGCTCCTGCGGGGTCCAGGACGCGCGGATCTCGATCTGGGTGTCGTCCCTGCGCTCGGAGAGCCCGCCGAAGTAGTGCGAGGACGCCCGCGACACGGTGCCGCTCGCCTCGTGGTAGACCGCCTGGCGCGCGGCCAGCGCGCCGGTCAGCCACGACCAGCTCACCTCCGGCAGCAGCGGGTCGCCGGCCATCTCCGGCTCCAGCTCCGCCCGGGCGAGCGTGACCAGCCGGAACCCGCCGTGCCAGGCGTCGTGGCCGTCCGGCTCGTGCAGCAGCACCAGCCGGCCGTCGGCCAGTTCCTCCCCGTCGACGAGCACCGTCGCCTCCAGGGCGAAGGCGTAGGAGGCCAGCCGGCGCGGTGCCGGCACCTCCTCGATGCGTACCTCGGTGCGGAGCCGGGCGGTCCGCAGACCGTCCACCGCGCGCCGGAAGGAGATGGGAGCCTCGTCCGGCGAGTGCCCGTGAACCGCAGCCATGCCCGGAAGACTAGGCCGCCGCCCACCCCCGCGCCCGCACCAACACCCCCTGTGTCACCGCCCGCTGCACCCGCGGGCGTCCCACCGGCGTCCCGCGGGCATCCCGCGGGCGTGCCGCACGGGGGCGGGGGGGATGTCCCGGGACGGAACGGCGCCCCTGGGGCGTGGGAGGATCCAGGGGTGAGTGCGCGCCAGCAGACCGCTGCTTCCCCGTTTATCCGCGCCTGCCGGTGCGAGCCGGTGCCGCACACCCCGGTGTGGTTCATGCGCCAGGCCGGGCGGTCACTGCCGGAGTACCTGAAGGCGCGCGAGGGCGTCCCGATGCTCGAGTCGTGCACCCGGCCCGAACTCGTGGCCGAGATCACCCTTCAGCCGGTGCGGCGGCACGGCGTGGACGCGGCGGTCTACTACAGCGACATCGTGGTGCCGCTCAAGGCGATCGGCCTCGACGTGGACATCAGGCCCGGGGTGGGCCCGGTGATCGGCGACCCGGTCCGCACCCGCGCCGACCTCGCCCGGCTGCGCGACCTGGAGCCGGACGACGTCTGCTACGTCACCGAGGCGGTCGGCCTGCTCACGGCGGAGCTGGGCGCCACCCCGCTGATCGGCTTCGCCGGCGCGCCCTTCACACTGGCCAGCTACCTCGTGGAGGGCGGCCCCTCGCGCAACCACGAGCGCACCAAGGCGATGATGTACGGCGAGCCCGAGCTGTGGCGCGACCTGCTCGACCGGCTCGCCGACATCACCACGTCCTTCCTCAGGGTGCAGGTCGAGGCGGGCGCGAGCGCGGTACAGGTCTTCGACTCCTGGGCCGGCGCGCTCTCCCCGGCCGACTACCGGCGCCACGCCATGCCCGCCTCGCAGAAGGTGTTCGCGGCCGTCGCCGGGTACGGCGTGCCCCGCATCCACTTCGGCGTCGGCACCGGGGAACTGCTCGGGCTGATGGGCGAGGCGGGCGCCGACGTGGTCGGCGTCGACTGGCGCGTGCCCCTGGACGAGGCGGCCCGCCGGGTCGGCCCCGGCAAGGCCCTCCAGGGCAACCTCGACCCCTCCGTCCTCTTCGCCCCGACCGAGGTGGTCGAGGCGAAGGCCACCGAGGTCCTCGACGCGGCGCGCGCCTCCGGCACGGGGCACGTCTTCAACCTCGGCCACGGCGTCCTGCCCGCCACCCCGCCCGACGCCCTGACCCGCCTGGTGGAGTTCGTCCACCGCCACTGAGCGGGCCCGTCAGGGCCTGTCCGGCGGGGCGCGGGAGCGTGCGCTCCCCGGCGGCGCGCCCCTGGGTCCCGGGACCGGCCGAACCCGCCACCCCGGCGGGCCAGGGCACCCTTGGCACCTGCGAGAGTGGGGGGATGAGTCAGACGCGGGACGGGCATGTGGTGGTCGTCGGCGGCGGGATCTCCGGGCTGAGCGCGGCTTACGACCTGGCCAGGGGCGGCGCCCGGGTCACGCTGCTGGAGGCCGCGGACCGGCTGGGCGGCAAGCTGTACGCCGACGAGATCGCCGGCGCCCCGGTGGACCTCGGCGCGGAGTCGCTGCTCGCCCGGCGGCCCGAGGCGGTGGGGCTGGCCCGCGAGGTCGGGCTCGCCGACGACCTCCAGCCGCCCGCCGTCGGCGGCGCGGCGCTGTGGACCCGCGGGCGACTGCGTCCCATGCCGCAGGGGCACGTGATGGGCGTGCCCGGCGACCTGGCGCCGCTCGCCGCCTCCGGGGTGCTGTCCGCCGCCGGGCTGGCCCGCCTCCCGTTGGACCACGTGCTGCCCCGCACCGACATCGGCGAGGACACCGCCGTCGGTGCCTTCGTCGCCGCCCGGCTGGGCCGTGAGGTGGTGGACCGGCTGGTCGAGCCGCTGCTCGGCGGTGTCTACGCGGGCGACTCCTACCGGATCTCGCTGCGTGCCGCGGTGCCCCAGCTCTTCGCGGCCGCCCGGGACAGCCGCTCGCTGATCGAGGCGGCCCGCGGCATCCAGCGCAGGGCGGCGGCCGGCGGTACCGGCGGCCCGGTCTTCAACGGCATCCGCGGCGGGGTCGGCCGGCTGCCGCTCGCGGTGGCCGCCGCGTGCCGTGCCGCGAGGGTGCGGATCGAGACCGGCGCCCCCGTACGGGAGGTGCGCCGGACCGGGCCGCACGGTTGGCGGGTCGGGCTGGAGGGCCGCGAACTGGCCGCCGACGCCGTGGTCGTCGCGGTGCCCGCGCCGGTGGCCGCGTCGCTGCTGTCGGCCGAGGCGCCCGCGGCCGCGGCGGAGCTGGGCGCGGTGGAGTACGCGAGCATGGCCCTGGTCACCATGGCCTTCCGCCGCCGCGACGTGCTCCAACTCCCGCTCAGCAGCGGCTTCCTGGTGCCCCCGGTGGACGGCCGGACGATCAAGGCGGCCACCTTCTCCAGCCGCAAGTGGGGCTGGCTGGACCAGGCGGGCGGCGACGTGTTCGTGCTGCGCACCTCCGTGGGACGGTACGGCGACACCGCCGACCTCGCCTGGGACGACACCGACCTGGTGCGGCTGTCCCGGGAGGACCTGGGCGAGGCGGTGGGCCTGCGGGCCGCGCCGGTCGCCGCCCGGGTCACCCGCTGGCACGGCGGGCTGCCGCAGTACGCGGTCGGGCACGTGGACCGGGTGCGGCGGGTGCGCGAGCACGCCGCGAAGCTGCCCGGCCTCGCGCTGTGCGGCGCGGTGTACGACGGCGTCGGCATCCCCGCGTGCGTCGCCGGCGGCCGCCGGGCCGCCGCCGAGGTGATGGCCACCCTGGTGCCCGGCGGCGCGGGCGGCGCGGGAGAATAGCCCCATGACCGACTCGACCGCCGACCGCGCCCCCGTCGACCCCGCCGCAGCAGCCGACACCGCCCCCGCCCGGCCCGCCAACGCGGGCAAGAAGGCCAAGGACCTCAACGAGGTCATCCGCTACACGCTCTGGTCGGTGTTCCGGCTCAGGGACGTGCTGCCGGCCGACCGCGCCGGGTACGCGGACGAGGTGGAGGAGCTGTTCGCGCAGCTCGCCGCGAAGGACGTCACGGTGCGCGGCACCTACGACCTGTCCGGCCTGCGGGCCGACGCCGACCTGATGATCTGGTGGCACGCGGAGACCGCCGAGGCGCTCCAGGACGCGTACAACCTCTTCCGCCGCACCAGGTTCGGGCGCGCGTTCGCCCCGGTGTGGTCCAACATGGCGCTGCACCGCCCGGCGGAGTTCAACAAGTCCCACGTGCCGGCGTTCCTCGCGGAGGAGGAGCCGCGCGCGTACGTCAGCGTCTACCCGTTCGTCCGCTCGTACGACTGGTACCTGCTGCCCGACGAGGACCGGCGCAGGATGCTCGCCGACCACGGCAAGATGGCGCGGGGCTTCCCGGACGTGCGGGCCAACACCGTCGCGTCCTTCTCGCTCGGGGACTACGAGTGGATCCTCGCGTTCGAGGCGGACGAGCTGCACCGGATCGTGGACCTCATGCGGCACCTGCGCGGGTCCGAGGCGCGGCTGCACGTCCGCGAGGAGGTGCCCTTCTACACCGGGCGCCGCCGCCCGGTCGCCGAACTCGTCGCGGGTCTCGCCTGAGCGGACCCCTCGGGGCGCCCCGGTCCGGTCAGCGCCGGAGCGCCGGGTGGTCCGCGACGACCGTCGCCGAGCCGGGGGCGACCTCGGTGAAGCCGGCGTCGCGGACCAGCGGCAGCCCGGAGTCGGTCAGGGTCTTCCACCGCGACGCGGAGGCCGTGCGCACGGCGAGCGGGAACCCGGCCTCCCGCCAGGCACGGCGCTGCTCGGCGGACAGCTCCCACCAGGCGAGCTGCGCGCCGTGACCGGCCTGGGCCATCGCCTTGCCCGCCGACATCGCCAGGTCCGGCGCCATCCACAGCACCGGGTGGGCGGGGTCGGCGGGCTCGGGCGGCCGCGGGTCGTCGAGCTCGGTGCCGGACACCTGGAGCCGGGCGAGGTCCTTCGGCCAGCCGTCGAGTGGGACGGGCGGGAAGACGCGGACCTCCGCGTCCTCGCCGGTCACGGTGATCCCCGGCAGCGCCTCGGCCCGGTGCCATTCGGCGCGGCGGGCCCGCCGGACCACCTTGCGGATGCGGGCGTCCTGCCAGGCGGCGACCAGGTCCGTCCACGGGCCGTCGGGGTCGGTCGCCCGCTCGTCGGACAGCAGGGTCAGCACCGCGCGGGCCGCGGTCTGGAGGGCGTCGGTGCGGGCCGGCGGCGTCTCGCGCTCGATCCGGACCACCAGGGGCAGGACGTACTGGGGCGCGGCGTCGCGGTCGATCGCCTCGTCGTGGAAGGGGCTGCTCACCGGGACAGTCTGCCACCGGCCCCGCGGACCGCGGACGGCCCCTGGGCCGGAGGGCGCCGCGTGCGACGGCCGCCGAGCCGTCCTAGGGCGCCACGGACCCCCGCGCGCGCAGCCGTTCGCTGCCGGCAGCCAGCTCGGCGGCGGTGATCTGCACCTCGTGGGTGCCGTGGTGCCCGCAGGCGAACGCGCCCGAGACCGAGCCGGCCAGCGCGCACCGGTCGATGTCGCCGCCGTCGAAGAGGGTGTGCAGGAAGGCGGTGACATAGGCGTCGCCCGCGCCGTTGCTGTCCACCACCGGGCGCTCGGTCCGGACCGCCGGGAAGTGCCGCACCCGGTCGGGGCGGGCGCGCTCCAGCACGTACGAACCGTCGGCGCCGTCGGTGGCCACCGCGAGCCGGGCGCGGCCGCGGCCGACGACATCCCGCAGCACCTCGGCCGCCCGCGGTCCGACGCCGGCCGCGCTCATGAAGACGTAGTCGGCGCCGTACGCCCACGGATGGGCCGACGGGTCGGTGCCGTCCCACGCGTGCAGGTCGGTCGACACCGGCACGCCGAGCCGCCGTGCCACGTCGAACAGCTCGCGGTTGACGTGCGAGCGGGACAGGTGCACGTGCGCGGCCCGCTCCAGGTGGGGGCCGCAGAAGGAGAGCGGCATCAGCAGGTCCGCGGGGTGCCGGCCGTCGAAGAAGGAGAACCTGCGGCCCTCCCGGTCGACCAGGTTGACGCTGCGCGGGGTGCCGGCCGGGGCGGGCAGGTGCGCGAAGTCCAGGCCCACCGAGGCGTACCGGTCCAGGACGAGCCGGCCGGCCGCGTCGTCGCCGAGGAAGTCGAGGAACTTGGTGCGGCGGCCCAGCGCGTGGAATCCCAGCGCCACCCCGTTGCCGGTGTGGGCCACGTAGTCGCGGACGGGTGGCACCGACACGGAGTCGCCGCCGGGGATGGCCAGTTCCTCGACGCGGACGATCGTGTCGACGCCGCAGCCGCCGACCACGAGGACGTCGTAGCGGTCGGCGGCCGGGTCGGTGCCCACCGTCTCCCCGCCGGCGTGTGCGGTGCCGTCGTCCACGTCATCCCCCCGGTCCGGTGTGCGGGCGCTCACCTTACCGGGGGTGCCGCCGGGGCGCGGTCAGCTTCCCGAGGGGGCCAGCCGCAGCGAGATGGAGTTGATGCAGTACCGCTGGTCGGTCGGGGTCGGGTAGCCCTCGCCCTCGAAGACGTGGCCCAGGTGCGAGCCGCAGGAGGCGCAGCGCACCTCGATCCGCACCATGCCCATCGAGCGGTCCTCGATCAGCTCGACCGCCTTCGTGTCGGCCGGGTCGTAGAAGGACGGCCAGCCGCAGTGCGACGCGAACTTCGTGTCCGACCGGAACAGCTCCGCGCCGCACGCCCGGCAGGAGTAGACGCCCTCGGTCTTGGTGTCGGTGTACTCACCGGTGAACGGGCGCTCGGTGCCGGCCTCGCGCAGCACCGCGTACTCCTGCGGGGACAGCTCGGCGCGCCACTGCTCCTCGGTCTTGTCGACCTGGTACCTGCGCGCATCCTGCGACATGCGAACCTCCTCAGAACGGCCTCGGACGGCCTCAGTCGGTGAGCCGGGCGAGAATCAGGGGGCCGAGGTCCGTCACGTCCCCCGCCCCCATGGTGAGAACGAGATCACCCGGCTTCGCCATTCCCGCCACCTGCTCCACGGCCGCCTCCCGGCCGTGCACCGCGGTCACGTCGGCGCCGGCCGCCCGGGCCGCCGCCACGATCAGCTCGCTGGTGACCCCCGGCAGCGGGTCCTCGCGGGCCGGGTAGATGTCCAGCACCACAGAGGCGTCCGCCAGCGCCAGCGCTCCGCCCATCTCGGTGCCCAGCTCCTTGGTGCGGCTGAACAGGTGCGGCTGGAAGACCACCAGCACCCGGCCGCCCTCGCGCCCGGAACCGCCGCCGGTGGCCTGGCGGATCGCGGCCAGGTCGGCGGCCATCTCCGTCGGGTGGTGCGCGTAGGAGTCGATCACCTGGACGCCGGCCGCCTCGCCCTTGAGCTGGAGCCGGCGCTTGACGCCGGTGTACTTCGCCAGCGCGGAGGCCAGGTTGCGGGCGGGGGCGCCGGCGGCGATGCCCGCGGCGAGGGCGGCGACCGCGTTGTGCGCGTAGTGGCTGCCGGGCACGGACACCGTGAAGGTGAGCATGCGGCCGTCGAGCAGCACGCTGACCTCGCTGGTCAGGCCGCGCGGGTTGATCCGGGTGATCCGCACGTCGGCGCCCTCGGACTCGCCGACGGTCACGACGTGCAGGCCGCCGATGTCCCGCACCCGGGAGGTCAGCTCGACCGCGCCGGGCTGGTCGGCGGAGACCACCAGGGTGCCGCCGGGCCGGACCTTGCCGACGAACTCCTCGAAGGAGGCGTACACCTCCTCCAGGGAGGCGTAGTTCGCGTGGTGGTCCAGCTCCACGTTGAGCACCACCGCGACCTGCGGGGCGTACCGGTGGAAGCTGCGGTCGGACTCGTCGGCCTCGGCGACGAAGATCCCGCCGCCGCCGTGGTGCGCGTTGGACCCCGGCGCGTCCAGGTCGCCGCCGATCGCGTACGACGGCTCCAGGCCCAGCGAGGTCAGCGCCACCGCGAGCATCGAGGTGGTGGTGGTCTTGCCGTGGGTGCCCGCCACCGCGATCGGGACGGTGCCCTCCATCAGCGCGGCCAGCGCGTCGCTGCGGTGCACCACCGGCAGGCCGCGCTCACGGGCCGCCACCAGCTCCGGGTTCTGCTCGCGGATCGCGCTGGACACCACGACCGCCGTGGCGTCCGGCGCGAGGTGCGCCGCGTCGTGGCCGACGTGCACGGTGGCGCCCAGCGCCCGCAACGCCTCCGCGGTCGCGGAGTCCTTCGCGTCACTGCCGGCCACCCGCGCCCCGCGCTGGGCGAGGATCTTCGCGATCCCCGACATCCCGGCGCCGCCGATGCCGATGAAGTGCGGTCGGTCGAGGTCGCGGGGTACGGGCGGGCCGGACGGGCTCATGCGCGGGTCTCCAGGGGGTGGTTCGTCGTGTTCCGGAGCCCCGATCGTGACACAGGTGCGGCGCGGTTTTCCCGACGGGCCGCCGCTCCCCGGCGCGTGTGCCGCCCCTTCGCCGTCAGTCGTGCTGCGCGAAGAGCTTCAGCACGGGCACGCCGACCTTGTGCCGGGCCCGGGAGGTCCAGTCGCGGTGGAAGAACTCCTCCACGAAGTGCGGCGCGGTCAGCACCACCACCTCGTCGGCCCCGGACCGCTCCACCACGGCCCTGAGCTCGTCCAGCGGGTGGTTCTGCACCACCTCGCCCTCGGCCCGGACCCCGGCGGCCCGCAGCGCCTCCAGGGAGTGCGCGAGGGCGCGCTCGGCGGGGGCGTGGGCCTCCTGGCCCTCCGGCACCTCGTTCTCCCGGGCGGCGTCGTCGAGGTGGCCGAGCGCCACGTCGTCCACGGCGCGCAGCAGGCGGTCCTGGTCGCCGCGGGGCTGCATGAGTACGACGAAGGAGACCTGCTCGTCGCCGTGGAGCGTGGTGACCAGCTCCACATCGGCCGAGGCGAGCGGCTTCTCGATCATGAGTACGGTCGTGAACACGGGACGCGTCCTTCTCTCTCGCGAGCGGGGCCCCGATCTTCGCCGGGTGCCGTTGTCCATTCTTCCCGCGCCACGCGAAGCGGAACGAGCGAATCCGCTTTTTTCCGCCGCGCGTCCCCCGGGAGAGTGCCTTATGCCGTGACCTGCGTCTCCGCCGGCTTGACGCGGAGCCGCCCGAGGCGCCGCCGTTCGACGTAACGGGTGAACAGGAAGCCGTCCTCCTCCAGCACCGACACCGGTGCGAAGCGGGTCGGGTCGGCGACGCCGGGGCCGTCCATGATCCGCGGTGCGCCGCCGCCGACGGTCAGCGGCGCCAGGGTCAGGCACAGCTCGTCCACCACCCCGGCGGCCGCGAACTGCGCGAGCACCCGCGGGCCGCCCTCGTGCAGCAGCCGCGACAGGCCGAGCGCGGCCAGTTCGCGCACCACGCGCACCGGGTCCACCCCGTCGCCGTCGCCGGCGGTCACCACCCGCGCCCCCGCCGCCTCGGCCGCCGCCCGGGCCCCGGCATCCGCGCCGGTGCCGGTCAGCACCAGCGTCGGCGTCAGCGCGGCGGTGAACAGCGGCGCCGAGAAGTCCAGGTCCAGCCGCCGGCTGAGCACCGCGATGGCCGGGGCGGGCGGCTGGCCGTCGGCCGCACGGCGCTCGGCGAACGACGGGCGGGCCCTGCCCGGGCGGTAGCCCTCCTGCCGCACCGTCCCGGCGCCGACCACGATCACGTCGGCCAGGGCCCGCAGCGTGCCGAAGATCCGCATGTCGGCGGGGGAGGAGAGCGGAGCCGAGGCGCCGTCGTGGGTCGCGGCGCCGTCGAGCGAGGAGACCATGTTCGCCCGCAGGTAGGGGCCCTCCTCCCGTGGCGGGTACGCGTAGGCGTCGACCAGGTCCACCGGGGTCGCGGCGTCCGGTCCGGGCGGGGGGAACAGCTGCTGCATTTATGCAGTGTCCCACCGGCCGCCCGCCGCCCCCACCAGGCGGGCCCGGCTCCGCCCGGTCGCCCGGCCGCCGCACCGGGCCACCGCGCCCGGTGCGCTGTGCCACCCGCGCCGGGGGCGCGCGCCCCCGGAGAGTAAGGTGGGATGCCGTGCCAGCAGAAGTCGCCGCAGGAACCGTCACCCCGGTCGTGCTCGCGGAGCGTGAGCCGCGCCTGGACGCCCAGCGGCTGCTGGCCGAGCTCGTGCCGCCGCCCCGGTTCGACGCGGTGCGCTTCTCCAGCTACGTCCCCGACCGGGACCAGCCCAGCCAGGCCCGCGCGGTGCGCGCGCTGGAGGAGTTCGCGGCCGGACTCGGCGGACCCGCCCCGGACGGCGGCCGGCGCCGGTGGTTCCGCGGCAGGGCGCCGGAGCGGCCGAGCACCCCCGGCGGGATCTACCTGGACGGCGGGTACGGCGTCGGCAAGACCCACCTGCTCGCCTCGCTGTGGCACGCCACCGACGCCCCCGCCGAGCAGAAAGCGTTCGGCACGTTCGTGGAGCTGACCAACCTCGTCGGCGCGCTCGGCTTCCGCCCGGCCGTCGAGGCGCTCAGCTCCCACCGGCTGGTCTGCATCGACGAGTTCGAACTCGACGACCCCGGGGACACCGTCCTGGTCTCCACGCTGCTGGCCCGGCTCGCCGCGGCCGGCGTGCGGCTCGCCGCGACCTCCAACACGCTGCCCGGCAGGCTCGGCGAGGGACGTTTCGCCGCGGCCGACTTCATGCGGGAGATCCAGGGGCTGTCCGCGCAGTTCACGTCGCTGCGGATCGACGGCGACGACTACCGCCACCGGGGGCTGCCGCAGGCGCCCGAACCGTACGCCGACCAGCAGGTCACCGTGGCGGCCAGCCGGACACCGGGCGCCGCGCTCGACGACTTCGAACCGCTCGTGGCGCACCTCGCGCAGGTGCATCCCAGCCGGTACGGAGCGCTCGTCGACGGTGTCGACGCGGTGTTCCTGCGCGGAGTGCGGCAGGTCACCGACCAGGCGGCGGCCCTGCGCCTGGTGGTCCTGGCGGACCGGCTCTACGACCGGGAGGTGCCGGTGATGGCCTCCGGGGTGCCCTTCGACCGGCTCTTCTCCGCGGAGATGCTGAGCGGCGGCTACCGGAAGAAGTACTTCCGGGCGGTCTCCCGCCTCACCTCGCTGGCCCGGGACTCCGCCCGCCTCGCCTGAGCCGCCTCGCCCGCGCCGCCCGGGCCACGCACCGCCGGTCTCGCCCGCCCTGTGCCGCCCGGGCCGCCTCGCCCGCGCCGCCGGGCCCGTCCGACCCCTGGCCGGGCGGCGCGGGCGAAGGCGCGGGAGGATCGGGGCATGGCGAAATCGTTGGGCGCGCGGCTGCGCGTGGAGCCGGGCGGCGGCCCGGTCGACCTGTCGGCGTACGACCCGCACGGCACCCCCGGCGGCCCGAAGGACAAGAAGCACGGCCTCGCCGAGATCGAGCGGATGCGGCCGAGGCTCGCCGCGCTCCAGGAGCGGCTGTTCGCGCAGAGCGCCGTCGGGGGCGACCGGCGCCGGGTGCTGCTGGTCCTCCAGGGCATGGACACCTCCGGGAAGGGCGGCACCGTCAAGCACGTCGTGTCCGGGCTGAACCCGGCCGGTCTGCGGGTGCGGGCGTTCAAGGCGCCCACCGAGGAGGAGCGGCGCCACGACTTCCTGTGGCGGGTCCGCGCCGCGCTGCCGCGGGCCGGGGAGATCGGGGTCTTCGACCGCTCGCACTACGAGGACGTGCTGATCGTCCGGGTCCACGACATGGTGCCCCGGTCGGTCTGGAGCCGCCGCTACGCCGCCATCAACCGCTTCGAGCGCTCGCTCGCCGACAGCGGGGTGACCGTGCTCAAGGTCTTCCTGCACATCAGCCCGGAGGAGCAGCGCGCCCGGCTGCTGGAGCGACTCGAACGGCCGGACAAGCACTGGAAGTTCAGCCCCACCGACGTGGCCGAGCGCGAGCGCTGGCCGGACTACCGGACGGCGTACGAGGTGGCGCTCCGGCGCTGCTCGACCGAGGCCGCGCCCTGGTACGTGGTGCCGGCCGACCGCAAGTGGTACCGCAACTGGGCCGTCAGCCGACTGCTGCTGGAGCACCTGGAACGGATCGACCCGGCCTACCCGCAGCCGGAGCTGGACGTGGCGAAGTACCGCGCGCGGCTGCTCGCCACCTGAGCCGCGGGTGGCCGCCCGGCCCGGCGCCCGGCCCGGATCAGCCCGAGCAGGCGGTGCGCTGCGCCTCCTGCCAGGCACAGACCGGGCAGAGGGTCGCGCCCTTGGTGCTGTTGGGGAACTCGGTGGGCTCCCCGCACAGCACGCAGTCGGCGCGGGGCTCCGCAGAAGCCTCCGCGGTGGCCGTCGCGTCCGCTGCGGCCGTCGCGGCGGGTTCGTCGGGGGAATCGCTCACCCGTCCACCGTACCCGGCGCGGACACGGCGTCGCGGGCGCGCAGCACGGCCGCACCGCGCGGCGGGAGCTGGACGGCCGGGCCGGGCAGGATGCGGCAGGCGGGGCGGGCCAGCAGGACGTCGCAGGGCGTGTTGAGCGGGATGCGCGCGGGGGAGTCCGAGAAGTTCACCAGCACCCGGAACGGCCCGCGGGCGATCCGCAGGGTGCGGCCGCCGGCGGTGGCCGTCACGGTGTCCAACCGGGGCGAGGCGAGCTCCGGTTCGGCCCGCCGCAGCGCGATCAGCGCCCGGTACCACTCCAGCAGCTCGCGGTGGCCGGAGGCGCCGGGCTCCGTCCAGTCCAGGCAGGAGCGGTTCCGGGTGGCCGGGTCCTGCGGGTCGGGCACGTCCTCCTCGGCCCAGCCGTGCTCGGCGAACTCCCGCCGCCGCCCCCGGGTGATGGCCGCGGCCAGCTCCGGGTCGTCGTGGTCGGTGAAGAACTGCCAGGGCGTGGCGGCCCCCCACTCCTCGCCCATGAACAGCATCGGCGTGAACGGCGAGGTGAGCACCAGCGCCGCCGCGGTGCCGAGCTGCTCCGGGGTCAGCCGGTCGCCGGTCGCGCGGTTGCCGACCTGGTCGTGGGTCTGGGCGTAGCCGAGCAGCCGGTGCGCGGGCACCGTGGACGGGCCCAGCGGGCGGCCGTGGTGGCGGCCGCGGAAGGACGACCAGGTGCCGTCGTGGAAGAAGCCGCGGGTCAGCACCTTGGCGAGCGCGGCGGGCCCCGCCGCGGCGAAGTCGCCGTAGTAGCCCTGCGCTTCGCCGGTGACCGCGGTGTGCAGGGCGTGGTGGAAGTCGTCGTTCCACTGCGCGTGCAGCCCCAGGCCGCCGGCCTCGCGCGGCGCGGTGGTGCGCGGGTCGTTCAGGTCGGACTCGGCGATCAGGAACAGCGGGCGGCCGAGCGCGGCCGACAGCCCGTCCACCGCCGTGGACAGCTCCTCCAGGAAGTGCAGCGCGCGGGTGTCGACCAGCGCGTGCACCGCGTCCAGCCGCAGCCCGTCGAGGCGGTAGTCGCGCAGCCAGGCCAGCGCGCCGCCGATCAGGAAGTCCCGCACCTCGTCCGAGCCGGGCGCGTCGAGGTTGACCGCGTCGCCCCAGGGGGTGTGGTGGCGGTCGGTGAAGTACGGCCCGAAGGGCGGCAGATGGTTGCCCGACGGGCCGAGGTGGTTGTGCACCACGTCCAGGACGACGCCCAGGCCGTGGCAGTGCGCCGCGTCGATGAAGCGCTTCATCGCCTCGGGACCGCCGTACGGCTCGTGCACCGCCCACAGCGAGACGCCTTCGTACCCCCAGCCGTTGGTGCCCGGGAAGGGGCAGACCGGCATCAGCTCGACATGGGTGATGCCGAGCCTGGCCAGGTGCGGCAGCCGCTCGACGGCCGCGTCGAAGGTGCCCTCGGGGGTGAAGGTGCCGACGTGCAGTTCGTAGAGCACCGCGCCCGGCAGGCCGCGCCCGGGCCACGGCGACGTCCAGCCGAAGGCGTCCTGGTCGACGACCGCGCTCGGGCCGTCCGGGCCGTCCGGCTGCCGCCGCGAGCGCGGGTCGGGCAGCGGCTCCCCGCCGTCGAGCCGGTACGCGTAGCGGCTGCCGTGCCCGGCCGCGGCGTCCACCCGCCACCAGCCGGCGCGCGCGGGGTCGGGCCCCATCGCGTACGGCTGCCCGTCGACCAGCGCCTCCACCTGGCGGGCGCCGGGCGCCCACACCTCGAACAGCACGCAACGGCTCCCGTCCGGCCGGAGCGTCACCGGCCCCGGCTCGTCGTCTTCCCTGCCCCGCCGGTCACACGGGGGCCCGGCCGGTGGGCCGGGCCCCGCGTGACCGGTCCGGCGGGTCCGTCGCTCCACGGCCCGCCGGACAGGCTCCAGGGCAGATGCATGCCCGCGGAGCGCCCCGTCTAGACGAAGTCCACCCGTTCCTGGGTGATCGGGTAGCCGGCGCGGGCGAAGGCGCGGGCCATCGGGAAGTTCGGCTGGTCGGTGGCCGCCGCGATCTCGGTGGCACCGAGGTCCACCAGGTCGCGGCCGCACTCGGCCAGCAGGTCGTAGGCGTAGCCGCGGCCGCGCTGCTCGGGGACGACCGCGACGAAGCCGACGCAGTGCGTCCTCGTGTTGCGCGCCGGGACGTGCAGGCCGACGAGGTCGCCCTGAGGGGTGAAGGCGACGCGCCGCCAGTCGTCGGGGGAGGGCATCCAGGACAGGATGCCGAGCGTGTCGTCGAGCGCGGCGTCCAGGCCCTCCGCGTCGAGCTTGTGCCGGTCGTGGGCGTCGAGCGTGCCGGACATGGTCCGGGCCATCACCGCGCGGAAGGCGGCGTCGTCCGGCTCGGGCCGGTACACCAGCCGGCCGGTGCGGGCCGGCAACGGGCCGTGGTCGGCGGTCCAGGTGTAGCGGTAGCGCTCCACGAGGCGGCGCATCCCGGCGGCCTCCAGCGCCGCCGCGCGCACCCGCTCGGCGGCCCGCAGCGCGGCCTGCTCGCGCCAGCCGGGCGGCAGCAGCAGGCTGTGCTCGGCCCTCAGCCGCGCGGCCCGCAGCAGGGCGACCGCGGCCTCCTGCTCGCCGTCGGCGACGTCGAACCAGTCGAGCGCCACCGGTGCGGTGTCGTCGGGCTGTGCCCACCACGCGGCGCGGGCCACCGGGGTGCCGTCGCGCAGCGCGACCCACGACCACTCCGGTCGGTACGGGCCGCCGGCGTCCAGCAGCGCGAAGTCCTCCCCGAGCAGGGCGCGGCCGAGCCGCTCCGCGACGGGGAGTGAGGTGAACAGGGCGGACTCGCCCGCGGTGAGCGGGCGGAGTACCAGATCGGACATGTGCGTCCTTCGGGAGTCAGCGGTGCGCTCCCGAAGAGGTCACGGACGTCCGGCGGACGGGCGGGAGCACGGGTCGGTGGTCCTCGGCATCGCTCTCGCCTCCTCTTCCTGGTCCTGGCCGGACGTGTCCGCCGAGCGTAGCCCGCCCGCGCCCGCGGCGCCCACCGCTTTTCCGGCCGGGCGGGGCCGTGCGACGGCCGGGCCGGGGCGGCCGGTCGCGGCGGGGCGTACGGCGCGGCCGAGGCGGGCGCCGACCGGGCGCGCGGGGGTTTTGGCGAAGGGGGCGCGAGGTCCCGGGACCCGCGGCCCCGGGGTGGCCCGGGGGCCGACGGATCGGCGGACTCGGCGGCGGTCGGAAGATCAGCGCGCCAGCAGGTCGCGCAGCGCGGCGGCCACCTCGGCCGGGGCCTGCTCCGCCATGAAGTGACCCCAGTCGACGGTGGTGTGCACCAGGTCGTCGGCCCACGCGCTCCACAGCGCCCGGGCGTCGTAGCCGAGCGCGGCGCCCCAGTCCTGCTGGAGCACGGAGACCGGCATCCGCAGCCGGTTGCCCGCGTCGCGGTCCGCCTGGTCGTGCACGACGTCGATCCCGGCGGAGGCGCGGTAGTCCGCGACGATCGACGGGACCGCGGCGCGGCAGGCGTCGAGGTAGGAGGCGCGCACGTCCGCCGGGACGGCGGCGGGGTCGGCCGCCCACGCGTCGAGGAAGTGCCCGAAGAACGCGTCCGAGGCGCCGGCGATCATCTGCTCGGGCAGGCCCGGCGGCTGCGCCATCAGGTAGAGGTGGAAGCCCACGGCGGCCGAGGTGCCGTGCATCGCCGCCCACATGTCGAGCGTGGGCAGTACGTCCAGGCAGGCCACGTGGGTGACCGCGGTCGGGTGGTCGAGCCCGGCCCGGAACGCGACCAGCGCGCCCCGGTCGTGCCCGGCCAGCGCGAACCGCTCGTGGCCGAGCGCCCGGGCGAGCGCGACCGTGTCGGCGGCCATCATGCGCTTGCCGTACGCGGTCCCGTCCGGGTCCGCGGGCTTGTCGCTCGCGCCGTAGCCGCGCAGGTCGGGGCAGATCACGGTGTGGTCCGCGGCGAGGTCGGCGGCGACGTGCCGCCACATCAGGTGCGTCTGCGGGAAGCCGTGCAGCAGTACGACGGGGCTGCCGCTGCCGCCGACCGCCACGTTCAGGGTGACGTCCTCGGCGACCTCGACGCGCCGCTGTGCGAAGTCCGGGATGGTCGGTGCCATGGTGTGTGCTTCTCTCTCGTGTCGGTCCTGCTCGATCCGCTGACAGGTCGAGCCTCGCGCGCCCGGATCAGCAACCGGTCAGCAAGCGACCGGTGACCCCGGGGGAGTCCGGCCGGCGGTGCCACACGAGCCCGGCCGGCGATGCCACACGAGTCCGGCCGGCGGTGCGGCCCGAGCCCGGCCGGCGGCCGATCGGTGGTGCGCCCGGCGGTCGATCGGTGGCCCGGGCACAGGGCCCGGGCACGGCACGAGCGGCGTCGCCCGCGCCGCCTTCCGGGGGCGCCCCCTCCGGTCCGGTGCCCTGCGGTGGCGGCGCCGGGTTTCGGTGCCACAGGTGCGGGAGGCCGGCACCCCGGGGACGTAGCGTGGGGGGATGGCGGAGGTGGCGTTCTCGGTGCTCGGGGCCGTCGTGGCGGAACGGGACGGGGAACGGGTGCCGCTGCGGGGGCCGCGGCACGCGGCCGTGGTCGGGCGGCTGCTGGTGGCCCGGCGGCGGGTGGTGCCGGTACGGCGGCTGGTCGCGGACCTGTGGGAGGAGGAGCCGCCCGCGGGGGCCGTGGGCGCCCTACAGACGTTCGTGGCGGCGCTGCGCAAGGCGTTGGAGCCGGAGCGGCCCCCGCGGGCGCCGGCGCGGCTGCTGGTGACCGAGGGCCCCGGGTACGCGCTGCGGGCGCGGGCCGACGCGGTGGACGCCTGGCGGTTCGAGGCGGCGCTGACGGAGGCCGCCGGCCTGCCGCCCGGGCCGGCGCTGGAACGGCTGGACGAAGCGCTCGGCCTGTGGCGCGGCCCCGCCTACGCCGACTTCGCCGACGCCCGGTGGGCCCGCGCCGAACGCGCCCGGCTCGCCGAACTCCGTCTCCAGGCCGAGGAGCGCAGGGCCGGGGCCAGGCTCGCGCTGGGGTCGGCCGCGGAGGCGGTGCCGGACCTGGACGCGCACCTCGCCGACCACCCGTGGCGCGAGGACGCGTGGCGGCTGCTCGCGCTGGCGCTGTACCGCACCGGCCGCCAAGGCGACGCGCTGGCGGTGCTGCGGCGGGCACGCGCCGTCCTCGTCGACCGGTTGGGGGTGGACCCGGGGCCGCGGCTGCGCCGGCTGGAGGCGGAGATCCTGGCCCAGGACCCGCACCTGGACCTTCCGGAGCCACCGGAGCCACCGGGGGTGCCTGGGGTGCCCGGGGCGGCGGGCACGGATCGGCCCCCCGGTCCCTCGGGTCCCTCCGGCACGCCCGGCACGGTCGCCGACCGGCTGTGGCGGCAGGCGGCCGCGGAGTACGACCGCACGGTCGGCGGCGGCGCCAGGGCCCGGCTGGAGTCGACCGTCGGCCTGATCCGGAACCTCGCGGTGACCGGGGGCGGCGGACTCGAAGCCGCCCGGCGGCACCGCCTCGCGGCGATCACCGCGGCGGAGGAACTGGGCGACCCCCGGCTGACCACCCGGGTCATCGGCGGCTACGACGTCCCCGCGATCTGGACCCGCGGCGACGACCCCGAGGCGGCCGGCCGGATCGTCGCGGCGGCCGAGCGGACCCTCGCCGCGTTGCCCCCCGACCCGGCCGGCGGCGCCGGCGCCGGGTACGACGCCGCGCGCTGCCGCCTGCTCGCCACCATCGCGGTGGAGATGCGCGGCACCCGCGATCCGCGGGGCCCGGAGGCGGCCCGCGCGGCCGAGGAGGCCGCGCGGGCGACGGACGACCCCGCGCTGCTCGTGTACGCGCTCAACGGCGTGTTCATGCAGTCCTGCACCCGCGCCGGCCTCGCACCGCGCCGGGACGCGGTCGGCGCCGAACTGGTCGCGCTCGCCGCCCGGCACGACCTGCCCACCTTCGAGGTGCTCGGGCACCTCATCCGGATGCAGGCGGGGGCGGCCCGTGCCGACTTCTCCGCCGCCGACGCGCACGCCGCGGCGGCGGACGGCCTGGCCGAGCGGCACGAACTGCCGCTGGTCGGGGTCTTCACCGAGTGGTACGCGGCGCTGCGGCTCGCCGCCGCCGGGCACACGGCCGGGGCCGGGGCCGCCTACCGGGCCGCCGACGCCCGTCTCGCGGGCGCGGGCATGCCGGGAGTGCGCCGTGGTCTGCTGCCGCTGGCGCTGCTCGGTCTGCACCTCGACCGGGGTGCCGGGGGCGGCGCCGGGGGCACCGCCGGGGCCGTCACGGCCGCCGCCGAGCGGGCGGACCCCGGGGCGGACTGGGGGCCGTACCGTCCCTGGGCCGAGCCGTTCCTCCTGCTGGGCGCGCGCCGCCGCGCCGATGCCCGAGAGGCGCTGCGCGCGCTGCCCGAGCCACCCGCCGACCTCACCTACGAGGCGTTGTGCTGCCTGCAAGCCGCTCTCGCCGCGGAGTTGGGCGATCAGCCCGCCCTGCGCCAGGCCCGGACCCGCCTGCTTCCCGCCGCGGGTGAGCTGGCAGGCGCGGGGAGCGGCATGTTCACGGTCGGCCCGGTGGATCGCTATCTGGGAAGGGCGGGCTGAGGGTCGGGTCGGGCGTGGGCGGCGGGGTGGCCTGTGCTCGTCCTGCGCCGGACCCCGCGCCGGGTCCGGGTCCGGGTCCCGGTTCAGGTTCGAGTCCGGGTTCGGGGGAGGGCGGGCCTTTCACGGTGGGTGGGGCGGTTCGCTGTCCGGAGGGCGGGTCGAGGGCCGGGTGCGGCGCTCCCCGGGGGCTACTCGCGGGTGAGCAGCGCCACCGGGGAGGAGGCGAGGAGGGCCGTGAGCCGGGCCTCGCCTTCGTGCACGCCGCCGCCGAGGCGGTCGCGCCAGCGGCCCGGGGGGAGGGGCAGCGTGCTGTCGCGCCAGCCGCCGGCCTCGGCCAGCCGGAGGGACAGCCGGGTCACCGCGGTCAGTGCCCCGCCGCCGCGGACGAAGGCGACGCAGTGCGCGGACGCCGGGCCCCGGGCGGTCAGCGGCGCGTAGTCCGCCCCCGGGCCGTACCACTCGGGGTGGTCGCGGCGCAGCCGCAGCGCCGCGGAGGTCAGCCGCAGCTTCACCTCGTCGGCGTCCCGAGGCGCGGCACCCTCCGAGACCCGCGCCAGGGCGCGCTCGGCGCCGGTCCTGACCCGCCCCGGCTCGGGCTCGTCGAGCGGCCCTCGGTTGTCGGGGTCCACCAGGGTGAAGACCGGGAACTCGGTGCCCTGGTAGACGTCGGGCACCCCCGGCATCGTCAGGTGCAGCAGCGCCGCGCCGAGCGCGTTCGCGGTGGCGTACGGCTCCAGCGCGGCGGCGAAGGCGCGCACGTCCGGCTGCCGCACCCCGCACGGCCCCTGCCGGACGAATTCGGCGACCGCCGCTTCGTACGCCTCGTCCTGTTCGGTCCAGGTGGTGCGCAGGCCGGCCTCGCGCACGGACTTCAGGGCGGCGGGCACCAGCCGGTCGGCGGAGCAGGAGGAGCCGAGCCCGACGGCGGTCTGGTAGACGGTGTACTCGGTGTGCCGGTCCGGCGCGGCCGCGCTTCCCGGACCGTCGGGCCCGGCGGGCGGCGGTCCGGAGGCCAGCCACTCCCGCCAGGCGTCGGGCCGCTCGGTGAGCACCGCGAGCCGCAGCCGCAGGTCACCGCCGCGCTTGGTGTCGTGGGTGGACAGCACCGTGCCGGTGGCGGGCCGGGTGCGCTGCCGCCGCGCGCAGAAGGCGTGGAAGTCCTCGGGGGGCAGCGCCGGCGTCCCCGGGCTGCGGCCGACCTCGCACAGCGGCAGCAGCGGGCCGTAGCGGTAGAACGCGGCGTCCTCCACGGACTTGGCGTGCAGCGCGGAGGCGACCTGCGGGAAGCGGACGGCGAAGTCGTCGGCGTCGGGGCCCGGGGCGCAGCCGGCGGCACCTGGGCGCCCCAGCGCGAGGTCGCGGAGCACGGCGAGCGCGGGGGCCAGGCGCGGGCCGCACTCCTCGGCCGCCTCCCGCGCGGCGCGGGCCAGCACGGCGTCGTCCGTGCCGGACGCCGGGGCGCCGGGCCTGACGTAGGTCCGGTAGACGGGCACGCGCACCAGCAGCGCGCGCAGCGCCTCCGCGAGCGCCTCCGGCGCGTACGGCGCCGGGTAAGGGGCGGCGTCCTGGCGGTCGGGCCCTCCCTGCGCCGCCGCGCGGTCCTCCTCCTCGACGGGCGCCGCCTGTCCGGCCCGCCGGGCCCGGTCCGCGCTCCGCACCAGGCGGGAGACCTCCGCGGCCAGGTCCCGCTCCACCACGCCGTCCGCGGCCCGGCGCACCGTCGGCTCCCACCGGCCGCCCTCGTCCGCCGGCACCCCGGTGAACGCCCGGTAGAAGTCCGCCACCTGCGCCGCGCCGACCGGGTCGGTGAACAGCCCGTCGATCCAGTCGAGCGCGTCGTACCCCGTGGTGCCCGCGCACCGCCAGTCCGGGGGCAGCTCCTCGCCGCGCCGGAGGATCTTCTCCACCACCGTCCAGCGGCCCCCGCTCGCCCGCTCCAGCAGCCGCAGGTAGCCCGCCGGGTCGGCCAGCCCGTCCGGGTGGTCGATCCGCAGGCCGTCCGCCACGCCCTCCCGCAGCAGCCGCAGCACCGTCGCGTGGGTCGCCTCGAACACCTCCGGGCGCTCGACGCGGACCGCGATCAGGTCGGAGATGGTGAAGAACCGGCGGTAGTTGAGGTCGGTGCGCGCCGTGCGCCAGTACGCCAGCTCGTAGTGCTGCGCGGCCACCAGTTCGGGCAGCGGCAGGTCCTCGGTGCCCGGCCGCAGCGGGAAGCGGTGCTCGTAGTACGCCAGTACCCTGCCGCCCGACCCCGACCCCGACCTGGAAGCGGAGCCGTCGTCCGACCCCGACCCCGACCCGGAAGCGGAGCCGTCGTCCGACCCCGAACCGTCCGCGGGCCCGGCGGCCCCGTCCGTGCCCTCCCGCCCGGCGCGCTTGTCCGCCACCACCGCGAGCGCGCCCAGCACGTCCGGCAGCGGCTCGCCGAGCACCGGGAGCAGGACCCGCCCGCCCCGCGCGTCCCAGTCGATGTCGAACCAGTCGGCGTACCGCGAGCCGGGGCCGTCGCGCAGCACCTCCCACAGCGGGCCGTTGAGGTGCTCGGGCGCCGGCACGGCCATGTGGTTGGGCACCACGTCCAGCACCAGGCCCATGCCGTGCGCCCGGGCGCGCGCGGACAGCTCCCGCAGCCCCTGCTCGCCGCCCAGCTCCGCCCGCACCCGCGCGTGGTCCACCACGTCGTAGCCATGCGTCGAGCCGGGCACCGCCTCCAGCACCGGCGACAGGTGCAGATGGGTGACGCCGAGCGCGGCCAGGTACGGGACCCGGGCCGCCGCGTCGGCGAAGGTGAAGCGCGGTTGCAGCTGGAGCCGGTAGGTCGAGGCGGGCACCGGGGAGGCCGGTGCGGGGACCGCGGGAGGTGCCGGGAAAACCGTCATGCGGTCTTCTCTACCCCGGATCGGCCGAACAGGCGCGCCGGGCCGCCGCGTGCGCCCCGCGGGCCGCCGCGTGCCGCCCGAAAGCCGCCCCGCGCCGCCCCACCGGGCCCCGCGCGCGCCGACGGCTCAGTCGGCCGGCCGCTGGAGCACCACGATGCTGCGGTCGGCCAGCAGCAGCCGGTCCCCGCCCCCGATCCTCTCCCCCGCGCCCGGGGGCACCCCGTCCGGACGCTCGGTGTCCACCACGAGCTGCCACTCCTTGCCGTGGTTGACCGGGAGCACGAACTCCAGGGGGCGCGGCGCCGCGTTGAACAGCAGCAGGAACGAGTCGTCGGTGATCGGCTCCCCGCGCGGGCCGGGTTCGGAGATCGCGTTGCCGTTCAGGAACACCACCAGCGACCTGGCGTGGGCCGCCTGCCAGTCCCGCTGCGTCATCTCCCGCCCGTCCGGGGTGAACCAGGCGATGTCCGACAGCTCGTCGTGGGTGCCCTGCACCGGCCGGCCGTGGAAGAAGCGGCGGCGCCGGAAGACCGGGTGGTCGCGGCGCAGCCACACCATCGTCTTGACGAACTCGTGGAGCTTCAGCGCCTCGTTGTCGGCCGCCCCGCTGCCGGCCTTCCCGGGCCAGCCGATCCACGCCAGCTCGTTGTCCTGGCAGTAGACGTTGTTGTTGCCGCGCTGGGTGCGGCCGAACTCGTCGCCGTGGCTGAGCATCGGCACGCCCTGGGAGAGCATCAGGGTGGCCACGAAGTTCCGCATCTGGCGCAGCCGCAGCGCCTGCACGGCCGGCTCCTCGGCCGGACCCTCGACGCCGCAGTTCCACGACCGGTTGTGGCTCTCGCCGTCCCGGTTGCCCTCCCCGTTGGCGTCGTTGTGCTTGTCGTTGTACGACACCAGGTCGCGCAGCGTGAAGCCGTCGTGGCAGGTGACGAAGTTGATCGAGGCGAGCGGGCGGCGGCCGTCGTCCTGGTAGAGGTCGGAGGACCCGGTCAGCCGGGAGCCGAACTCCGCCAGGGTGGCGCTCTCGCCGCGCCACAGGTCCCGCACCGTGTCGCGGAACTTGCCGTTCCACTCCGTCCACAGCGGCGGGAAGTTGCCGACCTGGTAGCCGCCCTCGCCGACGTCCCACGGCTCGGCGATCAGCTTCACCTGGGAGACCACCGGGTCCTGCTGGACCAGGTCGAAGAAGGACGACAGCCGGTCCACCTCGTGGAACTGCCGGGCGAGCGTGGCCGCGAGGTCGAACCGGAACCCGTCGACGTGCATCTCGGTCACCCAGTAGCGCAGGCTGTCCATGATGAGCTGGAGCACGTGCGGGCTGCGCATCAGCAGGCTGTTGCCGGTGCCGGTGGTGTCCGTGTAGTAGCGCTTGTCGCCGCCGAGCCGGTAGTACGACGCGTTGTCCAGGCCGCGCAGCGACAGCGTGGGGCCCAGGTGGCTGCCCTCGGCGGTGTGGTTGTAGACCACGTCGAGGATCACCTCGATGCCCGCGCGGTGCAGGGCGCGCACCGCCGTCTTGAACTCCAGCACCTGCTGGCCGCGGTCGCCCAGGGACGAGTAGCCGTTGTGCGGGGCGAAGAACCCGATGGTGTTGTAGCCCCAGTAGTTGGCGAGCCCGGCGTCGGCCAGCCGGTGGTCCTGGATGAACTGGTGCACCGGCATCAGTTCGAGGGTGGTGACCCCGAGTTCGACGAGGTGGCTGATCACCGACGGGTGCGCGAGCGCCGCGTAGGTGCCGCGGATCTCCTCCGGCAGCCCGGGGTGGGTCATCGTCAGGCCCTTGACGTGGGCCTCGTAGATGATCGTCTTGTGGTAGTCGATGCGCGGCGGGCGGTCGTCGGCCCAGTCGAAGTACGGGTTGACCACCACGGAGGACATCGTGTGCGGGGCGGAGTCCAGGTCGTTGCGGGAGTCCGGCTGCCCGAACCGGTAGCCGTAGACCGCCTCGTCCCAGTCGATCCCGCCGCTCATCGCCTTGGCGTACGGGTCCAGCAGCAGCTTCGCCGAGTTGCAGCGGTGGCCGCGCGCCGGGTCGTAGGGGCCGTGCACGCGGAAGCCGTAGCGCTGGCCGGGCATCACCCCCGGCAGGTAGGCGTGGCGGACGAAGGCGTCCGCCTCGCGCAGCTCCACCGCCGTCTCGGAGCCGTCGTCGTGCAGGAGGCACAGCTCGATCCTCGTGGCGACCTCCGAGAACACGGCGAAGTTGGTGCCCGCGCCGTCGTAGGTGGCACCGAGCGGGTACGACTGACCCGGCCAGACTTGCATGTGAGGACTCTTCCGCTCCGGGGACCGTCGCGCGGAGGGTGGCCGCGCGTCCGGGAGTGACGTTGCGAGAGCATCTTCCCATCCCGCCTCCTCCCGAGGGTGACACTGCGGCAACAGCCTGCGACGGAACGGCCGATGAGGTTGTCTGCTAGTAGTCAAGTAAGGTCGTTCCGGCTGCGGCACCCCCCGCACCGCAGTACCCTTCCTTGATCGTGGACGGGGGCGGGAGGCGGTGAGGTGGTGACGTCCGGAGGTCTGGTGCTCCCGGGTGGCGGTGAGCAGGGTGACCGGCACGTCGCGGGAGAGGTCCCGGACGACGGTGTCGCCACGCTGCCGGGCGTGGTGTCCGTCGCCGCGCCGGTGGAGACCGGCACGGAACTCGACTGGGGCGCCGACGCGTGGGCCGAGGTGCGCACCCGCGCCCGGCGGGCCGGACGCGCCTACGTCTGGCTGAACCTGGTCGAGCAGCGGCTGCGGGCCGTGGTCAACGCGGTGCTGCGGCCGATCTACGAGCCGGTGCACGGCGAGGAGTGGGTGGTCGCCGCCGCCGGGCCGGCCGGCCACGAGTGGGTGCAGCGGGCCGTGGCGGTGCGCGAGGTCAGCCGCCGCAAGGGCTTCCTGCTCGACCCCGCCGACGACAACGTGCTGAGCTTCCTGACGCTGCCGCAGTTGCGCGAGCTGCTGGTGCAGCACTGGCCGTGCTTCGAGCCGTACCTCGACGACCGCCGTGAACTCGAACTCGTTCTGGACGAGCTGGAGGTGGCCCGGCACGTCGTCTCCCGCAACCGGGCGCTGTCCCGCACCGTGCTGGACCAGGCCGAGCGGGCCTGCGCCCGGCTGCTGGAGCTGCTGGGCTCGGGCCCCTCCCACTCGGCCGCGCAGCGGCTGCCCGTGGACGCCGTGGAGGAACTGGTCGCCGACCGGTACGCCGACGTGATCGGCGTCCACCCCGACCGGGTGCGGCTGCAACGCCAGTTGCCGGTGGAGGACCTCTTCGCCGGCGCCCGTCGGCTGGACGCCGTCGGCATCGGCCTGAACCTGCTGGTGCAGAACTACTCGGGGCGGCGGCTGGTCCGTCTGGCCGAGGAGGGCTGCCGGGTGCGGCTGCTCTTCCTCAACCCCGCCAGCAGCGCGGTGCGCCGCCGCGAGCGCGAACTCGGCCTGGGGCGCGGCGAGCTGAGCCGGTCGGTGGAGATGAACATCCTGCACATGCGGCGGGTCCGCGCCCGGGTGCGCGACCAGGGCGCCTTCGAGATCCGGGTGTTCGACGAGACGCCGCGGTTCACCGCGTACCTGGTGGACGGCGACAGCGCGGGCGGCCTCGCGGTGGTGCAGACCTACCTGCGGCGGGCCCGCGGCATGGAGGTGCCGGTGATGGTGCTGCGCGGCGGCAACCGGCGGGTGGTCGGCGGCGACAAGCCGGCCGAGGGCGGCCTCTTCGAGGTCTACCGCGAGGAGTTCGAGGGCATCTGGACCGACTCCCGACCGGTCTCCTGACCCGGGCCCCTACCACGCCCCGGGCGCGCGAACGGGCCCGCCCGCCGCCGGGAGTGTCAGTGGGTCAGGCCATGATGGCAGGGCACACGGGGGAGAACGGCTGGAAGGACACGCCATGGCATGGCACGAGGATCTGCTGGTCGGCTTCGACCTGGAGACCACGGGGACCGATCCGCGGCAGGCCCGCATCGTGACCGCGGCGGTCACCGAGGTCAAGGCGGGGGAGCCGGTGCGGCACCGCGGCTGGCTCGCCGACCCGGGCGTGCCCATCCCGGCGGAGACCACCGCCATACACGGCGTCAGCACCGCGCGGGCCACCGCGGAGGGCCGGCCCGCCGCGGAGGTCGTCGCCGAGGTGGCGGACGCGCTGCGCGGGTACTGGGCCGCCCGGGTGCCGGTCGTCGTCTACAACGCGCCCTTCGACCTCACCCTGCTCGACGAGGAGTTGGCGCGGTACGCGCTGCCCCGCCTCACCGCGGGCGACGGCACCGCCGGGCCGGTGATCGACCCGCTCGTCATCGACCGCGCGCTCGACCGCTACCGGCGCGGCAAACGCACGCTGGAGGCCGCGTGCGGGGTCTACGGCGTGGTGCTCGACGGAGCCCACGAAGCGGGCGCCGACGCCCTCGCCGCGGTCCGGGTGGCCCGCGCGCTCGCGCTGCGCTTCGCCGAGGCGGGCGAGGCGGACCTGTGGGAGCTCCAGGAGAGGCAGCGGGAGTGGTACGCCGCGTGGGCGGAGGACTTCCAGGGCTGGCTGCGCCGCAAGGACGCCACCGCCGTGGTGGACCCGCACTGGCCGCTCCGCGGGTAGGTCCGGGTGCCTCCGGGGTCGTCCTGTGGGGGCCGGACCTGACGGCCCGCTGTGGCCGGTCGCGCGGTTTTCGCGCCCCTGGTCATGCTCGGCTTCTTACGCGGAGGAACCCGCGGCTGCTCAGGGGTGCGGGGAACGGCGCGATCGGCCCGACCGCGGCCGGCGGACCGCGATGTGCGGCAAGGGCATCCCGTGGACGGCCCGGGTCAGAAGGAGTACCACCGGACTGACGGGTCCTCGGCTCGCAGGGACGCGACCCTGCGGCGGAACTCGGTCCGGGCGGCGGGGCTCGCCGGGGCGTGCTGGGCGACCCAGGCGCACCCGGCCGTCTCCCGCGCGCCGCGCAGCGCCTCGTAGCCGTCCCACGTGGTGACGTCCCACCCGTAGGCGGCGGTGAAGGCGTCGTAGTCCGCGGCGGGCACCCCGTACCGGTCGCGGCTGAGCGCCTGGACCACGAGGTCGTGCTCGCGCAGGTCCGAGGAGAAGGTCTCCAGGTCCACCAGCACCGGCCCGTCCGGCCCGATGTGCACGTTGCGGGGGAGGGCGTCGCCGTGGATCGGGCCGCGCGGCAGCCTGGGCACGAGGCCGGCCGCGGCCTGCGCGAAACCGTCCCGGCGGCGGCGCAGGTAGGCCGCGTCGGCGGGGTCCACGAAGTCGCCCGCCGCCCGAAGCCACCGCTCGACCCCGGCCAGCAGATCGCGCGGCGGCAGCCCGAAGTCCGGTTCGGGCAGGGCGTGCACGAGCCGCAGCAGCGGCGCCACGTCCACCGTCCCGGCCGGCCGCAGGGACTCCGGCAGCCGCTGCCAGTACGTGATCGGGTGCCCCTCGACCAGGCGCACCTCGGACTCGGCCGAACGCACCGCGGGCACGTCGTGCTTGGCGAGCCAGTCCGCCGTGCGCACCTCGCGCCGGGCCCGGTCGAGCAGGTCGGCGCCGCGCCCCACCTTGATCACCAACCGCCCGGCGGCGAAGACCGCGTTCTCCCCGAAGGAGAGCAGGTCGGCCTCCCCGTGCCCGGCGGCGTCCAGCACCGCCCGCGCCCGGTCCTGCGTGAACACCGCGTCCGCCATGCCCAGCCTCTCGCTCCATCGCCCTGCGGCCCACCCGCGCCCGTCCGCCCGCATATGCCAGGGGAATCGGCGGGCGGAGGAGCCACGGCAAGTCTCGCACCCGCACCTGGTGAAGTCCCTCCGGGTTCCCGGGAAGTCCGCCGGAACCTGCCGCGAATACGTACCCGTCGTGCCGATGAGTTACGACCCCGGCACCGGTCGTATCACGTGACGGCCCGTCGGGGTGACCGAAACGGGACAGGAAGACCGACCGGAAACCGCGAGGCGGGACACGGGGTGAAGGAGGGGCGCATGGCGGTGCCCCTGGACGCGGCCGGGCTCGCCGCCGACCGCGGCGGCCTCGCGGCGCTGGCCCGGGTGGCACTGGCCGCGCGCCGGGCCGGACGACGGGTGCGGCTGTGCGGCGCCTCGCCCGCGCTACGTGGCCTGCTCGAACGCGCCGGGCTCGCCGGGCAGTTCGAGTGGGAGCCCGAAGAGGGGGAAGAGCCGCTCGGTGTCGAGGAACGCGTGGAGCCCGGTGACCTGCCCGGCTGAGACGTCGAGCACCTGCAACGCCCACGCCCGGTGGCCGCGGCCGGACGGGTCCCTGCGGTACTGGCCGAAACCGGGCGCGCCGCTGGCCGCGACCGGCAGCAGCCGCGAGCCCTCGCAGGCGCGGCCGGGACCGGTCAGCCACGCCCGTATCTGCTCGTGGCCGCGCAGCCACATCGGATACGGCGGCATGGACAAGGTGGCGTCCTCGTGCAGGAGGCGGGTGAGGGCGTCCAGGTCGTACCGCTCGAAGGCGTCGACATAGCGCTCCAGCAGCAACCGGTGCTCCTCGTCCATGGCGGCGGGGACGCCGCTGGGGCCGCCGCTGCGGCCCGCGGACGCCTCCGGCCCGTCCCCGTGCCCGGCGCTCACCCCGGAGCCCGCCAGGGTGGCCCTGGCGCGCTGGAGGGCGCTGTTCACCGACGCGACGGTCGTGCCGAGGAGTTCGGCGGTCTCGCTCGCCTTCCAGGCGAGCACCTCCCGCAGGATCAGCACGGCGCGCTGCCGGGGCGGCAGGTGCTGGAGCGCGGCCACGAACGCCAGCCGGATGCTCTCGCGGGAGACCACCACGTCGGCCGGGTCGCCCGACGACGGCAGCGCCCGCACGTCCGGCACCGGCTCCACCCAGTCCGCCGCCGGGGTGCGGTCGGGCAGCACCGCGTCGGCCCGCGAGGCCGGCGACAGGTCCATCGGGCGGGCCCGCCGCCTGCCGGCCCGCAGGCTGTCCAGGCAGACGTTCGTCGCGATGCGGTACAGCCACGAGCGCAGGCTCGCCCGCCCCTCGAAGCCGCCTGCTCCCCGCCAGGCACGCACCATGGTCTCCTGCACCGCGTCCTCGGCCTCGAAGGCGGAGCCGAGCATGCGGTAGCAGTACCCGGTCAGTTCGGCCCGGTGCGCCTCCAGGCGCTCCTCGATCCCGCCGCCGGTCCCGGCCGGCGCCGAGGCGCTCGCGCTCTGCCCTACGCTCATGATCCCCACGGTACCCGGGGGCACCGACAGTGCCCCCGAACCAGGGCGGCGCGGGGGCACGGTCGTCTATCGGTGCAGGTCAGACGTGGTCGGGGACCGGGCGCCGGGGCGGGTCGGCGGGGACCGGCGGCAGCGGCGGCGCCGCATCGCGCTCGGTCATGTCGGGCAGCCGGTGCATCCACCGCGGCAGGTACCAGTTCCGCTCGTCGAGCAGTGTCATGACCGCCGGCAGCAGCACCCCGCGGATGACGGTGGCGTCGATCAGCACCGCGAAGGCCAGGCCGACGCCCATCTGCTTCATGCTCTGCATCGACAGCGTCCCGAAGATCGCGAAGACCGCGACCATGATGACGGCGGCGCTGGTGACCACGCCCGCGGTGGTGGTGATGCCCTTCTCGATCGCGGCCTTGGTGCTCAGCCCGCGCATCCGCGCCTCACGTATCCGGGAGACCACGAACACGTGGTAGTCCATGCTCAGCCCGAAGAGGATCACGAAGAGGAACAGCGGCAGCCAGGCCACGACCGCGCCGCTGTCGTGCGCGCCGACCAGCGAGGCGCCCACGCCGTGCTGGAAGACCAGGGTCAGCACCCCGTAGGCCGCGCCCACCGACAGCAGGTTCAGCACGATCGAGGTCAGCGCGATGGTCAGCGACCGGAAGGACAGCAGCATCAGCAGGAAGGCGAAGACGATCACGAACCCGAACACCGGGGGCACGCTGCTGCTGATCTTGTGGGTGAAGTCCATCGAGGAGGCGGTGTCCCCGGTGATCGGGGCCCGGAGTCCCCCGACCTTCCCGAGCGTGTCGGGCCGGACGTGGTCGCGCAGCAGCCGGACGTCCGCCTCGGCCTTGCCGCGGTCGCCGCCGCCGGCGAGCGGCACGTCGATCCGCGCGAGGTTCTGCGCGGCGTGCACGGTGACGGTGACCGGGCCGGTGCTGGCCCCCGAACGGACCGCCTCGGCACGGAAGTCGGCGATGGCCGCGCGGACCTGCGGGGAGTCGATCGCGTCGGCCTTGACCACCACGTGCGCCGGGTCGGGACCGCCGGGGAAGGCGGCTTCGATGTGCTCGTAGGTCTTGATGACGGGCAGGCCGTCGCCCAGCTCCTGCTGCGTGGACAGGTTGGCGGTGTGCATGGACAGCGCCGGGATCGCGAGGGCGACCAGGGCGCCGCCGGCGACCAGGGTCGCGGCCTTGGGGTGGCGCAGCACCGGGCGCAGCACCGTCCGCCAGAACCGGCTGCCGTCGTCCGCCGTCCGGCCGCCGCCGTGGCCGCGGGACCCGCGGCCGACGAACGGCACCCGGCCCTTCTCCACCCGCTCGCCCAGCATCGACAACAGCGCCGGCAGCACCGTCACCGAACCGAACATCGCGATCGCCACCACGATCATCGTGGCCATGCCCATGGCCTTGAAGTCGCCGATGCCGGTGAAGAGCATCCCGGCCATCGCCACGATCACGGTGAACCCGGAGATCAGGATGGCCCGCCCGGAGGTGGCCGAGGCGATCCGCAGCGCGGTCCCGGCGTCATGGCCCGCGGCCCGCTCCTCGCGCTCCCGGCGCAGGTAGAACAGGCAGTAGTCGACGCCGACCGCGAGGCCGACCAGCAGCATCACCGAGTTCGCGGTGTCGCTCATCGGGACGGCGTGGCTGACCAGCGCGACCACGCCGCTCGCGCCGAGGAACGCGGTCAGCGCCAGCGCGACCGGCAGCAGCGCGGCGACCAGGGCGCCGAAGGCGATCAGCAGGATGGCCAGCGCGACCGGCACGGCGGAGTACTCGGCGGTCTTGAAGTCGCTGCCGAAGGCGTCGTCGACCGCGTGCTCGCCGCTGGCGTCGCCGAACTCCTCGATCCGCAGGCCCTGGTGGGCGTGCTGCACCTTGGCGACCGCGTCGAGCACCGGCTGCACGTGGTCGGGCGCGTCGTCGGCCGTCCCGCGCATGTCGAACCGGACCAGCGCCGAGCGGTGGTCCTTGGACACGGCCTGGGTGTCGTACGGCGAGGTGATCGCCGTCGCGAGGCCGGTGGAGCGGACCGCGGCGACCACGTCGGCGACCGCGGCGCGGACCGCCGGGTCGGTGACGCTGCCGTGCGAGGTCTGCACCAGCACCATCTCGGACGCCTTGTCCTGCAACCCGGCGTCGTCGGTGAGCGTCGCCGCCTGGGCGACCTCGCCCGGCACCGACCGGGCCTCGTCGACGTCGGAGCGGCCCACCGCCTGGCCGATCACCAGGACGGCGATGACGAAGAGCAGCCAGCCGCCGACCGCCGCCCAGCGGTGCCGGGCACTCCAACCGCCCATCGCCGCCGCGATGCCCGTTCTGCTGCCGTGTGCGCGAGCGCGACTCACGGTGTCCCCCTTGAAGGATCGTCCTGGGAGGCGGCCTGTGACCTGCCGCTCTGTCACCCACGACGCTATGGGCCCGACCGCCGCCCACCCATCCGGCCAACAGGTGACTTGGGGTGAGGAGTTCTCCCTCCCAGGGGTGGGGCTGTCCCCACCCCGGTGTGAGGGGCCGGCCCTGACGGCCGCGCCGGCTGCCCCTTACACGCGACCGCCCGCACCGCGTGACCGTCGCAGGTCGGTGCGGGTGCGGGCGGCGTCGGGAAGGGCCTCGCACGGCCCCGGGGCGCGCTCAGGCGAGGGCGAGGCGGGCGGCGGCGGAGCGGGCGGCGGCGGGGCGCCCGGCGGGGGAGCGCAGTGCCTCGTCGTAGCGGCGCAGCAGCAGCTCGGCCACCTCGGGCGCCGGTCCGAGGACGTCCGCCAGCACGTCCGCGCCCGCCTCCCGCGCGCCCCGGGCGATCCGGTCGGGCAGGAAGCCGGGCGCGAGCACGTACGGCGCCACGGCGACGGTGCGCGCACCCTCCGCGCGCAGCGCGCGGACCGCGTCCTCGGTGCGCGGCAGCGACGCGGAGGCGAAGGCGGGCCGCACGTCGCACCAGCCGGTGCGCCGCCACTCCCGCGCGAGAGCGGCGATCACCGCGCGCGCCTCCGGGTCGGAGGAGCCGGCCGACGCCAGCACGACGCCGGTACCGGCCCGGTCGCGCCGCCGCACCCCGGCCGCCCGCAACCGCCGCTCCAGGGCGGCGACCAGCAGCGGCGAGGGGCCGAGCACACCAGCGGTGCGCAGCCGCAGCCCGGGCAGCCCCGCGGCCGCATCGGCCAGCACCGCGGGGATGTCGGTCTTGGCGTGGAACGCGCGGGTCAGCAGCAGCGGCAGCGCCACCACCTCGCGCGCCCCGCCGTCCGCCATCCGCTCCAGGGCGGCCGGCACCGACGGGGCGTCGAAGTCGAGGAACGCGGTCTCCACCCGCAGCCCCGGCCGTCCCGAGGCAGCCCGGGCCGTCAGCGCCCGTACGGTCGCGGCGTGCCGCGGGTCGCGCGAGCCGTGCGCGATCACCAGCAGCGCGGGCGCTTCCGTACGGGCGGGGCGCAACGCTACCGGACCCCCGCGGTCAGGCCGCGGCTGCGCAGCACCCACCGCTCCAGCGGGCTGAAGACGATCAGGTCGATCGCGATGCCCACCACGAGGATCAGCAGGATGCCGAGGAAGACCCCGGCCATGTCGGACGCCTCGCGCATGTTCTCCAGGTAGCGGCCCAGGCCCACCCCCAGGTCCGGCGAGGAGGCGATCAGCTCGGCGGCCATCAGCGAGCGCCAGGAGAACGCCCAGCCCTGCTTCAGGCCGGCCACGTAGCCCGGCAGCGACGCGGGCAGCAGGATGAACCAGGCCCCGCGCACCCCGGTCGCGCCGATGGTGCGGCCGGCCCGCAGGTACAGCGGCGGCACCTGGTCGATGCCGGCCACCAGGCCGTTGGCGATCGACGGGACCGCGCCGAGCAGGATCACCGCGTACATCGCCGAGTCGCTCAGCCCCAGCCAGATCACCGCGGCCGGCACCCACGCCACCGACGGCAGCGACTGGAGCCCGGACAGGATCGGCCCGATGGCGGCCCGGACGAACGACACCCGCGCGACCAGCAGGCCCAGCGGGGTGCCGATCACCAGCGCGGCCAGGAAGCCGAGCAGGCCGCGCTCGACACTGGTCCAGATGATCGAGAACAGGTCGCCGGCGTTCCAGCGGTCCACCAGCTCCTGCCACACCGCGTGCGGGCTGGGCAGCTTCGTCGGGTCGGCGACCTTCCCCCAGGAGCAGAGCTGCCAGACCACCAGCACCAGCACGGCCGCGCTCAGCGGCGGCAGCACCTTCTTCAGCAGCACCTGCCCGATCGGCACCCGGGCGGTGGAGACGGTCTCCAGCGCGTCCAGGCCCGCCTCCAGGCCGGACAGGTCCCGGGCGCCCGGCTGCCGCGCGGGCGCACCCTGCCCCGCCGGCTCGTCGCCGAGCGGCGCGGTGTCCTTCGCTCCGGTGTCAGTGCTGGCCATGGCGGCGGATCTCCCCACGGAGTTCTTCGGTGATCTCGACGGACAGGTCGGCCACGCCCGCGTCCTCGATGCGGCGCGGCTGCGGGATGTCGATGGCCCACTCCCGGTTGATCCGGCCGGGCCGCGACGACAGCAGCACGACCCGCTGCGCGAGCCGGACCGCCTCGCGCACGTTGTGCGTCACGAACAGCACCGACAGGTCGGTCTCCGACCAGACCCGGGTCAGCTCGTCGTGGAGCACGTCCCGGGTGATCGCGTCGAGCGCCGCGAACGGCTCGTCCATCAGCAGGAGCTGGCTGTCCTGGGCCAGCGCCCGGGCCAGTGCCACCCGCTGCCGCATGCCGCCGGACAGCTCGTGCACCCGCTTGCCGTACGCGCCGCCGAGCCGGACCAGCGACAGCAGCCGCTCGGCCTCGGGCCTGCGCTCCTCGCGCGGCACCCCGCGCATCCGCAGCGCCAGCTCGATGTTCTTGCCCGCGGTCAGCCACGGGAACAGCGCGTGCTCCTGGAACATCAGCGCTGGCCGCCCACCAGGCGTCTCGATGCCGCCGGCCGAGGGCTCGTCGAGCCCGGCCACCAGGTTCAGCAGGGTGGACTTGCCGCACCCCGAGGCCCCCAGGAGGCAGACGAACTCGCCCGGCGCCACGTCGAGCGTGATGTCGTCCAGCACGAGCTGGCGGGCGCCGGGCCTGCCGAACGCCTTCGAAACATGGTCGATGCGCGCGGCGTACCCGGCGGGTCCCGCCGACGGTGCCGCGGGGCCGGTGAGGGTGTCGGCCATGGTGGTCACCTCCTGAGGTCCTCGGTCGCGCACGGGGCGCGGTGGATGGGTGCTGCGGTGCCTGCGACGGCTGTGCCGCCCGCCTGCGCCGCGCGGCCGGCCGGACGGCCATGTCCGGTCGGCCGCGCGGGGCGCCGGCTTACTGGGTGCCGAGCCCGGCGGCACTCACCGTCGGCTTGCCCTGCTCCTTGAGGACCTTGTTGAGCAGCGTGAGGTCGTAGATCCCGTCCAGCTTCGGCGCCTTCAGCAGGCCCGCGTCCACCGCGTGCTGCGCCTCGGCCTTGGCGGTGCTCGCCAGCGGGTCGTCCAGCACGGTGATGGACTTCCACGCCGGGTCGAGCTGGCTGGCCGGCAGCGCCTTCTGGGTCAGCGCCTTGAGCTGGTCGTTCGCGTCGGCCTTCGCCTTGTCGGGGTTGGCGTTGATCCAGGCGTTGGTCTTCACCGAACCGCGCAGCACCGCCTCCACGACGTCGGGGTGCGCCTTGAGGAACTTCTGCGAGACGATCACGTTGGTGATCACGAACTGCTTGTTCGGCCACAGCGTGCTCTCGTCGAGCAGCACCTTCGCGCCCTCGTCCACCAGCTTCGACGCGGTGGGCTCCGGCACCCACGCGCCGTCGATGGAGCCGTTGGCGTAGGCCTGCGGGGTCAGCGAGTTGTCGGTGCGCACCACCGACACGTCGCCCTTGCCGCTCTGCGCGTCGACCTTCCAGCCCTTGGACTTGATGAAGTTCAGCAGCGCCACGTCCTGGGTGTTGCCGAGCTGCGGGGTGGCGATCTTCTTGCCCTTGAGGTCCGCGACGGTCTTGATCTTCTTCGGGTTGACCACCAGCTTGACGCCGCCCGAGGCCGAACCCGAGATGATCTTGAGGTTCGAGCCGTTCGACTGGGTGTAGCCGTTGATCGACGGGGAGGGGCCGATCCAGCCGATGTCGACCGAACCGGCGTTGAGCGCCTCGATCTCCGCCGGGCCCGCGTTGAAGGTGGCCTGCTTGATCTTGGTGCCGCCCAGTTCCTGCTGGAAGAAGCCCTCCTTCAGGCCGACCAGTGCGGTGGCGTGGGTGAGGTTCGGGAAGTACCCGATCTTCACCTCGTCGGCGGAGAGCTTCTTCGCGCTCGTGCTGCCGGCGGCGGCCGGCGCGGTGGAGGCGGAGTCGTCCGACTTGTCGGAGCCGTAGCCGCACGCGGACAGCGCGCCGAAGAGGATCGGCAGGGCGGCGGCCGCGGCGACGAGTCTGCGGCGGCGGGAGGAGCGCGGGGCGGGTATGCGGAGCAGGGCAGACACGGGAGTGTCCCTTCGTAAGGCCCGGCGTGTCGCGCCCGGTGGGTCAGGGCGCGGCCGGAATGTCGTCAGGTCTTCGCGTGCCGTGCCGCGCGAGCGGGCGCGGGGCACGGCGGGTACGTCTCGGGGGTGCCGGAGCTGCCGGCGCGGTGCCGCGCGTGCGCAGGGCGCCGCGCGCGGTGGCCGCGGCGCCGGTGCGGGCCGCGGCCGGGCGGGTCAGCCCGCACATCGTGCGACCCCGCCCGTCCCGGCGCCGAGCCTGCCGCTGCCGACCCGCCCGCCTTCCTTCGCGAAGCCCGAGAAGGCTTCCTGTCCCAGGTCCGACACCGTCAGAAGTCCCATCCGTCGTCGTCCGAGGCCGGCGCCTGCGGCCGGGCCGCGAACGGCTCGCCCGCCATGCCGGCGGTCAGCGTAGCGCCGTCGGCGGGGTCGATCAGCAGGAACGAACCGGTCAACCGCGACTCGGCGTAGGCGTCGACGGGCAGCGGCTCGGCGGTGCGCAGCACCACCGCGCCGATGTCGTTGACCTCCAGCGCCGCCGGGTTCTCCTCGTGGGCCAGCCCGTGCGACAGGTCGATCCGGTACGGCAGTTCCTTCACGATCGCCTTCACCGTGCGGGTGGCGTGCTTGAGCAGCACCCGCTCGCCGACCCGCAGCGGCCGCTCGTGCAGGTGGCAGGCGGTGGCGGTGATGTCCTGGGTGACCGCCGGCGCGTGGGCGGTCGGGGCGATCAGGTCACCGCGGGAGACGTCCACGTCGTCGGAGAGCAGCACGGTCACCGACTGCGGCGCCCACGCGGTGTCCACCGGTGAGCCGAGCGCGTCGATGCCGGCGATCGTGGTGGTGCGGCCGGAGGGCAGTACCGTCACCGGGTCGCCGACCCGCAGGAGGCCGGAGGCGATCTGTCCGGCGTAGCCGCGGTAGTCCGGGTGCTCGGCGGTCTGCGGACGGATGACGTACTGCACCGGGAAGCGCGGCGGGCAGGCCGTCAGGTCGTGGCCGACCCGGACGGTCTCCAGGTGCTCCAGCACCGTCGGGCCGCCGTACCAGTGCATGTTCGCCGACGGCTCCACCACGTTGTCCCCGGCGAGCGCGGAGATCGGGATGGC
Organism: Streptomyces sp. SN-593; assembly: GCF_016756395.1. Lineage (NCBI taxonomy): Bacteria > Bacillati > Actinomycetota > Actinomycetes > Kitasatosporales > Streptomycetaceae > Actinacidiphila > Actinacidiphila reveromycinica. Next base: position 6,698,211 of record NZ_AP018365.1, read on the forward strand.
CGCGACGTCCGGCACCCCCAGCGAGGCCGCGTACGCGGTGAACTCCTCGGCGATGGCGGTGAAGACGGACTCCTCGTAGCCGACCAGGTCCATCTTGTTGACGGCGAGGACCACGTGCGGGACGCGCAGCAGGGCGGCGACCGCGGCGTGCCGGCGGGTCTGCTCGACGACGCCGTTGCGGGCGTCGACGAGGACGACGGCGAGTTCGGCGGTGGAGGCGCCGGTGACCATGTTGCGGGTGTACTGCACGTGGCCGGGGGTGTCGGCGAGGATGAAGCGGCGGCGGGCGGTGGCGAAGTAGCGGTAGGCGACGTCGATGGTGATGCCCTGTTCGCGTTCGGCGCGCAGGCCGTCGGTGAGCAGGGCGAGGTCGGGTGCCTGCTGGCCGCGGACCTGGGAGGCGCGTTCCACGGCTTCGAGCTGGTCGGTGAGCACGGACTTGGAGTCGTGCAGCAGGCGTCCGACGAGGGTGGACTTGCCGTCGTCGACCGAGCCGGCGGTCGCGAACCGCAGCAGCGTGGTGGCCGACAACTGCTCGGCGGTGATCGGGCTGGTGGTGCCGGTCATGGCTAGAAGTACCCCTCGCGCTTGCGGTCTTCCATCGCGGCCTCGGACATCTTGTCGTCGGCGCGGGTGGCGCCCCGCTCGGTGAGCCGGGAGGCGGCGATCTCGGTGATCACCGCTTCGAGCGTGACGGCGTCGGAGTCGACCGCGCCGGTGCAGGACATGTCGCCGACGGTGCGGTAGCGCACCTGCCGGGTCTCCACCGGCTCGCCGGCCTTCGGGCCGCCCCAGTCGCCCGCGGTCAGCCACATGCCCGCCCGCCGGAAGACCTCCCGGCGGTGCGCGAAGTAGATCTCGGGCAGCGCGATCCGCTCCCGGGCGATGTACTGCCACACGTCCAGCTCGGTCCAGTTGGACAGCGGGAAGACCCGCACGTGCTCGCCGGGGGCGTGCCGGCCGTTGTAGAGCGACCACAGTTCCGGGCGCTGGCGGCGCGGGTCCCACTGGGAGAACTCGTCGCGCAGCGAGAAGACCCGCTCCTTGGCGCGGGCCTTCTCCTCGTCGCGCCGGCCGCCGCCGAAGACCGCGTCGAAGCGCAGCTCGCGGATGGTGTCGGTGAGCGGCACGGTCTGCAACGGGTTGCGCAGGCCGTCCGGACGCTCGCGCAGCCGCCCGTCGTCGATGTAGTCCTGCACCTTCGCGACGTGCAGCCGCAGGTGGTGCTCGGCGACCGTGCGGTCCCTGAGTTCCAGCACCTCGGGGAAGTTGTGGCCGGTGTCCACGTGCAGCAGCGCGAAGGGCACCGCCGCGGGCGCGAACGCCTTCAGCGCCAGGTGCAGCATCACGATCGAGTCCTTGCCGCCGGAGAAGAGGATCACCGGCCGCTCGAACTCGCCCGCGACCTCGCGGAAGATGTGCACCGCCTCCGACTCCAGCGCGTCCAGGTGCGTGAGCGCGTACGGACTGGCGCTCGCCCCGGTCTGCCTGGCGGTCGTCGTCATGCCCTACCTCTTCTCGCTCGCGATGCGGCCACTGGCCCCGAGATACGCGTACACGGCCGCCGCCGACTGCTCGACGGTGCTGCCCTCGGTCTCGATGCGCAGGTCGGGCCGGGCCGGGGCCTCGTACGGGTCGTCGACCCCGGTGAGCCCGGTCAGCTCGCCCGCGGCCTGCTTGGCGTACAGCCCCTTGACGTCCCGCACCGAGCAGACGTCCACCGGCGTGGCGACGTGCACCTCCACGTAGGCGGTGCCGCGGGCCTCGTGCCGCTTGCGGACCGCCTCACGGCTGTCGGCGTACGGCGCGATCACCGGGACCAGCACCAGCACGCCGTGCGAGGCGAGCAGTTCGGCGACGAAGCCGATCCGCTGCACGTTGGTGTGCCGGTCCTCGCGGCTGAAGCCGAGGCCCGCCGAGAGGAACTCGCGGATCTCGTCGCCGTCCAGCACCTCGACCCGGCGGCCCTCGGCGCGCAGCGTGCCGGCCAGCGCGGTGGCGATGGTGGTCTTGCCGGCGCTGGGCAGCCCGGTGAGCCATACGGTGGCTCCGCCGCTCATCCGGTCCTCCTGGTTCCCCGACGCGGTCGACGTCGGTGCGGTGCGACTGCGGACAGTCGCGCTCTGGGGGGTTCTCACAGGTTCGACGGCTGGATTCACAGGTGGATCCCGCACTCGGTCTTGCCGAGGCCGGCCCACCGGCCCGACCGGGCGTCCTCGCCCTCGAGCACCCGGCGGGTGCAGGGAGCGCAGCCGACCGAGGCGTAGCCGTCCATCAGCAGCGGGTTGGTGAGAACCCCGTGCTGAGCGACGTATGTTTCCACGTCTTCCTGTGTCCACCTGGCAATCGGGGCGATCTTCACCTTCTGGCGCCGCGCGTCCCACCCGACCACGGGCGTGTCGGCCCGGGTCGGGGACTCGTCACGGCGCAGCCCGGTCGCCCACGCGTCGTAGCCGCGCAGCCCGGCCTCCAGCGGGGCGACCTTGCGCAGCGCGCAGCACAGGTCGGGGTCGCGGTCGTGCAGCTTCGGGCCGTACTGCGCGTCCTGCTCGGCGACGGTCTGCTCGGGGGTGAGCGTGATCACGTTCACGTCCATCACGACCTCCACCGCGTCCCGGGTGCCGATGGTCTCCGGGAAGTGGTAGCCGGTGTCCAGGAACACGACGTCCACGCCCGGCATGGCACGCGAGGCCAGGTGCGCGACGACGGCGTCCTCCATCGAGGAGGTGACGCAGAAGCGGCGGCCGAAGGTGTCGGCGGCCCAGCGCAGCACGTCGAGTGCGGACGCCTCCTCGAGGTCGCGGCCGGCCTGTTCGGCCAGCCGCTGGAGATCCTGTGCGGTGTGCGGTGCGGTGGTCACGCTGCGCCTCCGTCGGAAGAGCCGTGCGGTGAGGGTGCCGTGAAGCCCTCGGCGAGCAGGCCGAGGAACTTCAGCTGGAATGCTCGGTTGCACGCCCGGCATTCCCAGGCGCCGTGCCCCTGCTCCGAGGGCCGCAGGTCCTCGTCGCCGCAGTAGGGGCAGTAGAACGGCGCGGCTCGCTCCGTCACGACAGTTCCTCCTCCGATGCTCTGGCCGCCCACTGGGCGAAGCGCTCGCCGTCGGCGCGGCCGGCCCGGAACCGGTTCAGCACCCGCTCGACGTAGTCGGGAAGCTGGTCGGCGGTCACCTTCAGGCCGCGGACCTTGCGGCCGAAGCCCGGGTCGAGGCCGAGGCCGCCGCCGAGGTGCACCTGGTAGCCCTCGACCTGGTTGCCGTCGGCGTCGGTGACGAGCTGGCCCTTGAGGCCGATGTCGGCGGTCTGGATGCGGGCGCAGGAGTTGGGGCAGCCGTTGATGTTGATGGCGATCGGCTCGTCGAACTCCGGCAGGCGCCGCTCCAGTTCGTCGATCAGCGAGGCGCCGCGCGCCTTCGTCTCCACGATCGCCAGCTTGCAGAACTCGATGCCGGTGCAGGCCATCGTCCCGCGTCGGAAGGGCGACGGGCGCACCTGGAGGTCGAGGGCCTCCAGTCCGGCGCTCAGCGACGCGACCCGGTCCTCCTCGACGTCCAGCACGACCAGCTTCTGGTCGGTGGTGGTGCGCAGCCGGTCCGAGCCGTGCGCGGCGGCGAGTTCGGCGACCTTCGTCAGGACGGAGCCGTCCACCCGGCCGACCCGCGGCGCGAAGCCGATGTAGTAGCGGCCGTCCTTCTGCCGGTGCACGCCGATGTGGTCGCGCCACACCTGCGCCGGCTGTTCGGGCGCCGGGCCGTCCAGCAGCGGCCGCTTCAGGTACTCGTCCTGGAGGACCTGGCGGAACCTCTCCGCGCCCCAGTCGGCGAGCAGGAACTTCAGCCGGGCGCGGCCGCGCAGCCGCCGGTAGCCGTAGTCGCGGAAGATGCCGACCACGCCGGCCCACACCTCGGGCACCTCGCCCAGCGGGACCCACGCGCCCAGCCGCACGCCCAGCTTCGGGTTGGTGGACAGGCCGCCGCCGACCCACAGGTCGAACCCGGGGCCGTGCTCGGGGTGGTCCACGCCGACGAAGGCGATGTCGTTGATCTCGTGCACCACGTCGAGCAGCGGCGAGCCGGAGATGGCGGTCTTGAACTTGCGCGGCAGGTTGGAGAACTCCTTGCTGCCGATGTACCGCTCGTGGATCTCGTCGATGGCGGGGGTGCCGTCGATGATCTCGTCCTCGGCGATGCCCGCGACGGGGGAGCCGAGGATGACCCGGGGCACGTCGCCGCACGCCTCGGTGGTGGACAGGCCCACCGCCTCCAGCCGGCGCCAGATCTCCGGCACGTCCTCGATCCGGATCCAGTGGTACTGGATGTTCTGCCGGTCGGTGAGGTCGGCGGTGCCGCGTGCGAACTCCTGGGAGATCTCGCCGATCACCCGCAGTTGGGCCACGGTCAACCGGCCGCCGTCGATGCGCACCCGCATCATGAAGTAGCTGTCGTCCAGTTCCTCGGGCTCCAGCACCGCGGTGCGGCCGCCGTCGATCCCGGGCCGGCGCTGGGTGTACAGGCCCCACCAGCGCATCCGGCCGCGCAGGTCGGCGCCGTCGATCGAGTCGAAGCCGCGGTGCGCGTAGATCGTCTCGATCCGGGTCCGGACGTTGAGACCGTCGTCGTCCTTCTTGGACTGCTCGTTGGCGTTCAGCGGGGTGAAGTGGCCCATCGCCCACTGGCCCTCGCCGCGGTGCCGTCCCGTCCGGCGACGGGCCGCCGCGGTCTTCGGGGCGGCGCTCCCGGCCGGGGGCTGGGGGGAGTCGGAGCTGGAAGCCATGGCGATGCGTCCTTCGGGCAGGCGTGTATACGGGTCGGTACGGCGCGGGGCGGCATGCCTCCCGGGACGACCCGGAGCCCGCGCGGGCGCGGGACATCACGGCTCACCGAGGACGGCAGGCGGCTTCCGCGCATCCACGACGGCGGGGACGGCGGGGTCGGCGCAGGTGGCGCCGTGAGGTGCTCAGCCCGCCGGACAGATGGCGCTGGACACGCGGCAGAAGTCGACGTGTGGCCGACCTACCAAGGCGATTCCAGTGCGTGACATGACGAAAGCGTGGCACGCAGGTGTTCGGACAGTCCACCATTATCCACCATGTGGACTACTTCATCTCGCATGTCGGTCACACGCCGATGCACCGGACCCGCGCTGGACCCGCGCTGGACCCGCGCTGGACCCGCGCTGGACCCGCGCTGGACCCGCGCTGGACCCGCGCCGGCCGGCCGCCGGGCCGCCCGGCCACCGGCCGCCCGCGCTCCGCGAGGACTCACCCGCGCTCCGCAAGGACCGCCGGGGCCAGCGAGTGGGGGAGCAGGTCGGCCGCCCGGCCCGGCCGCAGCACCTCCACCCCGACGCCGTCGGCGAAACGATACGGCCGGTGCGCCAGCACCCCTCCGAGGGTGCGGCGCAGCCGCGACATCTCCGCCCGGACCGTCACGGCGCGGCTCGGGTCGCCGAACAGGTCGGCGGCCAGTTGCGTCGCGGTGCGCCCGCCCGGGTGCAGCGCCAGCACGAACAGCAGCTCGGCGTGGCGCGGGCTCAGCCGCTGCGACCAGTGGCCGGCCTGGCCGTGCACGGTCACCTCGCCGCCCTGCGCTCCGCACAGGTCGAGCACCACGCGGTTCGCCGCCGCCGGCCGCTCCCGCTCGCCGACGCGGATCAGCCAGCCGCCCGGCAGCGGGTCCAGCTCGCACAGCCCCAGCGCCGGCAGCCAGACCTGCCCCGCGCGCACGCGCGAGGGCAGCGCGACCCGGTCGGTGCCGGCCATCCCGGTCACCGCGGCCGTCCACCCGTTGCGGTCCACCACCAGTGCCTGGCCGGAGATCCGGGACAGCAGCGGCGCCCCCACCGAGCGCAGCCGCTCCACCGCCTCCCAGTGCCGGGTGCGCAGCTCGCCCTCCGCGACCCGTGCCACCGCCGACACCAGCGCCAGTGTCGCGGGGTGCAGGCTGGTCGCCGGGCCGCTGACGTCCACCACGCCCAGCAGCCGGCCGTCCCGCGGGTCGTGCAGCGGCGCGGCCGCGCAGGTCCAGTTGTGCAGGGTGCGGACGAAGTGCTCGGCCGAGTGCACTTGCAAGGGGGTGCGGGTGACCAGCGCGGTGCCGATCGCGTTGGTGCCCACGGTGCCCTCGGCCCAGGAGGCGCCCTCGGAGAAGCCCACCCGGTCCGCGCTCCTGCGGACCGCGGGGCTGCCGTCGCGCCACAGCACCCTGCCCTCGGCGTCGGTGACGACCATGATGTGCCAGGTCGCGTCCGCGACCGACACCAGGCCGTCGCGCAGGCTCGGCAGGACCTCCGCGAGCGGCGTGGAGTGCCGGCGCTGCTCGATCTCGTCGGCGCTCAGGATCCGGTGGGCCGTGCCCGCGTCGGGGTCCACGCCCAGCCGCAGCGTCCGCGTCCACGACTCGCTGATCACCGCACGCGGCTCCGCGCACGGCGACAGGCCGGCCAGCGCGGCCTCCCGCACCGCCGCCAGCACACGCGCCGGAGTCCGCTCGCCCGTGCCCGCCGGCCGCACCGCACCGGTCGGAAGGTGTGACATCTCGCCCCCGCTCAGCCCCGTTGCCGTGTTTCGGTGGTCGGTATGCCCACGCCGTCGCGGCCCGCCGGAACGGCCGGGGCCGGGTGCAACGTTCTGCAACCCTTGCGAGCGTACGCGACTTCGACGGACAGTGACGGCACGTCACCGACCTCGCACGGATCCACCCCGTGGTCGGTGCGAGCCCGTCGGGTACGGGCCGCGTACTGGAGGTGGTGCCGAGTCGGCGCGGCGCCACCTCCACCGCACGCCCGCGCTGGCCGTCGAGCGCCCGCCCGGGGCGTTCGCCCGCCGCCTGCTCGCGGCATCATTCACCTCCCTCCCTCCGGGGCGCCGGTCCGCCCGTCCGCGCCGAGTTCCCGCCCGTTCCCGTCCGTCCGCGCCGGGCCCCCGCCCGGTCCCGCCCGGTCCCCTCCGGTCCCGCCGCCGCTCCGGCTCAGACCTCGACCGGCCGCGCCCGCTCCACCAGTGCGGCCAGGTCGGCCGAGCCGGGCAGCGTGCCGAAGGCGGTGCCCCAGTCCCGGCCCAGCCGCGACGCGCAGAACGCGTCGGCGACCGGCGCGGGCGCGAAGCGCACCAGCAGCGAGCCCTGGAAGACCAGGGCCATCCGCTCCACCACCCGCCGGGCGCGCGCCTCCACCCCCTCCAGGTCGGCGAGGTCGGCGAGCAGGTCCTTCACCGCCGCGTCCAGATGGCGGTCCGCGCCGTGCGCGAGGCCGATCTCGCCGAGGAAGGCGTCCACCGCCTGCGGCTCGCGCCCGAGTACCCGCAGCACGTCGAGCGCCTGCACGTTGCCGGAGCCCTCCCACACCGAGTTCAGCGGCGACTCCCGGAAGATCCGCGGCATGCCGGACTCCTCCACGTAGCCGTTGCCGCCCAGGCACTCCAGCGCCTCCACGGCCACCGACGGGCACCGCTTGGTGACCCAGTACTTGGTGACCGCGACCGCCAGCCGCCGCAGGGCGCGCTCGCGCGGGGTGTCCGCGTCGTAGGCCGCCGCCAGCCGCAGCACCGCGGTGGTCGCCGCCTCCGACTCCAGCGCCAGGTCCGCCAGCACGTTGCGCATCAGCGGCTTGTCGACCAGCGGCCCGCCGAACGCGCTGCGGTGGGTGGCGTGGTGCACCGCCTGCGCCACCGCCTGCCGCATCAGCGCGGCCGACCCCAGCGCGCAGTCCAGCCGGGTGGCGGCCACCATCTCGATGATCGTGGCGACCCCGCGGCCCTCCTCGCCGACCCGCCGCGCCCAGGTGCCGGCGAACTCCACCTCCGAGGAGGCGTTGGAGCGGTTGCCGAGCTTGTCCTTCAGCCGCTGGATCGCGAAGACGTTGCGGCTGCCGTCCTCCAGCACCCGCGGCACCAGGAAGCAGGTCAGCCGGTCACCTCCCGCGGCCGGCACCTGCGCCAGCACCAGGAACCCGTCCGACATCGGCGCCGAGCAGAACCACTTGTGGCCGGTCAGCGCGTAGGTGCCGTCCTCCGCGAGGGGCCGCGCGGTGGTGGAGTTCGCGCGGACGTCCGAGCCGCCCTGCTTCTCGGTCATGCCCATCCCGAACAGCGCGCCCGGCTTCTGCCCCGGCGCGACCAGCCGGGGGTCGTAGACGTGCGAGCCGAGCCGCGGCTGCCACTCGGCGGCCAGGTCCGGGTCGGCGCGCAGCGCGGGCACCGCGGCATGGGTCATCGACACCGGGCAGCCGTGCCCGGCCTCGGCCTGCGTCCACACCACGAAGCCCGCGGCGCGCCGCAGGTGCCCGTCGGGCCGCGACCAGGCGTCGGTCAGGCCCGAGGTGACCGCGTGGCCCAGCAGCCGGTGGTAGGAGGGATGGAAGTCGACCTCGTCGATCCGGTTGCCGTACCGGTCGTGGGTGCGCAGCACGGGGGTGACGGTGTTCGCCTCCTCACCCCACCGCTGCGCCTGGGCGGACCCCGCGGCCCTGCCGAGGTCGCTCAGCTCGTCGTCGATCTCCGCCAGTCGTGCCGGGGCCGCGTGCCGTGCCACGCCTTCGGCGAGCGCGCGGTCCGTTCTGTACACGTCATGGCCGACCAGGGGCGGCACCTGGTTCGTGACCGTGTGAGTGGGGGCAGTCATGCCAGCTAACGTAAGGGGGTGCAAGCAGCAGACGAAAGAAGCCATCGGAGACCGGGTCGGTGGCGCAGGGCCCGCGCGCTGTACCGGAATGTCTCCAAACGCCGGATGGCCTGGCTGCTGCTCAAGGACACGGTGGACTCCTGCATGGAGTACCGCGTCACCGGGCTCGCGGCCGAGGCGGCCTTCTTCGTCCTGCTCTCGCTGCCGCCGCTGCTGCTCGGGCTGGTCGGCGCCCTCGGGTACGTGGACACCGTGATCGGCCTCGACACGATCGACCACATCCGGCACAACATCCTCCAGGCGTCGGCCACGGTGCTGTCCGACAAGGGCGTCAACCAGCTCGTCAAGCCCCTGGTGGACGACGTCTTCCACGGCCGCCGCCCGGACCTGATCTCCATCGGTTTCCTGATCGCGCTGTGGTCCGGCTCCCGCGCGGTCAACGTCTTCGTCGACACCATCACCATCATGTACGGCCTGGAGGGCCGCCGAGGCATCGTCCGCACCCGCCTGATGTCCCTGGTGCTGTACGTGGCCGCGCTGCTGGTCGGCGCGGCGGTGCTGCCGCTGGTGGTGGTCGGGCCGGGCACGCTCACCCGGTACCTGCCGGGCGGGAGCGCCACCGAGCACATCCTGTACTGGCCGGCGGCGCTGCTGGCCTCGATCGCCTTCCTCACCACGCTGTACCACGTCTCGGTGCCGGTCAGGTCGCCCTGGTACGAGGACGTGCCCGGCGCGCTGGTGGCGCTGCTGATGTGGGTGGTGGGCAGTTTCGTGCTGCGGATCTACCTCACCCACGCCGTCGAGGGCCACACCATCTACGGGTCGCTGGCCGCGCCCGTCGCGGTGCTGCTGTGGATAGGCGTGTCCGCGTTCGCCGTGCTGGTGGGCGCGGCGGTCAACGCGGCCGTGGACCGGGTGTGGCCGTCGGTCGCCACGTCCGCGGCGCGGGAGGAGAACGCCCGGCTGCGGGAGGCCGCCGCGGCCGAGGTGGTGGCCCGCGCGGCCGCCCGGCGGGCCCGGCACGCGGCCCCCAGCACCGGCGAGGAGGAGGAGCGCGAGGCGGCGCTGCCGCCGGCGGAGTACCCGGAGCGCTGGGCCGACTTCCACCCGCACCTCGACCTGCGCGCCCGGCTGCGGCCCGGCCGCCCGGGCGCGCAGCCGCGCCGCCGGCGCCCGCCCGCGCCGGACGAGCGGATCTACCCCGGCGAGGCGGTCCCGGACCACCCGCCGGCGCCGCCGACCCCGCGCATGCCGCCGCTGCCTCCCCCGGTGCCGGCCCGGCCGCCGGTCCCGCCGCCCTACTCGCGGGGCGACGGCGGACCGCCGCCCCGCTGACCGGCGGGAGCGCGGCGCGGCACAGACGCAGGGACGGGGCGGACGCCGGGACGGGGCGGACGCAGGAACGGCGCCGGGAGCCGTCAGCTCGTCGGGACCACGTCGGGGTTGTCGGCGTTCGTCAGCGTCTCCCAGGCCACGAACAGGGAGTTCGTGCCCGCCGGCCGCTGCGACTCGGTCAGCGTCTGCGTGTTGGTCATCGCGATGCCCATCCGGTTGTGCAGGGCGTTGAACCCGACCTCCGTGACCGGCCCGAGCCCGAGGTTGAGCTGCCCGCCGCACAGCCATGACGGCGGCGTCGTGCCGAGTTCGTACTTCGACTGGAAGCCGAGCGCCTGCCGCAGCCGCTCGCCGACCTGCGGGTAGAGGTCCTGCCCCTGGATCGCCGCGGTCTCCACGACGTCGGAGATGGACGCGATGCCGTAGCCCGTGTGGGTGAAGTCCCGGCAGGTCTCCTGGGTCAGCCCGGTGACGAACGTGGACTGGCCCTGCCAGTAGCTGATGATCTGCGCCGAGGTGTTCAGCCCGCTGCCCGGCACGGTCTTGGGCAGGGAGCCGTCCGTGGACAGGTAGACGTACGCCTGCACCCGGTTGAGGTAGCGGGTGATGGCCTTGTCGTAGTCGGCGGAGTCGTTGAGGAAGACGGAGATGCCGACCGCCGCCTCCATCATCGTCAGCTCCCAGTTCCCGTTGCTGTTGGAGCCGTTGATCACCTCGGGCAGGTAGACGTCGCGCAGCATGGCGGAGAACTTCGTGATGTCCGCGGACGACCAGCCGCTGTAGGTGTAGCGGATGATCTCCGCGGCGCGCGGCCACACCGACCCCGCCCAGCCGGTCTGGAGCGGGGCGTTGCTGTTGGTGTGCTCGGTGATCGTGCCGGCCCACGCGTTCATCAGGTCGATCGACTTCTGCGCGTAGGCGCTGTTGCCGGTGATGTACCAGGCCAGCGCGTCGGTGTAGGCGGCGATGGCGTCCTGCCGCTCGTCCGTGCAGCCGTTGTCGGGATTGCTGTACGAGCCGCACTCGACGTCCGCGCGCGGCTTGGGGGTGCGGGACAGGGAGGCGTACGAACTCCCGATCATCTGGGTGTACGCGTCCTTCCACGGCTCGGCGTTCGCCTGCACCTTGCTCTTGACGTAGGCGAGTTGCGGCAGGCTGACCAGCACGCCGGGGTGGGTGAAGGTGGTCGGCGCGGCCGCCACGGCGGGGGCGGCCTGGGCGGCCGGACCGGCGGCGGAGGCGCTGCCGGCGCCCGGCAGCGCGGCGACCACGGTGCCGAGCGCGGCGGCCGCGGCGACCAGGACCGGGGCGCGGCGGAAGCGTTTGCGGCCGGCGGGGGACGGGGCGGTGGGGTGCGGGACCTTGCGCATGGGTGGGGGCTCCTTGCTCCGCGGTGGGGGGCGGGAGGTGCGGGCCGACAGGTGTAAGGAAACTTTCCTGTCCGTGGTACGCGAGGATCGCGCGGGAGGGCATCGCAGTCAAGGGGCTGAACGAAAGTCAATGTTCTGAACCCGTGGGGGCGTTGACGGCCCTCCGCGCCGCACCGCCGCGGGTCCGGAGGGAGCCGGCGGGAGGGTTGTCGTGACGGCGCCCCGGGCGCGCCGCCGGAGGGGAGGTCAGACCGGGTAGGCGTGGATGTCGGCGGGGTGGACCGCGGCCCAGACCTCCGCCCCCTCGCCCAGGGCGAGTTCCGCGACCGCGGGCGGCGCGAGGTCGGCGGCCAGGGGCAGGCCGTCCTCGGTGCCAGCGAGCGTGATCCGGAACCGGGCGCCGTGCGACTCCATGCCGGTGATCCTCGCCCGCCAGGTGGTGGCGGGGGAGGGGGCCGGCCGGTCGCGGTGGAGGGTGACCGCGCCGGGCGGGAACGCCGCGAACGCCGGGCCGGCCAACTCCCCGCCGCCGGTGAGGGTCAGGTGCGGCCCGACCCGGACGCCGCCTGCCGCGGCCTCGCCCCGGTACAGGTTCAGGCCGACCAGCCGGGCGATGTAGCCGGTGCGCGGGTGCCGGGCGACCTCCGCGGGCGGGCCCTCCTGCACCACGGCGCCGCCCTCCACCACCACCAGCCGGTCGGCGAGCACCATCGCGTCCAGCGGGTCGTGCGTGACCAGCACCGCGACCGCCTCGAACGCGGCCAGGTGGCGGCGCAGCTCGGCCCGCACGTCCAGCCGTGCCCCGGCGTCCAGGGCGGCCAGCGGCTCGTCGAGCAGCAGCAGCCGGGGCGCGGTGGCCAGCGCCCGGGCGAGTGCCACCCGCTGCGCCTGGCCGCCGGACAGCCGGCGCGGCTTGGCGTGCGCGTGGTCGGCAAGGCCCATCCGGTCCAGCAGGTCGGCGGCCAGCGCCCGCGCCTCGGACCGGCCGGCCCCGTGGCAGCGCGGCCCGAACGCCACGTTGTCCAGCGCGCTCAGGTGCGGGAAGAGCAGGTAGTCCTGGAAGATCACGCCCACCGGCCGGCGCTCCGGGGCGACCCGCACCCGCCGTCCGGGCTCCTCCAGCACCCGGCCGTCCAGCCGCAGGTGGCCGCGCGTCAGCCCGGTCAGCCCGGCCAGGGCACGCAGCGAGGTGGTCTTGCCGGCGCCGTTCGGGCCGAGCAGCGCCACCACCTCGCCGGGCGCCGCCGACAGCCGCACGTCGAGCCGGAAGTCCCCCCGGTCCACCACGAGGTGGGCGTCGAGGCCGCCACACACGACGGCGCCGCCACCCGCGTCGGTGGCACCGGCCTCGGCGCCGCCCGCCTCGATGCCGCCCGCCACCGCGCCGCCGACTACCGCGTCGCCCGCGCCCGCGTCGCCCGCGGCGTTCCGCTCCGCGCTTCCGGCCCCACCGGCGCTCATCCGGTGCCCGCCCCCGTCCAGCGGTCGCGCAGCCCCGCCAGGACCGCGACGGAGACCGCGAGCAGCACCAGGCTCAGCGCGACGGCCGCGTCCGGGTCGTTCTGGAGCGCCAGGTAGACCGACAGCGGCATGGTCTGGGTGCGGCCGGGGAAACTGCCCGCGAAGGTGATCGTGGCGCCGAACTCGCCGAGCGCGCGCGCCCAGGCCAGCACCGCGCCGGCCGCCACCCCGGGCGCGATCATCGGCAGCGTCACCCGGCGGAAGGCGGTGAAGCGGGAGGCGCCCAGCGTCGCCGCGGCCTCCTCGTACCGGCTGTCGGCGGCCCGCAGCGTCCCCTCCACGCTGATCACGAGGAACGGCATCGCCACGAACGCCTCGGCGACCACCACCCCGGTCGTGGTGAACGGCAGGGTCAGGCCGAACCACGCGTCGAGCCACTTGCCGACCACGCCGTTGCGCCCCAGCGCCAGCAGCAGCGCCACACCGCCGACCACCGGCGGCAGCACCAGCGGCAGCGTCACCAGGGCCCGGACGATCCGGCGGCCGGGGAAGCGGGTCCTGGCCAGCAGCCAGGCCAGCGGCACCCCGAGCACCAGCGCCACCGCCGTGGCCGACGTCGCCGTCTCCAGCGACAGCCGCAGCGCCTGCCACACCGCGGAACCGGTCAGCAGGTCGGGCATCCCCCGCCAGGGGGCCCGCACCAGCAGGGCCAGCAGCGGCACCAGCAGGAACGCCAGGCCGACCACGGCCGGCAGCAGCAGGGGCAGCGGAACGCCGCCGCCCCCGCCGCCGCGCGGACGCCGCGGCCGGGTCGGCGTGTCCGGCGACACGGCGCCCGCGTCCTTCGGCGCGGGCCTCACGGGTTGAGGAAGCCCGCCTGGCCCAGCACCTTCTGGCCCTCGGCGGACTTCACCAGGGAGATGAACGCGGCCGCGCCGTCCGGGTTGGGCGCGTCCTTCAGCGGCGCGATCGGGTACTCGTTGATCGCCTTCGCCGACTCGGGGAAGTTCACCCCCTGCACCTTGCCGCCGGCGCTCTTGACGTCGGTCTGGTAGACCACCGCCGCGTCGGCCTCCTTCAGCTCCACCTTCGTCAGCGCGGACTTCACGTCCTGCTCGTAGGACTTGGGGGTGAGCTTGAGGCCGCTGGCGGTGAGCGCGGTCTGCGCGGCCGCGCCGCACGGCACCGTCTTGGCGCACAGCACCACCGACAGGCCGGACCCGGTCAGGTCCTTGAGGCTGCTGATCTTCTTGGGGTTGCCCGGGAGGGTGGCGATCTCAAGCTGGTTGCGGACGAAGTCGGTGGGCGCGGCGGACGCGTCGCCCTTGTCGGTGACCGTCTTCATGGTGGCCGGGCTGGCCGCCGCGAACACGTCGGCAGGGGCGCCGCCGGTGATGCTCGCGGCGAGCTGGTCGCTGCCGCCGAAGCTGAAGACCACCTTCGTCCCCGGGTACGCCTGCTGGAAGTCCTTGCCCAGCGCGGTGAAGGACTCCTGCAGCGAGGCCGCCGCGAAGACCACCACCGTGCCGGAGACCTTCTTCGGCGCGCCGGACGCCGAAGCGGCCGACGACGGCGTGTCCGACGTCGAGGAGTCCGAGGACGACGACGAGCACGCGGCCAGGGCCAGCAGCAGTGCCGCGCCGCCGGCCGCCGCGCACACTCCCCGGGAGCGCGCGCGGTCGGTGGTCGGGGTCCGCCGCATACGTGGGGTGGTCACAGGAAACTCTCCCTCTCCGCCGGGCCGCCCGGCACGCTCCCGCGAGCCTCTGGGCACGGTCATGTGCACGATGATAGTTCCGCATCTGCCAGGAGAAAGTCTGCGGTTTCCTTGCAGAATCCAAACGTCCGCAGCCCCTCTCCTTGCTTGTGCGATCACCACCACCGCTCCGCGCGCCCGCCGGGCCCCGATCCGGCAGCCTCAGGGCTCGAACCGGTAGCCCATGCCCGGCTCGGTGACGAAGTGCCGCGGCCGGGTCGGGTCGTCCTCCAGCTTGCGGCGCAACTGCGCCATGTAGACCCGCAGGTAGTTCGTCTCCGTCCGGTACGACGGCCCCCACACGTCGCGCAGTAGCTGCTTCTGGCTGACCAGCCGGCCGGGGTTGCGCACCAGCGCCTCCAGCAGGTGCCACTCGGTGGGGGTCAGCCGGACGTCCACGCCGCGCCGGGTCGCCTTCTTCGCCGCCAGGTCCACGGTGAAGGCGGCCGTCTCCAGCCGGGCGGACGCCGGCTCCGGGTCGTGCTCGGAGCGGCGCCGCTCGGCGGCCCGCAGCCGGGCGAGCAGCTCGTCCATCGCGAACGGCTTGGTGACGTAGTCGTCCGCGCCCGCGTCCAGCGCCTCCACCTTCTCGTCGGAGCTGTGCCGGGCCGACAGCACGATGATCGGCACCCGGGTCCAGCCCCTGATCCCGGCGATCACGTCCGTGCCGTCCATGTCGGGCAGGCCGAGGTCGAGCAGGACCACGTCCGGGTGCCGGTCGGCGGCCAGCCGCAGCGCGGTGGCGCCGTCGTGGGCGGCGTCCACCTCGTACCGGCGCGCCCGCAGGTTGATCACCAGGGCCCTGACGATCTGCGGCTCGTCATCGACCACGAGGATGCGCGTCACGCTCAACCCAGCTTCGCCAGGGCCAGGTTGAGGGTGACCACATCGACGTAGGGCTCGCCCAGGAAGCCGAGCGGGCGGCCGTGGGTGTGCGCCGCCACGAGCCGCCGCACCTCGGCGGTGCCCAGGCCGCGGGCCTTCGCGACCCGGTCGACCTGCTCGGCGGCGTACGCCGTGGAGATGTCGGCGTCCAGCCCGGACCCGGAGGCGGTGACCGCGTCGGCCGGCACCCTCGCCGGACTCACCCCGTCGAACGCCGCGACCGCGGCCCGGCGCTCCTTGATGGTGGCGACCAGGTCGGGATCGTTCGGGCCGAGGTTGGACGCGCCCGAGGCCAGCGGGTCGTAGCCGCCCGCCGAGGGCCGCGGCTGGAACCATTTCGGGTCCGGCGCGGCCGCCTCGTCGGGATCGCCGGGGTGCTTCTTCGGCAGGTCGAAGTCCTGCCCGATCAGGCTGGAGCCCACGACCCTGCCGTCCAGCTCCACCCGCGAGCCGTCGGCCTTCCCCGGGAACGCCGCCTGCGCGACCCCGGTGACCAGCAGCGGGTACGCCAGCCCGCACAGCACGGTGAACACCAGCAGCATCCGCAGGGCCGCCAGGTGGTTGCGCACGATACGCATGAGGCTTCCTTCTCCTTCGCAGCCGGGCCGCTCAGCGCAGCCCGGGAATGAACTGCACGACGAGGTCGATGAGTTTGATGCCGGCGAACGGCAGGACCAGCCCGCCCAGGCCGTAGACCCGGATGTTTCGGCTGAGCAGCGCGGACGCCGAGGACGGCCGGTAGCGCACGCCGCGCAGCGCCAGCGGGATCAGCGCCACGATGATCAGCGCGTTGAAGACGATCGCCGAGGTGATCGCCGAGGTCGGGCTGTGCAGGTCCATCACGTTGAGGTGGCGCAGGCCCGGGTACACCCCGGCGAACATGGCGGGGATGATCGCGAAGTACTTCGCGACGTCGTTGGCGATCGAGAAGGTCGTCAACGCGCCCCGGGTGATCAGCAGTTGCTTGCCGATCTCGACGATCTCGATGAGCTTGGTCGGGTTGGAGTCCAGGTCGACCATGTTGCCGGCCTCCTTGGCGGCGGAGGTGCCGGTGTTCATGGCGACGCCGACGTCGGCCTGGGCGAGGGCGGGGGCGTCGTTGGTGCCGTCGCCGGTCATGGCGACGAGCTTGCCGCCGGCCTGCTCCCGCCTGATGAGGGCCATCTTGTCCTCGGGGGTGGCCTCGGCGAGGAAGTCGTCGACGCCGGCCTCCTCGGCGATGGCCTTGGCGGTGAGCGGGTTGTCGCCGGTGATCATGACGGTGCGGATGCCCATCCGGCGCAGCTCGTCGAAGCGCTCGCGCATGCCCTCCTTGACGACGTCCTTGAGGTTGATCACCCCGAGCACCGACGCGGTGGCGGCGCCGTCGCGCCGGACCACCTCGCCGACGACCAGCGGGGTGCCGCCCCCGCCGGCTATCGCGTCGACCATCGGGCCGACGTCCTCGGCCACCACGCCGCCGCTGTCCCGTACCCAGCGCAGCACCGCGGCCGCCGCGCCCTTGCGCAGGCGGCGCTCGCCGCCGTCCTCGGCGAGGTCCACCCCGCTCATCCGGGTCTGCGCGGTGAACGGCACGAACTCCGCCCGCGGCAGCCGCCCTTCGGCGCCCTCCCGCAGGCCGTGGAGCTGTTTCGCGAGCACCACGATCGAGCGGCCCTCGGGGGTCTCGTCGGCCAGCGACGCCAGTTGCGCGGCGTCGGCCAGCTCCCGTTCCGTGACGCCCCGGACCGGCAGGAAGCCGGCGGCCTGCCGGTTGCCCAGGGTGATGGTGCCGGTCTTGTCCAGCAGCAGCGTGGACACGTCGCCCGCGGCCTCGACCGCCCGCCCGGACATCGCCAGCACGTTGCGCTGCACCAGCCGGTCCATGCCCGCGATACCGATCGCCGACAGCAGCGCGCCGATCGTGGTCGGGATCAGCGCCACCACCAGCGCCACCAGGATCACCAGCGACTGCTCGGCGCCGGCGTACACCGCGAACGGCTGGAGGGTGACGACGGCGAGCAGGAAGACGACGGTCAGCGACGCGAGCAGGATGTTCAGCGCGATCTCGTTCGGCGTGCGCTGCCGCGCGGCCCCCTCCACCAGCGCGATCATCCGGTCGATGAACGTCTCGCCCGGCTTGGAGGTGATCCGCACCACGATCCGGTCCGACAGCACCGAGGTGCCGCCGGTCACCGCGCAGCGGTCGCCGCCGGACTCGCGGATCACCGGCGCGGACTCCCCGGTGATCGCCGACTCGTCCACCGACGCCACCCCCTCCACGACGTCACCGTCACCGGGGATGGTCTGCCCCGCCTCGACCACCACGTGGTCGCCCAGCCGCAGCGAGGACGCGGGGACCTCCTCCTCCGCCGCCGGCTCGCCCGCCGCGCTCCCGCCGGGGCTCCAACCGGTCAGCCGGCGGGCCACGGTGGCGGTCCTGGTCCGGCGCAGCGTCTCGGCCTGCGCCTTGCCGCGCCCCTCGGCCACGGCCTCGGAGAGGTTGGCGAACACCACGGTCAGCCACAGCCACGCGGTGATCACCCAGGCGAACACGCTCGGGTCCCGCACCGCCTCCAGCGTGGTGAGCAGCGAGCCCACCTCGACCACGAACATCACCGGGTTCCTGACCATCACCCGCGGGTCGAGCTTGCGGCACGCGTCCGGCAGCGACGCCAGCAGCCGCCGCGGGTCGAGCAGGCCGCCGAGGGCGCGCTGCCGCTCCTGGCGCCGCGGCGCGGGCCCCGGCGCCGCGAGGGATTCCGAAGTGGTCGGGGACGACATCAGTGCAGACCTTCCGCGAGCGGTCCCAGCGCGAGCGCCGGGAAGTAGGTGAGGCCGACCACGATGACGATCACCGCGGTGAGCAGGCCGACGAACTGCGGCCGGTGGGTGGGCAGGGTGCCCGCCGTCGCGGGCACCGGCTGCTGGGAGCCCAGCGAGCCGGCCAGCGCGAGCACGAACACCATCGGCAGGAACCGGCCGACGAGCATCGCCAGACCGAGCGCGGTGTTGTACCAGTCGGTGTTCACCGACAGGCCGGCGAACGCCGAGCCGTTGTTGTTCGCGGCGGAGGTGAAGGCGTAGAGCACCTCGGAGAAGCCGTGCGCGCCGGAGTTGAGCATCCCGGCCCGCTCGCCGGGCAGCGCCATCGCCAGCCCCGCGCCGACCAGCACCACCGCGGGGGTGGCGAGGATGTACAGCGACGCGAACTTCATCTCCCGGCCGCCGAGCTTCTTGCCCAGGTACTCCGGGGTCCGCCCGACCATCAGCCCGGCCACGAACACCGCGATCACCGCGAGGACCAGGATGCCGTAGAGCCCCGAGCCGGTGCCGCCCGGCGCGATCTCGCCCAGCATCATGTCGAACAGCGTCATGCCGCCGCCGAGCGGCGAGTACGAGTCGTGGAAGGAGTTGACCGCGCCGGTCGAGGTGAGCGTGGTGGACGCGGCGAAGAGCGCCGAGCCCCACACGCCGATCCGCTGCTCCTTGCCCTCCGTCATCCCGCCGGCGGCGTGGCCGGCCGCGCTGTGCACGCTGTGCAGCTCGTTGACGGTGATCACCGCCACCGACGCCGCCCAGATCAGCGCCATCACGGCGAGGATCGCCCAGCCCTGGCGCCGGTCGCCGACCATCTTCCCGAAGGTGCGCGGCAGGCAGACGGCGATCACCAGCAGCAGGTAGACCTCCACCAGGTTGGTGAACGCGTTGGGGTTCTCGAACGGGTGGGCGGAGTTGGCGTTGTAGAAGCCGCCGCCGTTGGTGCCGAGTTCCTTGATCACCTCCTGCGAGGCGACCGGGCCGCCGGTCAGGCTCTGGTGGTCGCCGACGAGCGTGGAGACCGACTGCACACCGTGCAGGTTCTGCACCACTCCGCCGGCGACCAGCACGACCGCGAAGACGCAGGCGATCGGCAGCAGCACCCGCAGCACGATCCGGGTCAGGTCCACCCAGAAGTTGCCCACCCGGTCGGTGCGCCTGCGGGTGAAGCCGCGGATCAGGGCGGCGACGACCGCGATGCCGACCGCGGCCGACACGAAGTTCTGCACCGCGAGCCCGGCCATCTGCACCAGGTGGCCCATCGTGGTCTCGCCCGAGTACGACTGCCAGTTGGTGTTGCTGACGAAGGACGCGGCGGTGTTGAAGGCCACGCCCGGCGCGACCGCCTTCATGCCGACCGCCAGCAGCAGGTGGTTCTGGAGCCGCTGCAGGCCGTACAGGAACAGCACGGAGACCGCGGAGAACGCGAGCACGCTGCGCAGGTAGACAGGCCAGCGCTGGTCGGCGTCGCCGTCCACCCCGCCGGCGCGGTAGAGCAGCCGCTCCAGCCGCAGGTGCCGGGGGGAGGTCAGCACGTGGGCCATGTAGTCGCCCAGCGGCCGGTAGGACAGGGCCAGGACGGCGAGCAGCGCGAGGATCTGCAGCCAGCCCGCGAGGGTGTCGTCCACTTAGAACCTCTCCGGGCGGATCAGGGCCACCACGAGGTAGCCGATCAGGGCCACGGCGACGACGAGGCCGACGACGTTCTCGGCGCTCACAGCCGCTCCACCCCCTTGGCCACCAGGCCGATGACGGCGAACACCACGACGGTGAGGAGGATGAACAGGAGGTCTGGCATGCGTGAGCACCCCGGGCAGTCGTTCGGAGGGGACGGGACCGCCCGCGAGCCGTGCGCCGGCTTGCGGGCGATGCCGGCCGTCTGCCGGCCGGCCCCCTCACTGAAGCCCTTCCCGGGCCGCCCGGGTGCTCCTGTTAGCGCCTTCCTGACGCGCTCACCTGCGGCCTTGACGGTGTCTTGACGCCGGCCGGGTGCGGCGGGGCCCGCCGCGCGCCGGACCCGCGCGGGGCGGGGGAGCGGGCACGGGCGAAGGCTCGGGCTTCGGCTTCGGCTTCGGGAGAAGCTCCGGCGACGGCTTCGGGTGAGGCCCTGGCCACGGTCGCGGGAGCGGCCCCGGCAGCGGGTCCGGTAGCGGCTCCGGCAGCCGTCGCGCGCGGTGCGCGCCGCGCTCCGCCGGGTCGGACGCGGCGCGGCGGCCCGGCGAGGGATAATCGGCAGGTGGGCCGGTGGGAGCACGAACGTACGCCGGCCGCCGTCGCCCGGAACGGGAAGCAGCCATGACCACAGCGCGTGATCTTCTGACCGTCACGATGGACCTGCCGTCCAGCCGGACCGTGGAGCGCGGCGACCTGTCGCTCGGACTCGCCGGCGCGGAACTGGTGGACCTGCTGCGGGCGGGCGCGGCCACCTTGGACCGGGGGCGGATCGTGCCGGGCGCGCGGCAGCCGCACACCGACCGGCCGCTCGGCGAGGCCGCGGCCGCGCTGTCCCGCACCCTGCCCTTCGAGACCGTGGACGACTGGCTGTGGCGCCGCGGGCGCGGGTTGGCGGCGGCCTACCTCGCGGTCCTCACCGAGGAGGGCGCGGTGGCCCGGCAGCGGCAGCGGCGCTGGCTGCTGTTCGGCCGCAGCCGTACGGTACTGGTGGACTCCGCCGACCGCCGCCGCGCGGCCCACCGCTGGGCGGCCGACGAGCCGGTGCTGCTCGCGCTGGCCGCCACGGTCGGCGCCACCGGGCCCGGCCCGCAGCCGCCGCCCCCGCGGCCGGACCCGTCCGTGGACCTGCCCGCGCCCGACCCCGCCGGCCCGGTGGGCCTCCCGCCCGACCTCGCCGCGCAGGTCGCCGACCCCTCCGTGGCGGCGGTGCTCGCCGCGGTCGCCCAGGCCGTCGCCGAACTGTCCGACGAGCGCCGCCGCCGCGCCGGCCGCCTCGGCGACGCCCACGCCACCACCCTCCGCCGCGGCTACTGACCGCCACCGGTGGGACCACCGCGGCCCCCGTTCGACGAGCACCCCGGGGCGGCGGCCGCGCCGCCGCCGTCGCCGGTCCGCGTGCGAGCAGCGGCCGGGGCGTCCAGGGGGCCGGGGGACCGGTCGGTCAGCCGGTGGGGGAGACCGCCGGCGGCGCCGGGGAGCGGTAGTCGGGCGTGACCACGTGGGACGGCGTGCCGCCCTGGAGCACGGTGAGGATGTCGTCCGCGAGCATGTGCGCGATGGCCACGCTGGCGCTGCCGCCGAGCCCGCCGACGTGGGGGGTGAGGAGGGTGCGCAGGTCGGGGGCGAGCAGCGGGTTGTCCGGCAGGGGCGGCTCCGTGGTGAACACGTCGACCGCCGCGCCGAACAGGTGGCCGCCGCGCAGCGCGTCGGCGAGCGCGTACTCGTCCACGACCCCGCCGCGCCCGACGTTGACGACGATGCCGCCGCGCGGGAGCAGCGCGAGCTGGTCCCGTCCGACCAGGCCGCGCGTCTGCGGGGTCAGCGGCAGGTGCACGGTGACCACGTCGGCGCCGCGCAGCGCCTCCTCCAGCGAGTCGGTGTACCTGCTGCCGGGCGGCAGCGCCTCCGGCTGCTGCGGGAACCGGTCGTAGGCGATCCCGCGCATCCCGAGCGCGGCGTGCGCCAGGCCCAGCACGCGGCGGCCGGTGTTGCCGTAGCCGAGGACGGCGATGGTCCGGCCTTCGAGGTCGAGCTGGTGCAGGTCCTGCCGGACGGAGAAGTCGCGGCGGCGCACCGCCGCGTCGAGTTCGCCGAACCGGCGGGCGACCGCGAGCGCCGCCGCCAGCGTGTGCTCGGCCACGGACGCGGCGTTGGCCCCCGGCGCGAAGAGCACCGGGATGCCGCGTGCGGTGGCGGCGGCGACGTCGATGTTGTCGACTCCGACGCCGTGCTTGGCGATCGCCCGCAGCCGGGGCGCGGCGGCGATCAGCCCGCTGTCCACCGGGTGGATCTGGCTGACGATCACCTCGGCGTCCAGGAGCGTGGCGCGCTGCCGCGCCTCGGGGAGCGACTTGTCGAGGAAGACGACGTCGGCCGCGGCGCGCAGCCGGCGCACCCCCGCGTCGTTGAGCGACTCGGTGACGACGACACGGGGGCGGGGGCCGGTGCCGGGGCCGGGGTGGGGCATGGGGGCACGCTCCTTCGGGGGGTTCACAGCGCTCGGACGAGGCCGCCGTCGACGCGGACGGCGGACCCGGTGACGTACGAGGCCCTGGCGGAGGCGAGGAAGGCGACGACGTCGCCGAACTCCTCGGGGGCGCCGTAGCGCCGGGCGGGGATGTCGCCCTGGGAGGCGCCGCGCACGGTCTCGACGTCCTTGCCGGTGCGCTGCGCGGCGGCCTCGTCGAGCGCGGCGACCCGGTCGGTGGCGATCCGGCCGGGCAGCACCAGGTTCACGGTGACGCCGTCCTGCGCGACCTCGGCGGCGAGCGTCTTGAGGTAGGCGGCCAGCGCCCAGCGTCCGATGTTGGAGGCGGCGAGGTTCGGCAGCGGGGCGGCGACCCCGGAGGAGCCGATCGCCAGGACCCGGCCCCAGCGCGCCTCGCGCATCGCGGGCAGCAGCGCGTGGACCAGGCGTACGTGCACGTCGAGCAGCGGGTCCAGGGCGCCGGTCAGGGCGTCGGCCTCCAGGTCGGCGGCGGTGCCCGGCCGCGGCCCGGGCCCGTTGAGGACCAGGATGTCCACGCCGCCGAGCTGCCGTGCCACGGCGTCCAGCAGATGGGCGGCGGGCTGCGGGCCGGTCAGGTCGACCGGGATGCCGACGGCACCGGGCAGTTCCGCGGCCACCTCCCGCACCCGGGCCTCCTGGCGTCCGCAGACGGCGACCTTGCAGCCCTCGGCGGCCAGGGCGCGGGCCGAGGCCCCGCCGAGCCCGCCGGTGGAGCCGAGGACGAGGGCGCGCTTTCCGGCGATCCGGAGGTCCATCAGCGGGTCACCAGTCCTTCCATGGCGGCGAGGTGCTCGTACAGGTTCGGTATCAGCGACGCGGGCAGCGCGGGCGCGGGCGGGCGTACGGCGGGGCCGGCGATCAGCTTGCGGTGGGCCAGGCACGCCTTGCGGATCGCGAGCCCGATGCCCGGCTGCTGCTCGAAGGCGATCAGGGGCAGGTAGGGCGCGAGCGCCTCGCGGGCCGCCGCGAAGCCGCCGGTGCGGTGCGCGTGGATGGTGGCGAGCAGGCCCTCGGGGTAGGAGAACCCGGTCATCGCGCCGGCCGCGCCGGCCTGGAGCTCGTCGATCAGGCCGATGCCGCCCAGTCCGCCGAAGACGGGCACGTCGAACCGGTCGCTCAGCGCCGCCACGCGGGCCGCGGTCGGGGCCGCCTCCGCCTTGACGGCGACGACGCCCTCCACGTCGGCGAGCGCCTCGATCTGCGCGGGCAGCGGCATGGACACGCCGCTGGCGACGGGGTAGTCCTGCACGACCAGGCCGACGCCGGTGGCGCGGTGCACGGCGTTGAGGTGGGCGGCGAGGACCGCCGGGGTGGGGCTGTTGATCTGCACCATCACGCCGGCGAGCCGGCTGCCCGCGACGCGCCGGGCGAGTTCCGCCTCCTCGATCACGGGGGCGGTCGCGAGGGTGGTGGCGCCGACCACCACGGGCAGGTCGACGGCGTCGATCACCGTGGACAGCACCCGGGTGCGCTCGGCGCCGTCGAGTCTGGCCGCCTCGCCGAAGACGCCGAGCACGGTCAGGCCCGTCACGCCGAGTTCCTCGTAGCGGCGCACCAGCGTCGCGAGGCTGTCGAGGTCGACTTCGAGGTCGTCGTGGAACGGCGTCGCCACGACGCCCCACACTCCGGCCGGGAGCTTCGTCATCCGAGTCCTTCCTGGCCGCGTGACCCGGCCGCCGGGCCGGGCCGCGCGGTGCGTACGAGCACAGCGGTGCGTTCGGGCACATCGGCATACCAGCGAGGTATGCATCTCATATCTTATACACTAGCATCGAGGCACGAGGTCGAGGCTGCACCCGATCGGTGCCGCCGTCGCTCGGGTGTCCGTCCCGGGTCGGTCGCTTCGGAGCATCCCGAAGTCGCCCGGTGGGGCCCCGCCTGTCGGCTGTCCCCGCGGGTCGTCGAGTGCGCGTGAGGCCGCTGAACTGCTCGATTGCGAAGGCAGGTTGTCGCGGACCGGCCGCCTCGGCGCCCGGGTGGCGCGGTGTGGGGCGCCGCCTGCCATCGGGTGGCCGCGAAGTTCGCGAGGGCGCGTCCGGGGTTGCGCTGAGGCGAAGACGAACTATCATGCCCTCATACATCTTATATCTCATATACCACTCGCTCAGAGGGTGGCACTGGAGGACGAGGCAATGGCGGCTCTCAGGATCGGCATCATCGGCGGCGGCTACATGGCGCGGGCGCACAGCGTCGCCCTCGCCACGCTGCCCGTCTACGTGGAGGGGCTCCCGCTCGAACCCGTCAGGGAGGTCATCTGCGACGCCACGGACGAGCTGGCCCGGGCCGCGGCCGAGGCGTACGGGTTCCGCCGCTGGTCCAGCGACTGGCGGGCGGTGGTGGAGGACCCCGACGTCGACGTGATCGACATCGTGCTGCCGAACGCCATGCACCACGAGGTGGTGCTGGCCGCCATCGCCGCGGGAAAGCACGTGACCTGCGAGAAGCCGCTGGCCAACACCGCGGCGCAGGCCGAGGAGATGACCCGCGCCGCCCAGCGGGCCGGCGTCGTCCACCAGATCGGCCTCAACTGGCGGCTGGCACCGGCCGTGCAGCAGGCCCGCCGACTGATCGAGGACGGCACGATCGGCGAGGTCCGCGACTTCCGCGGCTTCTGGCTGGCGGACTTCGGTGCCGACGACTCGGCGCCGATGACCTGGAAGTACAGCCGGGCCGGCGCCGGTTCCGGCGCGCTGGGCGACACCGGCAGCCACGTCATCGACATCGCCCGCTACCTGGTCGGCGACTTCGACTCCGTGGTGGGCCTGTCCCGCATCCACGTGCCCTTCCGCCGCGACCCGGCCACC
Organism: Streptomyces sp. SN-593; assembly: GCF_016756395.1. Lineage (NCBI taxonomy): Bacteria > Bacillati > Actinomycetota > Actinomycetes > Kitasatosporales > Streptomycetaceae > Actinacidiphila > Actinacidiphila reveromycinica. Next base: position 6,723,418 of record NZ_AP018365.1, read on the forward strand.
GGCGACCCCGTCGCGGTCGACGTCGAGGACGACTCCGCCTTCCTCGCGGAGTTCTCCGGCGGCGCCTACGGCTACCTGCAGAACACCCGCTCCTCGCCGGGCCGCAAGAACCACTGCGGCTTCGAACTGCACGGCACCAAGGGCTCGCTGACCTTCGACTGGGAGCGGATGAACGAGCTGCACTTCTACGACTCCCGCGACCCCAAGGACCGCCAGGGTTTCCGCACCCTGCTGATGGGACCGGCCCACCCCTACGCCGGCCACTTCTGGCGGGTGCCCGGCTACCAGATCGGCTTCGGCGAGACCAAGACCCTCCAGTTCCTCGAACTGGTCAGGGCGATCGGCGGGGACGGACAGGTGCAGACCTCCTTCGAGGAGGGCCTGCGCGCCAAGCAGGTGGAAGAGGCGGTCGAGGCGTCGGTGGAGTCGCGCGCCTGGCAGCAGGTGCCGAGGTGACCACGCCTCCCGCGCGCCTGGCCGTCGCCGCGACCCTCGACACCAAGGGCCCGGCGGTCCGCGTGGTGCTGGACGAGCTGCGCCGCCGGGGCTGCCCCGCGCTGGTGGTCGACACCGGCACCGGCGCCCCGCGCGCCGTCGTGCCCGACATCGCGGCGCGGCAGGTGGAGCGGATCGGGCTGGACGCCCTGGGCGCCGAGCCGGGCACCGGACGCGGCCGGCTGGCGGCGATGGGCGCCGGACTGGCCGCCCTCGTGGACGAGTCGCGCCGCGCGGGGTCGATCGGCGGCCTGATGGCGATCGGTGGCGGCACCGGGGCGGGCATCTGCTCGGCCGCGCTGCGCCGGGCGCCGGTCGGCTTCCCCCGGATGCTGGTGTCCACCGGCGTCACCGACGACGTCTCCGCGCTGGTCGGGGTCGGCGACGTGCACCTCGTGCAGCCGGTCGTCGACTTCCACGGCGGCGGCGAGCTGCTGGAGGTGGTGCTGCGCCGGGCCGCCGCCGCGATGGCGGCCGTGGTGTCGCTGCCCTACCGGCCCGCCGGGGACCGCCCCCAGGTGGGCGTGACCTCCTTCGGCGTCACCGAGGCGGCCGTCGAACGCGTCGTCGCCGGCCTCGAACAGCGCGGTTTCGGGGTCTGCGTCTTCCACGCCCGCGGCTCCGGCGGCCGGGCGATGGAGGCCATGGTCGACCAGGGCGCGCTGGCCGCCGTCGTCGACCTCACCACCACCGAGCTGACCGACGAGGTCGCCGGCGGCGCCCGGTCGGCGGGTCCGCACCGCCTGGAGGCGGCGTTGCGCGCGGGCATCCCCTGCGTGCTGGCCCCCGGCGCGCTCGACGTCGTCAACTTCGGGCCGCCGGATTCGGTGCCCGAGGCGCTGGCCGACCGCCCCACGGTGCGGCACAGCCCCACCACCACGCTGGTGCGGGCCCGCGCCGCCGACGGGGAGGCGGTCGCCGAGGACATCGCCGCCAAGGTCGCGGCCGCCGCGCACCCGGAACGGGTCCGCGTCGTCGTGCCGGCCCGCGGGTTCTCCGCGCTCGACGCGCCCGGGCAGCCGTTCCACGACCCGGCGGCCGACGCGGCGTTCACCGAACGGCTGCGCCGGGTGCTGCCCGGCGGCGTGCCGGTCCGGGTGGTGGACGCCCACCTCGCGGACGGCGCCTTCGCCGCCGCCCTGCTCGCGGAGTTCGACGCCGTCGCCCGCCTCGCGGGCCTCGCACCCCCCACTGCCGGCACACCCCCCACCGCCACCACGGCCGCCACGGCCACCACCGAGGGAACCAAGGGAAGCGAAGCGACATGAACCGAAAAGTCCCCCGTGACGAGGTCCTGCGGCGGCTGCGCGCCGAGATCGCCCAGGGGCGCCAGATCGTCGGCAGCGGCGCGGGCAGCGGGCTGGTGGCCCGGATCGCGGACCGGTGCGGCGTCGACCTGCTGGTGGTCTACGCGTCGGGGAAGTTCCGCCAGGACGGCCTGCCCAGCATCATGGGCGCGCTGCCCGTCGCGAACGCCAACGACGTCATGCTCCAACTCGGCCGGGAGCGCATCTTCCCGGTGGTCCGCGACACGCCCGTGATCGGCGGGGTGTACTGCCAGGACCTGACCCGCGACATGGACGACCTGCTCGACGAGATGGCCGCCGCCGGCTACAGCGGCGTGATCAACTTCCCGACGGTCGGCCGCATCGACGGCAACTACCGCAAGGACCTGGAGGCCCTCGGGCTCGGCATCGGCCGCGAGTACGCCATGATCACCGCCGCCCGCGAGCGCGGCCTGACCACCCTGGCGTACGTCTACACCCCGGACGAGGCCGCCGAGATGGTCCGTGCCGGAGCGGACGTGGTGGTCGGGCACGCCGGTGTGACCGCGGGCGGCGAGGTCGGCATCACCGAGGAGCGCACCAAGCCGCTCGACGAGGTGGTCCGGGTCTTCTCCGCGGTCTTCGACGCCGCCCGCGCGGTCCGCGAGGACGTCGTCCTGCTCAGCCACGGCGGCCCCATCGTCGAGCCGGCGGACGCCGCGTACGTCGCCGAACGGACCGGGGCGCACGGCTTCGTGGGCGCCTCCAGCACCGAGCGCATCCCGATCGAGAAGGCGCTCACCGCCGTCTACACCGCGTTCAAGCAGCCGGCCGCAGGTGCCGGACAGGAAGGGAGCAGGGCATGAGCACCGGATTCCGGGTGCACCACATCGGCATCACCGTGAGGGACATGGACGTCTCCGAGGCGTTCTGGGAGGAACTGCTGCACACGAAGTCGGTGCGCCGCTACGTCATCGAGGGCCCGTTCATCGCCGCCATGTCCGGCTACCCCGGGGTGCGCATCCTCGGCAGCCAGGTGAACCTGCCCTCCGGCGGGTACCTCGAACTGCTCCAGTACCTCGACCGCGACCCGAGCGCGGTGGACCCCGAGACGTACCACGCGGGCAACGTCCACGTCTGCCTGGAGGTCGACGACGCCCGAGCCGAGTTCGCGCGGGCCCTGGAGCTGGGCGCGACCGCCCGGGGTCCCGAACCCGTCGTCGTGCCCTCCGGCGCCAACGCCGGCGCCGTGACCTGCTACCTGCGCACCGTCGACGGCGTCACCGTCGAACTCTTCCAGCCCCCCGCGCCCGGCGCGGGGCCCGCCGCGTGATCTCCCCATCGCACGACAAGGACGTCAGCCATGGCAACTTCGAGCCCCGCAGAGATACGTGACCCGGTGACCACCGGATCGCAGAGCAAGGAGACCCGCAAGGCGATCGTCGCCGGCACGGTGGGTTCCGTACTGGAGTGGTACGACTACTTCGCCTACGGCACGGCTGCCTCGCTCGTCTTCGGCTCCGTCTTCTTCCCCAACAGCTCCCCGAGCAACGGCACCCTGGCCTCGTTCGCCACCTTCGGGGTGGGCTTCGCCGCCCGGCCGATCGGCGGCTTCGTCTTCAGCCACTTCGGCGACCGGCTCGGCCGCAAGACGATCCTCGTGATCACGCTGCTGATGATGGGCGTGGCCACCGCGCTGATCGGCGCGCTGCCGACGTACGCGGCGATCGGCTGGTGCGCCCCGCTGCTGCTGGTGGTGCTGCGGCTGGTCCAGGGCTTCGCCGCCGGCGGTGAACTCGGCGGGGCGATCGTGCTCGCGGTCGAGCACACCACCAAGGACCGGCGGGCGTACAACACGTCGTTCATGGCCTGCGGTGTCGTCGGCGGCCTGCTGCTGTCGTCGGGCGTCTACACGCTGATCACCTACCTCACCACCGACGCGCAGTTCAAGGCGTGGGGGTGGCGGCTGCCCTTCCTGCTCAGCGTGGTGCTGGTCGCGGTCGGCATGGTGATCCGGGCCCGGGTCACCGAGTCGCCGGTCTTCGAGGAGGCGCAGGAGGCACGGGAACAGGCCAGGATGCCGATCGCCGAGGTGCTGCGGTACCACTGGAAGTCGGTGCTCGTCGTGCTGGGCGCGCGGCTGGTCGACAACGGAGTCTTCTTCGTCTACGCGACCTACCTGCTCAGCTACTCCACGCAGGACCTGGACATGGACTCGACCACGGCGCTGATCTGCCTGTCGATCTCCTGCGTGGTGGCCCTCCTGCTGATTCCGCGCTTCGCGACCCTGTCCGACCGCATCGGGCGCAAACCGGTGTTCCTGTTCGGCGCCGGGTTCTCGGTGGTGGCCGCCTTCCCGCTCTTCGGGCTGGTCAGGGTCGGCTCGCCGGTGCCGTTCACCATCGCCCTGATCCTCGGTATCTCGATCGGCTGGGGAGCGTTGACGTCGGTGGTGGGCGCGCTGTTCGCGGAGCTGTTCCCGACGCCCGTGCGCTACTCCGGGATCACCCTCGGCCGGGAGATCGGCTCGGTCTTCGCGGGCGGACTGTCGCCGTACATCGCGGCGGCCCTCTACTCCTCCTACCACTCGGTGTGGCCGATCGCGCTCTTCGCGGTCGGACTCTCGGTGATCTCGTTCGTCGCGGTCGCGGTGGGGCCGGAGACCAGGGGCCGCGTGCTGGAGTGAGCCGGTGGTGGCCGCCGCGGGCGCGGCGGCCACCACCCGGGGACGACTCCGCCCCGGCGGCCGCGGCGGCCGCCGGGGCGGAGAGGTGCGGGGGCGGGGCGGCGCGGGTCCGTCCGGGTCGGCGCAGATCCGCAGATCCGCGCGGGTCCACGCGGGGGAGGACCGCAGGGCGGGGGTCAGGCACCGCCCTCGGCCATGGCGCCCAGCACGAACGCCTGCACGTTCCTGATGTGGGTGCTCATCAGCCCGCGGGCGGCGTCCTCACGGCCGTCGATGATGGCGCCGAGGATCATCTCGTGCTCGCCCGCGGTGTAGACCACGTCGCCGCTGGCCGGGGAATCCCGCAGCCGCAGCGTCCACACCAGGTCGTACGCGTCCTCGACGCAGCCGCGCAGGTAGCTGTTGTTCGCCGCGTCGGCCACCGCGAGGTGGAAGGCCCGGTCGTGCTCCTGGAAGCCCTGCATGTCGCCGCCGCGGGCCGCCGTCATGCAGGCGGCCGCCGCACCGCGCATGGTCGCGCGCTGCTGCTCGCCCGCCTTGGCGGCCGCGAGCCGCGCGGTCTGGGCCTCGACCCCCTCGCGGAACTCGTAGGCGGCGACCAGGCGTTCGGCCGAGAGTTCGGGCACGCGGGCGCCGCGCTTGCCGTCCGCGATCACCAGTCCGGCGTGCACCAGCCGCAGGACGGCCTCGCGCACGGGCGTCTTGCTCACCTGGAGGCGCTGGGCCAGCATGTTCTCCGACACCCGGGATCCCGGTGCCAGCGACTGGGTGATGATCAGCCGGCGGATGGCGTCGTACACGACACTGGTCAGGCTCTCTGGCCTGTCGATGACGGGTTCGGGCTCGGATGGCATGGCCGTATTGTATCTCATATACAAGCAGCCTGGGTGAGTGTGGAGCCTCCCGCTGACCTGCGGTTTCGTCACGTTCTCCGGTGGCGTGGACGCCGACTGGCGCCTGCGCGGACGTCCGCCCGCGCCGGGGCCGGCCCGGGCGCGGCGCACTGTCTCACCAGGCGGGCGGGGTGGCGGTGTTGGCGGAGGGCTCGGCGCCGGCTTCGGTGAAGGCGTGCAGGGCCCCCAGGAGTTCGCGGCGGCGTACCGCGGGCATGGCCTCGACGATGCGGGCGATCTCCTTGCGGCGGCGTTCGGTGGCCTCCACGACGGTGCGGTCGCCGTCCGTGGTGAGGGAGATGAGGGTGGTGCGGCGGTCGTTGGGCACGGTGCGGCGCTCGACCATGTCCACCGCGACGAGGCGGTCGATCATGCGCATGGCGGTGGACGGTTGGACGTCCAGTTCCGCGGCGAGGGCGGAGAGGTTGAGCGGTCCTCGGCTGTGCAGCGCGACGAGCATGCGGAACTGCGGCAGGGTCAGGGAGTCCTCGACTGCCGCGAGGGAGCGGGCGGAGACGGCGACCAGGAGCCGCGAGGCGGTCAGCAGGGCGCTGACCATGGCCTCGGCGTCGTTGTCCGGCGCGGACGGTGAAGCGACCATGGCACCTTTCTACATGCCCCGGCCCGCTCCCCGCCGCGTGCCGCCGATCAGCCCTGCGCGCCCGGGGGCGGGGCGTCGGCGGTCGCCTTCCCGGGGGCGTTCCCGGGGGTGTTCGCGGGGGTGTTCGCGGCGGCGGCCGAAGCGGTGCGGTGGAGCGCGCGGAGGATGGCCTGGTGGGTGATCCAGCCGGTGAGGTGTTCTCGGGCGTCGTCGAGGACGGGCAGGCCCGCGCCTTCGGTGGTGACGAGGGCGTCGAGCGCGGCGGACAGGTCGGTGGCGGCGGTGACGGGCGCGGGGAGGTGGGCGATGGTCTGCACGGGGGCGGTGGTGTGCGCTCCGTCGGCGAGGGTTTCGGCGGCGGTGCGTGCGGTGGCGGTGCCGAGGTAGGCGCCGCCGGTGGTCACGGGGAGGACGCCGTGGGGGGAGCGGGCCAGCGCCTCGGCGGCCTCGGCCAGGGGTGTGGTGCCCTCCAGCGGGCGGGGGAGGGGTTCCATGACGGCGCCGACGGTGATCCCGGCGAGGGCCGCCTCGCCGGGGGTGTGGTCGAGGTCGATGCCGCGGCGGCGCAGTTTGAGGGTGTAGATCGTGTCGACGGACAGGGCGCGGCTGGTGAGGGTGGCCAGCACGATCGCGGTCATGAGCGGCAGGATGATCGTGTACTCGCCGGTGAGTTCGAACATGATGACCACGGCGGTGATCGGTGCGCGGGCGGCGCCGGCGAAGGCGGCGCCCATGCCGATCAGGCCGTAGGCGCCGACCGGTCCGGTGGTCCCGGGCAGGAGGTGGTGGGCGGCGGCGCCGTAGGCCGCGCCGAGGGTGGCGCCGATGAACAGGGAGGGCGCGAAGACGCCGCCGCTGCCGCCGATGCCGATGGTGAGGCTGGTCGCGAGCATCTTGCCGAGCAGGAGGACGACCAGGAAGCCGATCGCGTAGCGGCCGCCCACGGCCTTCTCCAGCACGGGGTAGCCGACGCCGTACATCTGCGGGAGGAGCAGCAGGAGGGTGCCCAGGAGGAGGCCGCCGGCCGCGGGGCGGGCCCATTCCGGGCCGCGCCAGGCCCAGTCGCAGGCGTCCTCCACGAGGTACAGGATCCGGGTGAAGCCGACCCCGACGGCGCCGGCCAGCACGCCGAGCACCGCGAACAGCAGGTACTGGGACAGGTGCGTGACGGTGAAGGCGGGCAGGTGCAGGAAGGGGTTGTCGCCGAACGCGGCGCGCCCGATGACGCTGGCGGTGACCGAGGCGAGGACCACCATGCCGAACGACTCGGCGGTGAAGTCCCGCAGGATCAGCTCCATGGCGAAGAACACGCCGGCCAGCGGGGCGTTGAAGGTGGCCGCGATGCCGCCGGCGGCGCCGCAGGCGACCAGGACCCGCATCCGGTCCTCCGCGACCCGTACGGTGCGGCCGAGCGTCGAGCCCAGCGCGGAGCCGATCTGCACGATGGGGCCCTCCCGGCCGACCGAGCCGCCGCCGCCCATGCACAGCGCCGAGGCCAGGGACTTCACCACCGCGACCTGCGGGGCGATCCGTCCGCCGCGGCGGGCGACGGCGTACATCACCTCGGGGACGCCGTGGCCGCGTGCCTCGCGGGCGAAGCGCTGGACGAGGGGGCCGTAGGCGAGGCCGGCCAGGACGGGGGCGAGCAGCACGAACCAGTGGCCCAGCCACGGCACGTGCGGGTTGGCGGCGTGTCCGGCGGCGGAGTAGTCGGTGTGCCCGGACAGGGCGCGGGTGAAGGTCGTGATCAGCCAGCGGAACGCGATCGCGCCGAGGCCCGCCCCGCAGCCGACGGCCAGGGCCAGCACCAGCAGGCCGCCCTTCGCCTCGCGCAGCACCGTCAGGAGGGCGGGCAGCCCGCGGCGTACGCGGGGAGCGGGCGGGGTTCGGAGCGGGTCGGCGGGTGAGGGGACCAGGGGGTTCGGCATTTTTGCATTATGCAACACAATTGCTTGCCCTGTGCAATCGTGGCATCGGGCAAACTCCGGGGCGGGCCGCGCGCGGGCGGGATGCGCGGCGCCCGCGCCGTGACACAGGGTGCGCGGTGTGCGCGTGCCGGTGACCGGGGGCCGGTGACCGGGGCTCCGGACTGCCCGAAAGGCCCTGTCGGCGAGCCCCTCGATGTGTTGCTGTGGAGGAGGAGCGGTGATCGCGTCCAACGGACGCGGGAACCGGTCGCGGCGCTGAGCGCTGAAGGGAGCAGGACCATGACGCAGAAGATCGCGGACGCACCGGATCACACCAGGACGTGGAACCTTCGACTCGACATCTTCGAGGACGAGGAGGGCGACACCACCGCTCACGCGGTGCTCGACACCGGCGACGGCCGGATGGACCGCTGGGCGAGCGCCCACTGCCACCCGAGGGACCGGCTCGTGCCGGAGATCGGGGACGAGTACGCCGCCGGCCGGGCGCTGCGGGAGATGGGGCAGAAGCTCATGGACCTCGGTTCCCTCGACGCCCAGGAGAACAGCCGGGGCGGCACCCGCTGAGGTCGCTGGGAGGTGACGCGGCCCTCGACGCGGACGTTCCGGGCTGAGGCCCGGGGGGACGGGTGGACGGGGGACGGGAGGTCGGGTGAACGGGGGGCCGGTGGGCGGCGCGGGGGCGGGGGCTAGGGTCGTCGCGTGGTCACCCTTGCCGAACTCGCCGAAGACCCGCATCCCCACCTGGCCGGACTGCGCGGGCACGCCCCCGTGGTGTGGCTGCCGGCGCTCGGCGGATGGATGGTCACGGGACGGGCGCAGGCTCTGGACGTCATGCGGGACGCCGCCGCGTTCACCGTGGACGACCCGCGCTTCACCACCGCGCGGGTGGTCGGCCCGAGCATGCTCTCGCTGGACGGGCCGGAACACGCCCGCCACCGCGACCCGTTCGTGGCGCCGTTCCGGCCCCGCGCGGTGCACGCCGCGTTCGGCGGGACCGTCGAGCGCGAGGCCGGCCGGCTGCTCGACGGGCTGGTGCCGCAGGGGGCGGCCGAGCTGCGCCGGGACTTCGCCGGGCCGCTGGCCGCGGTCGTGATGGCCGAGGTGCTGGGGCTGACCGGCGTCCCGGTACCGGCGATCCTGGCCTGGTACGACGCCATCGTGCGCGCCGTGGACCGGCTCACCCACGGCGAGGACGCGGGAACCGAGGGGCCGGCCGCGTACACGGCGCTGCGCGCGGCGGTCGCCGGCACCCTCGACGCCGGGTCCGCGGACTCCCTGCTGGTCAGCGCCGCCGCCGACGGCCGGCTCGGCCTGCCCGAACTGGCCTCCAACGCGGCCGTCCTGCTCTTCGGCGGCATCGAGACCACCGAGGCGATGATCGCCAACGCGCTGCTGCACGTCCTCGGCGAGGCCCCCGCCCTGGTGCCCGCCCTCCTCGCCGACCCCGAACTGCTGGACAACGCCGTCGAGGAGTCCCTCCGGCTGGAGCCCGGCGCCGCGGTGGTCGACCGGTACGCCACCCGCGACACCGACCTCGCGGGCGTCCGGATCCGCGCCGGCGACCTGGTCACCGTCTCGCTGGCCGGCGCCAACCGCGACCCGGAGGTCTTCACCGACCCGGACCGGTTCGACCCCCACCGCGCCAACGCCCGGCTCCAGTTGGCCTTCGCGCACGGCCCGCACTACTGCGTCGGCGCCCACCTGGCCCGCCTCGAAGCCCGCGTCGCGCTGCGCGCCTGCTTCGAACGGCTGCCGGGTCTGCGGCTCGACCCGGATCGGCCGAGCGCCCCGCGCGGCCTGGTCTTCCGCAAGCCGCCCACGCTCGCGGTGCGCTGGGGGCGCTGACCGCTCCGGGTGCGCGGTGGGCCCTGCGGCGCGGGCCCGTGCGGTGCGCCCGTGCGGTGCGGGCGCCGCACGTACCCCCGGAGCGGGTGCGCTTTTTGCCGGACCGGCAAGGCGGATCGCCCGCGGGCGCGCTTCGCCCGGATGATCGGGGTCCGGGCGCGGCGGCCGGAAGAGGCCGCCACGACCCCTCGACCCGGAACGGCCCCGGGCCGTCCGTACCAGGGAGGACCCATGACCCAGCGCACCGGCGACGGGCTCGGCACGCACCGGCTGCTCGCGACGCCCGCGGGCCGCACCCACGTCGTGGAGCGGGGCAGCGGCCCCCTGGTGCTGCTCGTGCACGGCTTCCCGGAGTGCTGGTACTCCTGGCGCCACCAACTGTCCGCGCTGGCCGACGCCGGCTACCGCGCGGTCGCCCTCGACGTGCGCGGCTACGGCCGGTCCTCGAAGCCCGCGGACCCCGCGGCGTACCGGATGCTGGACCTGGTGGCGGACAACGCCGCCGTGGTGGAGGCGCTGGGCGAGGAGTCGGCGGTGGTGGTCGGCCACGACTGGGGCGCGGTGATCGCGGCGAACAGCGCGCTGGTGCGCCCGGACGTCTTCCGCGCGGTGGGCCTGCTGAGCGTGCCGTACACCCCGCGCGGCGGCCCGCGGCCCAGCGAGGTCTTCGCCGGGATGGGCGGCGACGAGGAGTTCTACGTCTCCTACTTCCAGCGACCCGGCCGGGCCGAGGCCGAGATCGAACCCGACGTGCGCGGCTGGCTGGCCGGCTTCTACGCCGCGCTGTCCGCCGGCACCATGCCGCCGCCCGGGGCGCCGGACCCGCACTTCGTCGCACGCGGCGGGCGGCTGCGGGACCGCTTCCCCGCCGTCGGGAGCGCGAACGGGACCGGCGGTGCGGACCGGCGACCGGGCGCCGGACTGCCGGGGTGGCTCAGCGAGGCCGAACTCGACGTCTACGCAGAGGAGTTCGAGCGGACCGGGCTGACCGGTGCGCTGAACCGCTACCGCAGCATGGACCGCGACTGGGAGGACCTCGCCGCGTTCGACGGTGCCCCGGTCCCGCAGCCGTCTCTGTTCCTCGGCGGCTCGCTGGACGCCTCCACGACCTGGCTGGCCGACGCCATCGACGCATACCCCGTCACCCTCCCGGGGCTGGTCGCCTCCCACGTGCTCGACGGGGCGGGCCACTTCATCCAGCAGGAGCGCGCCGCCGAGGTGAACGCGCACCTCACCCGATGGCTGGCCGCGCTGCCGGGGTGAACTCCCGGCCGCTCACGCTCCCGCCCGGGCCCCCTCCGCCTTGCGCGCCCGGTACGCCGCCGCCTTGAACCGGTTGCCGCAGGACGCCATGCCGCACCACTGCCGGCGGGTCCCGCGCGAGCGGTCGACGTACACCCGGGTGCACTCCGGGTTCCCGCACTCCTTGAGCAGGTGGACGTCAGGGCCGCCGAGCAGTTCCACGGCCCGCCGCGCCACGACGGACAGCGCCTCCCCGCTGGTCGCCACGGTCCGCCGCCCCTCCGGCGTGAGCTGCGGCGCCGCGGGCCGCTCCCGGGCCGCGGCGTTGAGCACGGCCAGCGCCCCGGCGGCGTACTCCTCGCCGAGGCGCCTGGCCGTGACCAGCGCGTACACGGCCTCGCGGAGGGCCTTGGCCCGCTCGACGTCGGCCGGCCGGGCGGGGGAGACGGCGTCCACGAGGCCGGACTCCACGTACCAGGCGTCCAGCCGGTCCGGGCTCGCGAACATCTCGAACCGGGCCGAACGCCGGGCGCGCAGGGTCGCGGCGAAATCAAGGGCCGGGTCGTCGCAGACGAAGACGTGGTCGAGGTTCACGTCACCATCCTGACAGGTGACCGGTGCCGCCGCAAAGCTCTCCGCCCGGCCGGGCGGGCCGCCGCCGGGTCACCCCTGCGGTGCCCCCGTCTCCGTCAGCTCGCCGTCGGCCAGTCGCAACCACCGGTCCACGCCGATCCGTTCGAGGAACCGCTCGTCGTGGCTGACCACCACGAACGCGCCCCGGTACGCCGCCAGCGCGCTCTCCAGCCGCCCGGCGCTGACCAGGTCGAGGTTGTTCGTCGGCTCGTCCAGGAGCAGCAGTTGCGGCGCCGGCTCCGCGCACAGCACGCAGGCGAGGGTGGCCCTCAGCCGTTCCCCGCCGGAGAGTGCCCCGACCGGGAGGTGGGCGCGCGGGCCGCGGAAGAGGAAGCGGGCGAGCAGGTTCATCCGATCGGCCTCCGGGCGGTGCGGCGCGAAGGCGGCGAAGTTCTCGGCGACCGTGCGGTCCGGGTCCAGCAGGTCCAGCCGCTGGGAGAGGTACGCGATCCGCCCGTCGGCGCGCCGGACGTGCCCCCCGACCACGGCCGAGCCTCCGACCACGCCTGATCCCCCGGCCACGGCTGTTCCCCCGGCCGGGTTCGGCTCCCCGGCCGGGGTCGGCCCGCCGACGGTGTCCGGCTCCCCGGCCGGGTCCGGCCCGGCGCCGAGGCCGGCGCCGCCGTGGATCAGCCGCAGCAGCGTGGTCTTGCCCGCGCCGTTGGGGCCGGTCAGCGCGATCCGCTCCGGACCCCGCACGGTCAGGTCCAGGCCCGCGCCGCCGAACACCTCGTGCGTGCCGAGCCGCACCCGCATCCCCTCGCCGAGGAACACCGTGCGCCCTGCGGGGACTTCGGTGTCCGGCAGCTCCAGGGTGATCTGCTGGTCGTCGCGCAGGGCGCGCTCGGCGTCGTCGAGCCGGGCTTTGGCGTCGCCGACCCGGGCGGCGTGCGTCTGGCCGGCCCGGCCCGCGGACTCCTGCGCGCCGCGCTTCATGTTCCCCGCGAAGATCCGGGGCAGGCCCGCGCTCTTGAGGTTGCGGGCGGCGTTGCCCGCGCGGCGTTCGGCGCGCTCGCGGGCCTGCTGCATCTCGCGCTTCTCCCGCTTCAACTCCTGTTCCGCGCTGCGGACGTTGCGCTCGGCGACCTCCCGCTCGGCCCGCACCGCCTCCTCGTAGGCGGTGAAGTCGCCTCCGTAGGTACGCAGTTCGCCGCCGTCGAGTTCGGCGATCCGGTCCATGCGGTCGAGCAGCGCCCGGTCGTGGCTGACCAGCAGCAGGCAGCCGTGCCACTCGGCCAGCACGTCGTGGAGCCGGTGGCGGGCGTCGGGATCGAGGTTGTTGGTGGGCTCGTCGAGCAGCAACACGTCCGGCCGCCGCAGGAGTTGGGCGGCGAGGCCGAGCGACACCACCTGGCCGCCGCTGAGGGTGCCCAGCCGCCGGTCGAGGGCGAGACCGGGCAGGCCGAGCCGGTCGAGCTGCGCGCGGGTGCGCTCCTCGATGTCCCAGTCGTCGCCGATGACGGCGAAGTGCTCCTCGGCCACGTCGCCGGACTCGACCGCGTCCAGCGCCCGGACCACGGCGGCGATCCCCAGCACCTCGGCCACGGTCAGGCCGCCGGTCAGCGGGAGCGTCTGCGGCAGGTAGCCGAGGGTGCCGGTCACGGTCACCGACCCGCCGGTGGGCCGCAGTTCGCCGGCGATCAGCCGGAGCAGCGTGCTCTTGCCGGCGCCGTTGGGCGCGACCAGGCCGGTACGGCCGCCTCCCACGGTGAAGGACAGGCCGTCGAAGACCGGTGTGTCGTCCGGCCAGGAGAAGGACAGGTGAGTGCAGGTGACGGAAGCGTCGGACATGGCGGGACCTCGGGGGTGCGCGGGCAGGCGGCAGGCGCTGCCCTGCGGGCAGGGGGAAAAGACAACGACGACACGGCCACGCGGCGGCGCCGGTACGCGCCCGCCGGTGGCCGGTCAGCTCCGGGTCTCACCCGGAGATGTCGTCGTCACCCGCCATGCCCGGTCTCCTCGGGTAGGTCCACGATGTGCGCGGCGCCCGGCGCCGCACCAGGAAGTGTAGTGCCCCGCCGGCCCCGGGGCGGGGCCGCGCCGAGGGCGAGGCCCGCGCCGGCGGCGAGGATCAGAGACCCAGGTCCAGGGCGAGGCAGGAGTAGGAGATCAGCGACCTGTCGGCAGAGTACGTGTCCGCCGCCCGGTCCCGCCCCGCCACCGGGGTCTCCTCGACCATGTCCTCGTAGCGGATGCGCTCGGGCAGGCTGCCGAACCGGGCCCGCCGTGCCGCCGCCGCGCTGTCCGTCGTCCTGGTGCTCTCCATGGTCCGCCTCCGCTGCGTCCTGGCCGGCTCGCCGTGTCCTTCCCGGCTCCGGCACGCCTCCACGCTCGCATCCGCCGCGTCACCTGTCAAGGCGGTGACGAGCTTCGGCGGGGAGGCCGGAGCCGGTCCGCGTCGGGCCCGGCCGCGCGGACGCCGCGGGGACCGTTCGAGCGGGAGAGGCGCCCCACGTCGTGCGGGGACACGTGCCGCACGGTGACGGCTGCGCGTGGTGCGGCCACGCCCGGCGTCGTACCGAGGACGGGGGCTCCGCGGAAACCGGTGGCCGCGGGGCGCCGCCGCCCGTACCGTCGGCGCCATGGCTGACGAGAGCTACGGGGACGTCCGGCTGGCCGCGCTCTACGACCCGCTCGACCCCGACCGCGGGGACCTCGACGCGTATCTCGCGATCGCGGGGGAGACGGGGGCGCGCCGCGTACTGGACATCGGCTGCGGGACCGGGGTCTTCGCGCTCCTGCTGGCAGACCGCGGGATCGAGGTCGTGGGCGTGGACCCCGCGCTCGCGTCCGTCGAGGTGGCCCGTGCCAAGCCGGGCGCCGAGCGGGTGCGGTGGCTGCACGGCGACGCGACGGCGCTGCCGCCGCTGCGGGTCGACCTCGCCACGATGACGGCGAACGTCGCCCAGGCCATCGTCGACCCTGAGGTGTGGCGCGGGACACTGGCCGGGGCGCACGCGGCGCTGCGGCCCGGCGGGCACCTGGTGTTCGAGACCCGTGATCCGGCGCGGCGTGGCTGGGAGGAGTGGACCCGCGAGGAGTCCTACCGCGTGGTCGAACTGCCCGGCGTGGGGGCGGTCGAGACCTGGCACCAGCTCACCGACGTACGGCTGCCGCTGGTGTCCTTCCGTACGACCTACGTGTTCGCCGCGGACGGGCGGGTGCTGACGTCGGACTCGACGCTGCGGTTCCGCGAGCGGGAGGAGGTCGAACGCGACCTCGCCGCCGGCGGTTTCGTGGTGGAGGAGGTCCGCGGCGCACCCGACCGGCCGGGCCGGGAGTTCGTCTTCCTCGCCCGGCGTCCGTGATCCCGGAGAAGGCCCGGCGTCCCTGACGGCGGCGGACCGGTCACCGTCCCGGTCGGGGCCGTGCCGCCCCGCCCCCGGCGCTGGTCAGCGGCGGGCGTGCCGCCCGGAGCCCTGCTGCGTGTGGACGGGCGGAGCCGCCTCCGCCGACCGCCCGCCCGAGGGGGCCGCGGACCCGGCGCCGGCGTGGCGGGCGTCGATCAGGAAGGGGTTCGGCCGGAGTGTCCGCATCCGCGTGATCGTCGGGGTGGCGAGGCGGCCGATCGCCAGGCTGCTGGCGTAGGCGACCGGCAGGGCGAGCAGGGCCGACCCGAGGACGTCGTGCGGGTAGTGCGCGCCGACGTAGACCCGGGTGAAGCCTTCGAGCACCGCGACGATCGCGGCGATCGCGCTCAGCCGCCGGTCCAGCAGGAAGAGCGCCGCCACGGACGCCGCCGCCACCGTGGTGTGGCCGCTGGGGAACGCGTAGTCGTTGGGCACGGGGCAGGTCTCGACGATGAAGGCGTGCGGCATCGAACGGCACGGCCGCTGCTCGGCCACGATCTTCTTGACCACCTCGGCGCAGGCGAAGGCCACGCCCACGCTGACCGGCACGGCGAGCGCCAGCGTCATCGCGGCGCCGTCCCGCCGCCGGGCCCGCCACCAGCCCACGACCATGAGGACCGCGAAGAGCCCCAGTTGGACGTTGGTCCACCATTCGACGAACCCGTTGAGCCACCGGGTGTCACGGGCCAGGTCCGTGACCGCGGTGAACAGCGGTCCGTCGATGTGTGACCCGTTGAAGGCCAACGTTGCGGAGCCCGTGGTCATCAGCACCGTCTTTCGCAGCCGGCTCGGACCCCGTCCGTTCCCGGCCGGCCGTCACCGTGGAGGCAATATCTGTCTACACGAATGTAGACGAAGAACTCCGGGAGGCCAATTCATGAACGGCGGCCGTACTCCAGATGAACGGCCAGCCTACACGCCGCCCCCGCCGCCCTCCGGCGCGGCGTCGCGGTCGGCGAAGACCTCGCGGGCGACGGCGGTGGCGTTCAGGGCGCGGGGGAAGCCGCAGTAGACGGCGGCGTGCAGGAGGGCCTCGGTGATCTCCTCGCGGCCGAGGCCGACGTTGAGCGCGGCGCCGATGTGGACCCTGAGCTGGGGTTCGCAGCCGCCGAGGGCGGTGAGCGCGCCGAGGGTGACCAGTTGGCGGCTGCGCGGGTCGAGACCGGGGCGGTCGTAGATGTCGCCGAAGGCGAAGGCGGCGACGTGGTGGCCGAGGGCGGGGCTGATGTCGGCGAGGGAGTCGATGACGGCCTCGCCCTGGTGCCCGTCGATGCGGGCGAGGACGGACAGGCCGTGGCGGCGGCGGGCGAGGCTCTCCGGGCTGTCGATGTCGTGCTGGGCTGCGGTGTGGGTGTGGGTGTGGGTGTGGGTGTGGGTGTGGATGTCGGTGTCGGTGTCGGTGCTGGTGCCGGTCATGGCCGGGGGCCTTCCTGGTAGGTGGCGATCTTGTACTCGGCCGCGGCGAGGGAGAGTTGCAGCCGGGCGATCTGGGAGCGGAGGGTGTCGCGGTGCTCCAGGAGCATGTCCAGGCGTTCGGGGACGGTGTCCTCGCCGCGGTCGACGAGGGCGACGTAGTGGCTCAGGTCGCTGATGGGCATGCCCGAGGTGCGCATCCTGGTGAGGAACACCAGCCGGCGGACCGCCGGGGCGTCATAGCGCCGGTGCCCGGCCGCGTCCCGGGGAACGCGGACCAGACCGATCCGCTCGTAGTACCGCAGCGTGTGCGGGTTGACCCCGAGGTGCTCGGCGGTGGTCGCGATGTCCCACTCGGTCGCGTCGTCGTCGCGGGCCAGCTCGCGCAGTGCCTCGGCGGACACCCCGCCCGGGGGATCCACGGCCAGGCGCAGGGCCTGCCGCAGGGCGTCGTCGTCTTCCATACCCGGGACGGTAGGGGTGTGAGCGCGCTCGAACGCAAACGGCGGTGCCGAGCGGGCGCAGGACCCGCCGGGCGCCCCGACCGGGGCCCCTGGCGGGCGGGTAATTCGGTGGGGGAGTCCCGGACCACCCCCGCTCGCGCGGGGAGAACTGCGGCGCCTGGCTCGTGCTGAAGGGCCGGGCCGGACCCCCGCTCGCGCGGGGAGAACCCCGAGACCGTGAACGTCCGTGTCCTGCTTGTCGGACCACCCCCGCTCGCGCGGGGAGAACGCCGTCCGCCAGGCCGGCTACGCGGGTGCCAGCGGACCACCCCCGCTCGCGCGGAAAGTACTACGGAGCGATGGCATTTTCACGCCGTCCGGACCACCCCCGCTTGTGCGGGGAGAACGCGCGCTTCCCGCAGGTCTGGGACTGGGTGACCGGACCACCCCCGCTCGCGCGGGGAGAACCTGACTGCGGGGATGGTGGGGGCCACGAAGCTCGGACCACCCCCGCTCGCGCGGGGAGAACCCTCCGTCTTCGACTCGCTCACGCCTATCCCTCGGACCACCCCCGCTCGCGCGGGGAGAACGTCATGACGTGCGCCGCCCACCTCAACAGCGGCGGACCACCCCCGCTCGCGCGGGGAGAACTCCACAACACTCGAAGAGGGGGTCGAAGCGGCCGGACCACCCCCGCTCGCGCGGGGAGAACGCCCGCGCGTGGGCCGCCGCCGCGCTGCACGGCGGACCACCCCCGCTCGCGCGGGGAGAACCCTCCCCTAGCGCACCCGCTGTACATGTGAAGCGGACCACCCCCGCTCGCGCGGGGAGAACGAGGAGCGCGTCTGCTGGCCGGAGCGGATGCGGGGACCACCCCCGCTCGCGCGGGGAGAACGCGGCGAGCTGCTGCTCGCGGTCGGCGGGGAGTGGACCACCCCCGCTCGCGCGGGGAGAACCAGCGGCCCGTCCGCCGGCCGCCACGCGGGGACGGACCACCCCCGCTCGCGCGGGGAGAACCCTGCCGTCGCGGAGTCTTCGCGTGTCCGCTGCGGACCACCCCCGCTCGCGCGGGGAGAACGGCAGCGCGGCGGGGCACGGTTGCCCGGGCTGAGGACCACCCCCGCTCGCGCGGGGAGAACTCGACGGTGTTCTCGGCGAGGTGCTCCCAGCAGGGACCACCCCCGCTCGCGCGGGGAGAACCCTTCATGACCTGCGGTTTCCGGAGGGTTTTGCAATTCCTTGGGTCGCCCAGGGTTCCTTCACGTGGTCAGTCTGACAGAAGGGCCAGCGGTATCGCCCAGGGCTTTGTGTGGTGGCGGCGCCGTGTGGCAGCACGTGGCCAGAATGAGCAAGCGGTACGGACGGATCCTCCGCCACCCGGACACCCTCACCGAGTCCGTACGGCTCCAACTCAAAACCGTCCGGGCCTACTGCCCCGAACCGGACGCCCTCATCAGGCATGTCCGCTCCTTCGCGGGAATGCTCACCGAGCGCCAAGGCGAGCGCCTGCCGGACTAAATGACGCCGTTCGGCAGGACGACCTGCCCAGCCTCCACACCCTCGCCGCAGGCATCGACCAAGACCGCGACGCCGTCATCGCCGGCCTGACCCTGCCGTGGAGCTCCGGCGTCATCGAAGGCCACGTCAACCGGATCAAGATGCTCAAGTGCCGGATGTTCGGCCGGGCGGGCTTCGCCCTCCTGCGGAAGCGCGTCCTCATGTCCTGATCACCGACGGGAGGAACTCGATGGCAGCGGCGTCGGCGGATGTGTCAGCCTTCCCCTCCCAGATGCCGACGGAGAAGACTTTGATGACCAGCGACGACGCCCTCAATCAGCTCAGACACATCGCGCGCGAGAGGGCATTCGGCAGGCATGTCGGGTCCGATCGGCTCATTCAGGCAGGCCTGGACGCACTGATAGCAGGGGTCGAAAGCCCGTCCCTTGCCATGCTGGCTGGACTCCTTCGGAGCGAAGAGCCCGAAGCGCCAGAGCTCTTCGACCAAGTACTGGAGGAACTGGGACTGCTCTTTCACCCGCCCGCGGACCCTCAGGCCGCAAAGTGGGAGATGGCCTACTGGATCGCCGGTCGGATCGCCGACGGAACCCTGGATCCCACCGCCGGCACTCACCTCATCTGGGCAGACATTGCCTACGACCTCGGCTATCCCGAAGAGCTAGAACCCCTTGTGCACTGCGCGCACAACCTAGACGGCTGGGAGGAGAGCTGGGGAGTCTCCATCGAGGAACTCAACGGGGAAGCGGTTGAGGCAGCGAAGCAGTTCCTTAGCAAGAGGTCTGCAGCCGAAGCGGGTGACCAACCCGGGGCTTGTTCTCGCCACCGGGATCGGCCAACCGCGGACTGATCCACTCACTCAGCGTGGCCGAACCACACAACCTGAGCCAGAACCCGGGATCGGACCACCCCCGCTCGCGCGGGGAGAACCATGCCTCGCGCTGCTCGGTCCGGCGGTGCTGCGGACCACCCCCGTTTGCGCGGGGAGAACAGCATCCACAGCACGACCGGGTGCCTGCGGAACGGACCGCCCCCGCTCGCGCGGGGAGAACGATCACGTACGGGACGCCGGTCAGTTCGAGCGCGGACCACCCCTGCTCGCGCGGGGAGAACGAACGCGGTGATCGGCACCATGCCCTCGCACCGGACCACCCCCGCTTGCGCGGGGAGAACCGTCACGGCCTCGCCGGGTCTCCACGCCCTCACGGACCACCCCCGCTCGCGCGGGGAGAACTGCCACTACATCGACCCCGCCGAGAAGGGGATCGGACCACCCCCGCTCGCGCGGGGAGAACGACTCCACCTACGCCGACATCACCGGCGGCGCCGGACCACCCCCGCTCGCGCGGGGAGAACTGTGCGCACCAGGCCTGCTGCCAGCAGGTTGGCGGACCACCCCCGCTCGCGCGGGGAGAACTCGAGCGACATACGGACTCCTCAGGGTGTCTACGGGGACCACCCCCGCTCGCGCGGGGAGAACGCCTCGCTGTTGACCAGCAGGCGGGGGTTGTCCGGACCACCCCCGCTCGCGCGGGGAGAACGATCACGAAAGCCCCCGGCATCCGGCCGGGGGCGGACCACCCCCGCTCGCGCGGGGAGAACCGCGCCAGGGTCAGGGTGGGGGTCATACGTCACGGACCACCCCCGCTCGCGCGGGGAGAACGCCCAGGTCCGGCAGGGAGATGGTGACCGTTCCGGACCACCCCCGCTCGCGCGGGGAGAACGGCCCGGTGTCCAAAACGACGGGCTTCGCCACCGGACCACCCCCGCTCGCGCGGGGAGAACCCTTCACGACCTGCGGTTTCCGGAGGGCTTTGCAATTCCTTGGGTCGCCCAGGGTTCCTTCACGTGGTCAGTCTGACAGAAGGGCCAGCGGTATTGCCCAGGGCTCTGTGTGGTGGCGGCGCTGTGTGGCAGCACGTGGCCAGAATGGGCAAGCGGTACGGACGGAGAGTCACTTGTAGGCATCGGCGGCAGGCAGTTTTGTCTCCGTCGAATCGCGGTGCGGTTGCGGGTGGGTGTTCCAGGCGGCCGTTCGGCGAGGGGCGGGAACTTTGCTGAAGGGGTCACGTCCGCTGGAGTGGCGTCCGGTGCCACACTGCTCCGTAGGGGTTGGATGGTTGCGTCCTCGGTAGCCGGTGGGACTTGCTCCGGGGTTCGCTCCGGCATCGGGTTCGGCCGGCCGCGGAGCCTCGGCGCTGTTGCTCCTGCTGGTGCTGCCCGGAGGACTCTCGATCCCGGGGATTTTTCAGGGACTTTCGGCTCTGTCGGAGGGACTTCCGAGGGGTTTTCCGACGTACAAGAACGGAAGGCCCGACAGAGCTGAAAGACGGGAACCCGCAGGTCAGGGCCTACGGGTTCAGCACTCGATGACGTTGACGGCGAGGCCGCCGTGGGCGGTCTCCTTGAAGAGCATGCTGATCGCGTCGGCGGCCGGTAGGAAGCGCATGTTCGCGTCGTCCGGTTCGGTGGCGGACGTGGTGGAGGTCGGCGTCGGCGTCGGGGACGATCTCCTGGGTGCCGGCGGGCCCAGCCTTCGCTTGGCGCGATTCCGGATGGCCTCGTTGTCGGCCGTCTCCACGTCGACCGTGCGCCATCTACGGCCTTCGGAGTGCTGTGGCCGGTGGACTCACCGAGCCGGAGAGTTCGGCCCGCAGGGACGCTGTGGGCGCGAGCGACGCCTTGTTCTTCAGGGGCTCGTGAGGTTCGAGCGGTGCGTTTCGCGGCTGGTGGAGGTGCGAGGGCCTGCCTGCATACATCGTGATCCCGGCGGTGCCGAGTCGGTGCTTCCGGAACACCATCGGCTTCCCATACCTGGGTTGGAGGCTGTGATGGCAGAAGGTGTCCGTAGGCGACGCAGTGAGGGGCCTTGCGGGTTCTCGGCGGGTGATCAGCCGGTCGGGGCGTTCCATGTCAGTGGTCAGGTGTGTGGAAGGCCGGTTGCGCAGGCGGTGTGGCATGTGACGGGTGAGGACATGTCGTTGGCCGAGGAGGTTGGTGCGGCGCTCGGTGGGACGGTGGTGGCGCCGGTGCCGGGTCGGGGAGGGGCGGGTGGGTACGAGGTGGTGTCCGGCGGCGTGTCGGTGCCTGTGTGGGTGGACTTCACGGCTGGTGTGGACATCGGTTTTGGCTGGGGCGGGGGAGGGGTGCCGGTTCGGCGTGAAGCTGTTGGTGGGCGGTTGGGTGAGTGTCGGCGTGCTGGGGTGGTGGGGCGCGGGAGGTTGGATGTCCGGGTCCGGTTTCGGCTGGCGGAGGCACCAGGGCTGGGCTGGTTCGAGGTGCGGTCGTCCTCGTGGGATTTCGGTGAGCAGGTCGAAGCTCTGGTGAGGTCCGCTGAGTGTCGGGCGGGTGAGGCGCGGTGTGCGCTGCGGTTGGAGGTGGTGCGGTTCAGGACCTGCTCGGGCGTGGGAGCGAGTTACCTCAGGCCCCGGATCGACGTGCTCGTTGTGGAAGGGGGCGTGGGGCCGGAGCGCATGGGCCTCGCTGCGTAAGCAGGGCGCGTAATTCGGTGGCGGGGCGGTCGGGGAGGGGCTACGGTGCGGGGGTTGGCAGAGAGCGGCGCCCTGTGGGGTGGCCGCGTCGGTCGTGTGTGTGACCTGGGAGGTGTGACCCGATGGCTGTTTTTGTGAGGGGCGTTGCCCGCATTCGGCTGTTCGTGCAGTTCACCTCTGTGGTCTCCGGCTGACCTTCCTGCTGTTCGCCGCGCCTGTGGGGCGCGTGTGCCGGGGCCCTGTTCGAAGGGTTTCCCTTGTCTTTCTCTTTTCGTGATGCTTCCTCGCATGCCCTCGTGCCCTATGGGTGGGACGACGTGTGGGAGGCGGAGTTCGTGCCGTACGCCGGGCGCGGGTTGGTGCCCGGGCGGGTGGTGCGGGTGGACCGCGGGCTGTGCGACGTGTTCACGCCCGAGGGTGTGGTCCGGGCGGACACCGAGTTCGTGGTGCCCCGGGACCCGATGCGGGTGGTGTGCACGGGGGATTGGGCCGCGCTCGATCCCGCCGGTCACGACCCTCGCTTTGTGCGGGAGTTGCTGCCGCGGCGGTCCCGGTTCGTGCGGTCCACGTCGTCGAAGCGGTCCGAGGGGCAGGTGCTCGCCGCGAACCTGGAACATGTCGCGGTCTGCGTCTCGCTCGCCCTCGAACTGGACCTGGGCCGGTTGGAACGCTTCGTCTCCCTGGCCTGGGAGAGCGGCGCCCAGCCGCTGGTCGTGCTCACCAAGGCCGACCTGGTGCCCGACACCACCCACCTGCTCGCCGACGCGCAGGCCGCCGCGCCCGGGGTGCGGGTGGTGGTGGCCAGCGCCGAGAGCGGTGAAGGGCTCGACGAGCTCGGCGCGTTGCTCGCCGGAGCCAGCACGGTGCTGCTCGGTCAGTCCGGCGCGGGCAAGTCGACGCTGACCAACGCGCTGGCCGGGGTGTCCGTGCAGGAAGTGCAGGCCACCAGGGACGCCGACGGCAAGGGCCGGCACACCACGACCACCCGCGACATGGTGCCGCTGGCCGGAGGCGGGGTGCTCATCGACACCCCGGGGCTGCGCGGCGTCGGGCTCTGGGACGCCGGGACCGGGCTCGGCCAGGTGTTCGCCGAGATCGAGGAACTGGCCGAGGACTGCCGCTTCCCGGACTGCGCGCACCACGCCGAGCCGGGCTGCGCGGTGCTCGCCGCACTGGACGACGGCACCCTCCCGCAGCGCCGCCTCGACAGCTACCGCAAGCTGCTGCGCGAGAACGCCTGGATCGCCTCGCGCACCGACCAGCGGCTGCGCGCCGAGATGCGCCGCGAGTGGAAGCAGCGCTCGGCGGCCGGCCGGGAGATGTACGAGCGCAAGCGCGGCGGGGGCGGCGGCCACCGCCGCGTCTACTGACGGCGGTCGGGGCCGCCCGCCGGCTCAGCCCGACGCGCCGCTCATCCGGCGCCGCCACGACGACCGTGGCGGCGCCGGATCCCGATCGGACTGCCCTCGCTCCAGAACGAACCGATGATCAGGGCGACGACGAGTGCCACGATCACGATCCCGAGAATGACGCTGTAGGCCATGCCATGGCCTCCTCACATCCGCGCGGCCTTCACCGCATCGTCACGTTCGCTGCCTGATCGTGACGTTCCCGTTGCGGGGCGGGTTCAACCCACTTCCCAACGAGGGGCCCTGACGGACCCGTTGGCGGCCGACGTCGAGACGACGGTGGGCCGGAGGAGCAAGTGCGGGCGCACCGGGGCGAACTGACGGGTGGGCGGGGCGGTCACGCGACGGGGCACGCGCGGGTTCCGGCGGGGCCGCGCCTCCCCCGGAAGGCGGCAACCGGGTCACGCCGACGCGCGCACCACCAACTGCGTCCGCGTCACGATCGACGAGAGCGCCGGCCGGTCCGCCTCCGCGCCGCCCGCCTCGATCCTGCGCAGCAGCAGCCGCGCCATCATCCGGCCCATCTCCTCGATGTCCTGCCGGATCGTGGTCAGCGGCGGGTCGGTCCACTCGGCGACCGACACGATGTCGTCGAAACCGACCACCGCCACGTCCTCCGGCACCCGTCGGCCCCGGGTGCGCAGCAGCCTCAGCGCGCCCGAGGCCATCACGTCGGACGCCGCGAACACCCCGTCCAGGTCGGGGAAGTCGGCCAGCAGCCGGGCCATCGCCCGGGAGCCCCCGTCGGGGGTGAAGTCGCCCTCCGCGATCAGCCGCGGGTCGATGCCCGGCAGCGCGTCGCGGAAGCCGTCCAGCCGGTCCACCGAGGAGGTCTGGTCGAGCGGGCCGGCGATGTGGCCGATCCGCCGGCAACCCAGGTCCAGCAGGTGGCGGACCGCGTCGCGCGCGCCGCCGCGGTTGTCGCAGTCGACGTAGAGGGTGTCGCTGTCGGACCAGTCGGGGCGGCCGCCTATCACCGTCGGCACCCCGGCCCGGCGGGCCATCGTGGGCAGCGTGTCGTCGTCGTGCAGCGAGAAGATCAGCGCACCGTCGACGTGGCCGCCGCCCAGGTACCGGCCCACCCGGGCGTAGTCGTCGGCGCCCTCGGTGAGCAGCAGCACCAACTGGTTGTCGTGCGCGGTGAGTTCCTTGCTGATGCCGCGCACCTGCTGGGCGAAGAACGGATCGGAGAAGAACCGGGTCTCCGGCTCGGCCACGACCACCGCGATCGCGTCGTTCCGCCGCGTCACCAGCGCCCGGGCGGCCTGGTTGGGCACGTAGCCCAACTCGTCGACCGCCCGCCGGACCCGCTCGGCCAGGGGCGCGCGGACCCCCTCGCTGCCGTTGACCACGCGGGAGGCGGTCGCCCTGGACACCCCGGCGCGTGCGGCCACGGCCTCCAGGGTGGGGCGGGGCGCGAAGCTCGGGTCGGACAACGGAGGGCTCCTTCACGCGCGGATAACGAAAACTTCCGGACCATTTCGCCACGGACAGCGTATCGGGTCGGCGGGGCCGTGTGAGAGCGCTCTCTGCCGGTGTGTCCCCAGGCCGGACGCCGACCGGCCGGTACGGTGCGGCCGCACGGGCGGGCGGCCGCGGACGGACGGGGCATATGTGAAGTGGCATGTGCGGGTCGGCGGGGAGTCGGCGCAGGGCCGGGCCGGGTGCAAGGGGAGAGCCGGGGGCCCGGCCGGAGGGGCCGCTCAGCCGCGAGGGCGGGACCGGGACCATGGGCCCGGTCCCTTCGGCCGGGGTCCTTCCGCCGCGCGGCGGATGCCGGGGTCCGAGGACGGCGGGAGGATGGCCGTATGACGACCAGGAGCGCGCGGACCGAACTCAACGAGGCCGAGCTGGACTACCTGCGCGGGCAGTTCCTCGCCCGGCTGGCCACCGTCGACGCCGAGGGCCGCCCGCAGGCGAACCCGGTGGGCTTCTTCCTCCGGGAGGACGGGGCCGTGGACATCGGCGGCTTCGCGATGGGCACCACGAAGAAGTGGCGCAATGTCGCCGCCAACCCGAACGTGTCGCTCGTGGTGGACGACATGTCCCGCCCGGGCGACCCGCGCACCGCACGCGGTGTCGAGATCCGCGGCACCGCCGAGCAGGTCGAGGGTCCGCACGGCTACGGCGAGCACATGAGCCCGGAGCTGATCCGCATCCACCCGTACAAGATCATAAGCTGGGGTGTGGAGGGTCCCGCGGTCTGACCCGGGCCGGGCGCGTGCCGCCCGCCGGACCTACCCCGCGATCACCGCGCCCACCCACGCGCCGGTGACGACCAGGCACGCCATCAGCTCCACCAGGACGGACCCGCCCACCGTCCGCATCACCCGGCGGGTCGCCGTCCAGGCGGCGCGGTGCCCGCCGAGCCGGACCCGTTCGTGCACGTAGACGGTCCCCGTGAAGCCCAGCGGCGCGCCCAGCACCGGGATCAGGAAGAAGCCGGCGACGGCCACCCCGCTCGCCGTCATCACCGTGCTCCACTCGACGCCGGAGTCGCGGATCCGCCGGGACGGCATCAGCCACAGCACCACCTGGGCGACCGCCAGCAGCCCGGTGGCCCCGGCGAGGACGCCCCAGGTCAGGGTGGTGTGCTGGGAGGTGGCCCACCACAGCACCGCGGCCCAGCACAGCAGCGTCCCGGGTACGCCGGGGGCCGTCACGCCGATGACGCCCAGCAGCATCACCGCGCCGATCAGGCACAACTGTGCGGTCCCCATGAGAGCCACCCTGCCGGATTCCGGGCGCGTCCGCCGTCCGGCGACGCGCCCGGCGCACCGGTGTTACCGGATCGCGTCCCCCCGAACGGGTGCGTGACCGCCCGGTCACGCGCTGCCGACGACACGGAACGGTACGCCGGGGCGCGATCGGGGCGTCAAGATCAGGACGTGTCCGTGCGGGGCCGACCGGCCGGTCCCGGGCCGGAGGGCCCCCCGGGGGCGGCCCGCGCCCCGTCGCGGGCGATCCAGCCGCGTTCGTACGCGTGCCAGCCCAGTTGGAGGCGGGTGCTCACCCCCGCGATCTCCATCAGCCGCTTCACCCGGCGCTGCACCGTGCGCAGCCCGAGGTCGAGCTGCTTGGCGGTGGAGGTGTCGGTCAGGCCGGCCAGCAGCAGCGAGAGGATACGCAGGTCGGTGCCGTCGGGCTGGCCGTCCCGGTCCTCGGCGAGGATGCCGCCGGGCTCCAGGCGCAGCGGCATGGCCTGCCGCCACACCCCCTCGAACAGCTCCATGAGCGCTTCCAGCAGACCGCTGGCGTGCACCACCAGCGCGGCGGGCTCGGCGCGGCGGCCCAGCGGCACCATCGCGAGCGTCCGGTCGGCCACCACCAGCTTGGTCGGTACCCGGGGCACCACCCGCACCTGCTCGTCGCGGTCGAGCGCGGCGGCCAGCTCGGTGAGTCCGCTCTGCCCGGTGACCGCGTCCCGCTCCAGCACGACGCGGTACACCACCCCGCGCCGCGCGGCGTCGGCCTCGGCGTCGTTGTCCGCGCCGCTGACCGCGACCGGCTGGCCGGTGACCAGCGCGCACACCTCCGACTCGGCGCCGAACTGGAGCTGGAGGAAGCGCTGCGCCACCGCGCCCGCGCCGGTCACCACCTCGACGAGGTCGTGCACGGCGGGTTCCGCCGCCTCGGAACGGAACTCCGCGGCGAGCACGGCCGCGGCCAACTCGGCCTGCTCCAGGGCGTGCCGGCGGCTGGTCAGCAGCGCGGACAGCGCGACCGCGGGCGGCGCCACCACCCACCGACCGGGCCGGGCGGAGGACTGGGCCACGAGGCCGTGCCCCTCCAACCGGCGCAGCAACCGGGCCGCGTCCTCCTCCGTGACCGCCAACCGGTCGGCCAGCTCGCCGAGTTCCGCGGCGCCGAGCGCGACCAGTGCGCGGTACGCCGATTCCTGTGCCTCGTCGAGGCCGATGGCACCGAGCAACGAGGGCCCCTCGGGGTGGGTTGGTGCGTGGTGCCGGCAGTGGGGACGGCATGGCGGGAATGAGCCGCGGCGGTTTCCCGCCGTGGACATCCTCCCCTCCCGCGGGTGCCCTCGGCCACTGTGATCCACATCGCAGCGGGTGTCATACGCGGGGGCCCCCACGGCCGCGCCGCGCCTGGGCGGCACGACCGTGGGGGCCGGTCCGACCCGGCGTTTCGCGTTTCCCGGTCCGTCAGGCGGTGGACAATAGGGGCATGAGCCAGCAGGGCGACGAACGCGGCAGCCAAGAGGACGACTGGTGGCGGCAGTTGTACGACGAGGGGGCCGCCGCCAACGCATCGGGCGCCGGGAACGACTCCCTCGACGCGCACTTCGACTCGGCGCTCAACGCGATGACGCCGCCGCCTCCACCCCGGACCGAGACGCTGCGGTTGCGGCGGCCGACCCCGCCGCCCCCTCCGCCGTCCTGGCAGCGGCCGAGCCACCCGCCGTCCCCGCCCCCGGCTGCGCCGGCGCCGCGCCGGGAGGAGTCCGCGGTCCCGCCGTCCTGGGACCCGTGGGCGGCCGCACCGACCTTCGCGGAGCCGGCCAGGGCGCCGGAACAGCGGCGGCCTGAGGAGGAGTTGGCGCCGGCACGCGGCTCGGAGCCTGCCGCCGAGCCCGTCGCCGGAAGGGGCGCGGAGCCTGTCGGGGAGCCCGGCACCGGAAGGGGCGCGGGGCCCGTCGGGGAGCCGCGCGACGCCGAGTGGGTGGAGGAGCCGCGCGACGCCGAGCCGCCGGTTCCGCCTGCCCCGGCCGTTCCGCCGGCCCCCTCGGACCGGGAGGAGGCGGCGGCGCCGCGGCCGCGGGCCGAGCCGGACGTGGCGACCGCGCGCCCCGCGGAGCCCGCCGGACCCGGTGCGGCCCAGGACCCGGGCGGCCCCGCGGGCCCGTACGCCCCGGCGCCGCCCCGGCCCCCGGCCCCGCCCGTACCCGCCGCGCCGCCCGCACGTCCGGCCCCGTCGGCCCCCGCCTCCGAACCCCCCGAGCCCTCCGAGGCATCCACGGAGGCCCCCTCGCCCGAGCCCCCCGCGTCCGCGCCCCCCGAGGCCCCCGCGCCCGCGTCCGCCGAGACCCCCGCGCCCGAGCCCGAGAGGGGCCCCGCGTCCGCGTCCGGGCCGGACCTCGCGCCGGACGCGGGGCCCCACCCGCGTCACGCGCCCGACCCGCGCGTCGCGGACACGTACGCCCCGCCGCCCGCGACGCCCTGGGACGCCTGGGTCACCCCGCGCCGCGCGGCACCGCCGCCGTCCGCCCCGTCCGCGCCCAGCGCCCCGCCCGCGGCCGAGGGCTGGTCGTCCGGGCTCCCGCCGCGGCCGGACGCGCCGCAGCCGCCGCCCCGGCCGCCGCGCCCACCCGAGCAGCGCGAGCAGTCCGAGCAGCCCGGAGCGCAGGCGGCCCCGCCGGCCGACGCCCCGGAAGAGGAGCAGCCGATCGCGCGGCCCGTGGAGCCCGCTGACGACGCGGTGTCCGAACCGCCGGCGCCCGCTCCGGCATCGCCGTACACCGACCTGGTCGCCGATCCGGCCGCGCGGCGCCCGGCACCCACCTACCCGGACGGGCCTCCGCGTTCGGCTCCGCGCGCGCAGCCGTCAACGCCCGTACCAGAGGGACCCGTTGGCGGCTCCACGGGTGGCTCACCCGCGCCGTCCGATCCCGTGGGGCACGCGGAGCGCGGCCACGATCCGGCCGCACGGCGGTCCCGGCCCCCCGAGCCGCCCGTGCCGCCCGTGCCGTCCGCGCCGGCTCCGGAGTCCCCCTACACGGACCTGGTCGCCGATCCGGCCGCCCGGCGCGCGGCGGCCTCCGCCCGCGAGGAGGCGGAGGCGCCCGGAGCGGATGCGCCCGTCGAGGCGTCGGGCAGCGCGCACGCGGAACCCGGTGCGGGTCCGGTGGCGGGTTCGCCGTACGTGGATCTGGTCGAGGATCCGGCCGTTCGGCGTGCCGGGTCCTCCGGGGCCGCCGCCGGGGGGGCGCCGGTGCCGCCGACCGCGGACGCCCCCGGCGATCAGGTCGCGGATCAGGTCGCGGATCAGGACGCGCGGCGGGACGCACCCCCCGCGCGCGGGGCGACTCCAACGCCTGCTGAAGCGGGCCCGGTCGACGACCCGGCCACGGTGCCGCCCGCGTCGGAGGAGGAGTCGGCGGCCGAGCCGCCCGCGCCCGCGGGGCCGCCGACCGTCGTCGACGGCGTGTCCGGCGGCGAGGGTGCCGCCGGACCGGCCGGGCACGCGGGTCCCGGAGGCCGCCCGGCGGCGCAGCCGTCGCCGTACGCGGACCGTGGCGGGGAGCCGGGCCCGCCGCCCGCCGCGTTCTCCGAGCCGCCCGCCCGACCCACCGCCGCGGCCGCTCCGGCCCCCGCACCCGCCCCGGACCCCGCGGCGCCGCCGCCCCCCGGGGAGACCGTGTTCGGCGAGGGCGAGGTGCGGTGGGCGCCGGAGCTGCCGCCCGGATGGGTGCCCGCGGCCGGGCCGGTGCAGGTGGTGGACGAGGGCGGCACGGAGGTGGGCGTGGTCGGCGGCGGCCCGCCGACCTACGCCGCCGAGCCGACCGCCTGGCCCGAGGCGGACCCGGACGGGCTGGACGCGCTGGTCCCGGACACCGTGCTGGACGGGGCCGCCTACGGCGCGCTGACGCTGCGTACCGCGGCCGTGCGCGGCGACTCCGCCCGCTACCGCGGCCAGCCGCGCCGGGACGCGCTGCTGACCGCGCGGTTCGGCACCGGGGACGACGGGCTGCTGCTGGTGGCGATGGCCAGCGGCGCGCGGGGCGCCGACGACGCGCACCGTGCGGCGCAGGACGCGGTGCGGTGGATCGCCGGCGCGGTCGGCCGCAGCCGGGCCCGTCTCGCCGACGACCTGCGGGCCGCCCGCAGGGGCTCCCTGAAGTCCGGGCTGCACCGGCTGACCGACCGCTGCTACGGCCGGCTGCGCGCCCGCGGCGAGGACCTGGGCCTGGACGAGGGCGCGTACACCGCCTCGGTGCGCTGCCTGCTGCTGCCGGTCGATCCCGAGTGCCGCGTCCGGCTGTTCTTCGGGGTGGGGGAGGGCGGCCTCTTCCGCATCCGCGAGGGCGCCTGGCAGGACCTCGACGCCGATCCCGAGGAGACGTCCGCCCCGTTCCGGTTCCGGGCCACCGTCGCCCAGCCGGGTGACGCGCTGCTGATGTGCAGCGCGGGCCTGGCCGAGCCGCTGCGCGGCGAACCCGAACTCGCCGCCCACCTGGCCGGGCGCTGGGGCCGAGGCCGCGCACCGGGCCTGGCGGCGTACCTCGCGGACGCCCAGACCCGCGTCAAGGGCTACGCCGACGACCGCACGGTGGTGACCGTCTGGGATGCGTGATCGCCCCATCCGTGGGGAGATGGTCACCATGGCGAAGCAGACGGTGGCCGAGCAGTTCGTCGACATCCTGGCGCGGGCGGGGGTGCGGCGCCTGTACGGGGTGGTCGGCGACAGCCTGAACCCCGTGGTGGACGCGGTGCGCCGCAACCGCGCCGTCGACTGGGTGCACGTGCGCCACGAGGAGGCCGCGGCCTTCGCGGCCGGCGCGGAGGCGCAGCTCACCGGGCGGCTGGCGGCCTGCGCCGGCTCCTGCGGGCCGGGCAACCTGCACCTGATCAACGGGCTGTACGACGCGCACCGCTCGATGGCGCCGGTACTGGCGCTCGCCTCGCACATCCCGAGCAGCGAGATCGGCACCACCTACTTCCAGGAGACCCACCCCGACCGGCTCTTCCAGGAGTGCAGCCACTACAGCGAGCTGGTCTCGAACGCCGCCCAGATGCCCCGGGTGCTCCAGACCGCGATCCAGCACGCGGTCGGCCAGGGCGGGGTGTCCGTGATCAGCCTGCCCGGTGACATCGCGGCGCAGCAGGCACCGCAGCGCACCGAGGAGCACGCGCTGGTCACCAGCCGCCCGGCGATCCGCCCGGGGGACGCGGAGATCGACCAGTTGGCCCGGCTGGTGGACCGCGCCCAGCGGGTCACCCTCTTCTGCGGCAGCGGCACCGCGGGCGCGCACGACGAGCTGATGGAGTTCGCCCAGAAGGTCAAGTCACCGGTCGGGCACGCGCTGCGCGGCAAGGAGTGGGTGCAGTACGACAACCCCTTCGACGTCGGCATGAGCGGGCTGCTCGGCTACGGCGCCGCGTACGAGGCCATGCACGAGTGCGACCTGCTGATCCTGCTGGGCACGGACTTCCCGTACAACGCCTTCCTGCCCGACGACGTGACCCTCGTGCAGGTCGACGTGCGGCCCGAACACCTGGGCCGCCGGTCGAAGTTGGACCTCGCGGTGTGGGGGGACGCGGGCGAGACGCTGCGCTGCCTGACGCCGAGGGTGCGGGAGAAGAAGGACCGCGCCTTCCTGGACCGGATGCTGAAGAAGCACAGCGACGCGCTGGAGGGCGTCGTGAAGGCGTACACCCGCAAGGTGGACAAGCACGTGCCGATCCATCCGGAGTACGTCGCCTCGGTGCTGGACGAGGTGGCCGCCGACGACGCGGTGTTCACCGTGGACACCGGGATGTGCAACGTGTGGGCGGCGCGCTATCTGACGCCCAACGGCCGGCGGCGGGTGATCGGCTCCTTCTCGCACGGGTCGATGGCCAACGCGCTGCCGCAGGCGATCGGGGCGCAGTTCCTGGACCTGAAGCGCCAGGTGGTCTCGATGTCGGGCGACGGCGGGTTCAGCATGCTGATGGGCGACTTCCTCACCCTCGTGCAGTACGACCTGCCGGTGAAGGTGGTGCTGTTCAACAACTCCTCCCTCGGCATGGTGGAGTTGGAGATGATGGTCGAGGGCCTGCCGGCCTACGGCACCACCAACCACAACCCGGACTTCGCCGCCATCGCGCGGGCCGCGGGCGCCCACGGGGTCCGGGTGGAGCGGCCCAAGGACCTGCGCGGCGCCCTCAAGGACGCCTTCCGGCACAAGGGGCCGGCGCTGGTCGACGTCGTGACCGACCCGCACGCGCTGTCCATCCCGCCGAAGATCACCGGCGAGCAGATCGGCGGGTTCGCGCTGTCGATGGGCCGGACCGTCCTGGACGGCGGTGTCGGCAAGATGGTCCAGCTCGCCCGCGCCAACCTGCGCAACGTCCCCCGCCCGTAGGGCGCTTCGCGCCGGGTCGGGAGGGCCGCGCGGGAGGCCGGCGCGGAAGGTTCGCGCTGAGCCGAACCCTGGGATGAGTGGACGCAGTCGTGGTGGGCATTCCTATCGACAGGGGAACGAACAGGCGGCCCGAACGGGGGAAGCAGGACGAACATCACGGGGTACCGGTTGCGGCGCGCGGTACGGCGGGCGGATCTGCCCGCGGTCGCCGAGACCCGCAGGGTCCTTCGGGACAACCTGCGGGAGTGGGGCGTCTCCGCACTGGTGGACACGACGGAACTACTGGCCACCGAACTTCTCACCAACGCACTCCAGCACACCTGCGGCGGCGCCGTGCTGACCGCGACGCTCTCGCCGGAGGCGCTGCGCGCCGGCATGGCGGGGCAGTGGCTGCGGATCGAGGTCCGCGACACCGTCGCCCGCCTGCCGCGCCCGCGGCGACGGGAGGTCGATCCCGCAGGCGACCACGGCACCTCGGGGCGCGGACTGCTGCTCGTCGAGGCGCTCGCCGACGCGTGGGGCGTGCGACCGTGCCCGACCGGCGGGAAGGAGGTCTGGTTCGAGTTGCGCGCGCATCCGAACTGAGGCCGCGAACCGCTGCCTTGACCGGCTGACCGGCTGACCGACCGGCAGCCTGACCGTCTCGCCGTCTCGCCGTCTCGCCGTCTCACCGACTCGCCGCCTTCCGTCCGACGGCCCGTCCGCCTGATCACCCGATCGCGGACCCGCGGCGGACACGGGCGGCGCGGGCCGACGGCGGCAGGACCGGCGACGGCGCGGTGACCAGGCGGCGACAGCCCGGGCGCGGTACCCGCCCGGGCCCGACACCGCCCCCGGAACGGCGACGGCGTGACCGCGGGCGGACCGGTGTCCGTCCGGCAGCCACGCCACCGTGCCGCACTTCGTACGCTCAGGCGCTCAGGCGCTCAGCCGAACTGCCGCTCCAGATCCTCCAACTTGCGCTCCAGGGAGTCCAGCCGGGGCAGCGTCAGCGTGTCGTCCTCGGCGATCAGGTCGATCGTCTTCGGGCTCGACGCCGGCGTGGACGCGGGCTCCGCCGACCGGGACGCCGAAGCCGGCTGCTCCGCCGCGGAGTTGACGGCCGGCGCCGGAGCCGGCGCGCCCTCGCGGACCGGTTGGAGCGCGGGACGCGCCCGCACCGGCAGCTCGCCGGCCGGCAGCTCCACCGAAGGGGCTATTACAGGCTCCGAAGCGGGCTGGCCGCTGCCCGCGCTGCTGCTGGCGGGCAGTTCGACCTGGCGGCCGCCCCGCCCCCCGCGCGGCCACGGCCGACCCTGCCGGGTCAGCGCCTTGATCTTCGCGCGCTCCATCCGGTCGTGCTCGCGGCGGCGCAACTCGTTCTGCTCGCGCTGCCGCTTGTCCTCGCGGACCTCCTCGACCGCCTCGTCCAGCGAGCGCACGCCCTCCAGCAGCATCAGCGACCAGGCGCCGTACGTCTCGCGCGGGGCACGCAGCCATCGCACCATCCGGATCTGCGGCAACGGCCTCGGCACCAGGCCCTGTTCGCGCAGCGCCGCCCGGCGCGTCTGCTTCAGCGCGCGGTCGAAGAGCACCGCGGCCGACAGCGACATGCCGGCGAAGAACTGCGGCGCGCCGGCGTGCTCGACGCCGCGCGGCGCGTGCACCCAGTTGAACCAGGCGGCGGCGCCGGCGAACATCCACACCAGCATGCGCGAACCGAGTGCCGCGTCGCCGTGGCTGGCCTCGCGGACCGCCAGCACCGAGCAGAACATCGCCGCGCCGTCCAGACCGAACGGCACCAGGTACTCCCAGCCGTTGGTCAGACCGAGGTTCTGCCGACCGAAGCCGACCAGGCCGTGGAACGACAGGGCGGCGGCCACCGCGGCGCAGCAGAACAGCAGCACGTACGAGGCGCTGCCGTAGACCGCTTCCTTGCGGCGCCGGCGTTCCTCGCTGCGCTCCCAGGAATCGCCCTGGGTGGCGCTGTCACCGGACGCGCGGCGGTTGCGGAAGACGAAGACGCAAGCCGCGAGGACGACCAGACCGATACCGGCCGAGATCATCCAGTCCAGCGATATGTCCGTGATTCTCATATGCGATTCCTCGTGTCGCTTCCGTCGCGCTCGGGCCGTTGCGGCTGCTTACGACCGACATCATCGTGCAGAGTGCGGATGGGTGCAGACCTTACGGCACAAGAGCACGCGTACGGGTTCCCGGGTGCTCGAACTCACGTGCCAGAACGGATTAGTTGAGCGAGATCGTAGCGTGGTCGGTCAGGCCACGGACGCCCGGCGGTCGATCCGGTCCGCCACCCGCCGCCTCGGGCAGGTGGTACAGGTGTCCGCGGGACTGATGGTGTAGTAAAGGCAGCAGGTGAGGCGGGTGCGCGAGGAGGATGCGCACGGTGTGCCGGTTGACGGCCCGTCAACTGCCGTAGCCGGCTGGAAACCCGCACCGCCCGGGAAGGGGTGGATGCCGCCCGGCAGCAGCGCGGCCAGTTCGGTCACCGCCCGCTCCTCCTGGTCGAACAGCCGGCCGACGTACCAGAGCCCCTCGGTGATCTCGTCGGTGACCATGCCCCACAGCGCGTGTCGGCCGCGCCGCAGCAGCGGTCCGAAGCCCGCGAGCACCGGCGCGACGTGCTCGGCGACCGCCGCTCGCAGCTCGTCGCGGAGCGCGGCCGGGTGGTCCGCGGTGCGCGCGCCGGGCAGTGCCGCGCCCGGGTCGCCCGGAAGGCAGCTGAACGACCGGGTCCGTACGGTGATCCGGCCGCTCGCGGGCTGGAACGCCACGTCCTCCACCGGCAGCCGCGGCACCCTGCCGTGCAGGAACCACGGCACCGTGAAGAGCAGGCACGCCGGCCAGAGGTAGCGGTGCAGGGCGAGGGTCGCCGCGACGTCCGGACGCGGCGGGCGGTCGCGGCCCGGGGCCAGCTCCGCCGTGGTCTGCGTCACGAACGCCTCCAGCGCGGCGCCGCCCGCCGCGAGCTCGCCCGCGCCGATCCAGCCCGCGCCGGAGGGCGGCGGGGCGGCGGTGATCCGCAGTTGCGGGAAGACCGCGGACAGCCGGGCGTAGGAAGCGCTCGTCGCAAGCATGGTAAGGCTTACCTTAACCGCGCCCGGGAGGGTTTACGCTAGCGGCCGTACGCCGGACGGGTGAGTGCGCCGGCGCACCCGGCGGCCGGATCGCAACAGTGCAGGTCAACGGGATGTCGCGGGTCCGCGGCCGGACGTGCCCGGGCGTGTTCGGGTGTTTTTCCGGTGCCGGCCGACGCGGCCCCGTGGGCGGCTGGGAGCCGCGCCGAGCGGAGCGATCCGGGGCGACGGCGGAGATCGGCCCGCGGCGACGGCGGGGGAGAGGAGCAGGAGACGGTGGAGCCGGCCACGGCCATGGTGCCGCCCGCGCGGGTGCCCGAGCGGCTGTCCGTACGGGACCAGGTGCTCGACGGGCTGCGCGCCGCGATCGTCTCCGGGCGGCTCGCGCCCGGCTCGGTGCACTCCGCGCCGGAGCTGGCCGCGCGCTACGGCGTCTCCGCCACCCCGGTCCGCGAGGCGATGCAACTGCTCGCCCGCGAGGGTGCCGTCGAGGTGCTGCCCAACCGGGGGTTCCGCGTCGCCGAGCACACCGAGCGCGACCTCGCCGAGCTGGCGCAGGTGCGGGCGCTGCTCGAAGTCCCGGTGGTGCTCGAACTGACCCGCGCGGTGCCCGCCGACCGCTGGGAGGAGCTGCGACCGCTCGCCGACGCGGCGGTGGCGCTGGCGGCGCGCGGCGACAGCGGGGCGTACGCCGAGGCGGACCGGGCCTTCCACCGCGCGGTGCTGGGGCTGTCCGGCAACCGGCACCTGGTCGCCGTCGCGGACGAGCTGCACTGCCGTACGCAGTGGCCCGCCGCCGTGCTGCGCCGGGAGGGCGGCGTCGTCGCCGTCCGGGACCGGCTGGTCGCCGACGCCGCCGAGCACTGCGGGCTGCTCGACGCGGTGGCCGCGGGGGACGCGGAGCTGGCGGAGGCCGTGGCCCGGCGGCACTTCGGAGCGGGCGGCGGGTGCGCGGGTGCGGGCGGGGCGGAGGGCGCGGAGGGCGCTCCCGCCCGGTAGCGACGGCGCCTCTGTTCAGTAGGGCGGCTCCTCCGTTCCGTAAGGCGGCTCCTCCGTTCCGTAGGGCGGGGCCCGGACCGTGTCCGCGGCCGCCGCGGAAGCCACATCCGCCTCACGGGGTCACTCCCGCCGCAAGGGCGGCGAACCGGCCAGCGTGGCCGGAAGCGGGGTGGGAGGTATTCGGCCGTTCGCCGCGGCCCGGCGGGAGCCGCTCCCGAGGGGCGGGCCGTCCCGTTGGCGTGGATCGGGCTGTATACGAAGTGCGTCGCGGAACCCGTCCCTCCACCGTTCCGCTCCGATAGGCCCAACGCCGGGCAAAGTCATGCCCAAGCCTTTGACGGAGGGTGAGCACTGCGCGCTGCGGGCCTTGTTCATGCAGGCCATTCGCATGATGACCGAAAGTTGCTTACTGCATACACCTACCGTCTGGCGGCCGTTGACGGGTGTGCCGCGCCGGAACGACCATCCGTTTAGGTGCTCAATACACATGAATTCGTGTTGCGAGCGCGTTGCGTGCCGCGTGGACGAGCGGTCGAGTGACGAGTGGACGGAGAAGCGGATGTGCGGAATCACCGGATGGGTCTCGTACCAGCGTGACCTGGCCGGGCAGCGGCCGACGGTCGACGCGATGACCGAGACGATGTCCTGCCGGGGTCCCGACGACCGGGGCACCTGGATCAGCGGTCCGGCGGCGCTCGGCCACCGTAGGCTCGCCATCATCGACCTGCCCGGTGGCCGCCAGCCGATGACCGTCGAGGCACCCGGCGGCACCGTCGCCATGGTCTACTCCGGCGAGACCTACAACTTCACCGAGCTGCGCGCCGAGTTGGCCGGTCGCGGC